>JBKPPH010000303.1:0-9284 GCA_046733535.1 Acidobacteriota bacterium
GGAGGCGTGGCCTACATGCAGTGGACGCTCGTCTTCCACAACGATTCCGATGAGCAAAGAGAAGCCCGCGCCGAAGTGCGACTTCCGCCGGGAGGGGTCGTGTCTCGCCTGACACTCTGGGTCGACGGCCAGGAACGCGAAGCCGCGTTTGCAGGAAGGGAGCAGGTGAGACAGGCATATCAGCAAGTTGCGATCCCGCGGCGACCCGATCCTGTTTTAGTGACGTCCGCCGGTCGCGACCGCGTCATGGTCCGATGTTTTCCCGTTCTTCCAGACTGTGAGATGAAGATTCGCCTCGGCATTACTGTGCCGCTCTTGCTGGAAGACATAAACCACGCGCGACTGCTTCTGCCACACTTCGTGAATAGAAACTTTCGGATTCCCAATACGCTAACTCACGCGGTTTGGATCGAGGCCAAGACGCCGATGACGTCTGAGAAAATGTTTACAGACGAGCGGCCCGCTCCAAATGTTTTTGCTTTGCGGGCGAGTCTGCCGGATACAGTTCTGTCCGGCCCGGCGATGTCAGTCAGATTAGAGCGGTCAAACGTCAACGATATCTGGAGCAAAGATCCGTTCGAGACTGGCGAGTTCATTGTCCGGCAGTCGATTGCAGAGCGAGTGCCGAGTCACTTGCGACGAATAGTTTTTGTAGTGGACACGTCCGCCGCGATGAGCAGGTTTCGAGATGACGTCGAGCAGGCGATCAAATCCTTACCTCCCGACTTCGACACCGAACTCGTTTTCGCGGACGCTGACGGAATTAACCGGACCTCGGCATTGACGGACGCCGAGGACTTTGGCCCGAGAGCGATTCCTCCGAAGTTGCGTTCCCTAACTTTCGCGGGTGGCGCTGACAACGTTCCGGCATTATTGGCTGCGTGGGATCTCGCAGCCGCAACCCCCGGCAATAACGCGATCGTGTGGATCCACACTCCACAGCTTATACAACTGGACTCTGTCGAAGAATTGAGCCGGCGGTGGGAACGCCGCCCGTATGGACCAGTGCTTTACTCTGTGCGGGTAGCTGCCGGCACAGACGAAATCGAAAAGGAGCTCGAGGGAATCAACCAGGTGAAATCATTCCCGCGCATGGACTCCTTACAAAGAGATCTCGAGCGACTGTTTGCGCAACTCACCGGGCAGGTCAAAACCCTCGAGTTCGTCAGGTCCAGCAAAAAGGCAGCCTCGCCGCCCGCGTTCGAAACGTCGGATCTCCTCGCTAGGCTTTGGGCCAACGATCAAGTTGCACGAATACTCAGTGTGCGAGATGAGTCGTTGAACAAAGCAGCCACGATCCTCGCGGTTCGTTATCAACTGGTGACTCCGGTTAGCGACGCAGTCGTGCTGGAAACTGCCGAGCCATATCGCGCCGCCAAACCGGTTGACCCCGGAAGTGTACCGACGATTAGCGAGCTCGAGGTGATGGCCCTCTTCATCATAGCCGGCGGGTTCGTGATCTTCATCTTCTATATCAAGTATCGCGACGGTGGTAGCGGCACGTGCACCGTCTGACGTGGATTCTCTTGGTCCTTCAAAAGTGCGCCTGTGGGGTTAACTTGATAATATCCGTGCCCATGAGAAGAACTGTTTCGTGTGTGATCCTCGTTCTCGTCATGAGCTGCGGCGTGTTTGCGCAAACCGCTTCCGATGCCGCCGAGTTGACCAAACTGTTGAACGACTTCCTTGCCGGCGCCTCGCGTAACGACGCTGCCGTGCACGAACGTTTTTGGGCTGACGATTTGATCTACACGCGTTCGGCCGGCCGGCGCGTCAACAAGTCCGAGGTGATGCACGACGTGCGTTCAGCACCGGCGCCCAAGCCAACGGACCCGAAGACAATTTACACGGCAGAGGACATTCAGATTCAGCAGTATGGCAACACTGCCGTCGTCGCTTTCCGTCTGGTCGCAACGACGGAAACAGGCGGGAGCAAGCAAGTCGCAAACCTGCTGAACAGCGGCACGTTCGTAAAGCGCGATGGCAAATGGCAAGTGGTGAACTGGCAGTCGACGCGCATGCCTCGCAGCGAAGCGGAAAGCAAAACCGAAGTGGCGGCAACCGAAGCCGCGTTTCATCAAGCCCTCGCGGCTGCCGACGTTGACAAGCTCAGTGCGCTTACTGACTCGACTTTCGTGTGGACGCGCGGCGCCGCTCAAATCGCCCGGCAACAACTGCTCGACGATCTTAGGGCTGGGAAAGTTAAGTATGGAAAACCCGATACGGCGAAGATGAGTATTTCAGTCTACGGCGACACAGCGGTCGTTCGCGGCGAGGCTTACACGTTGGTGTTTATCTACCAGATCGGAGGGTGGAAAGCCGTCACCATGCACACAGATTCACGCGGATGAGGGGCGGATTTCATCCGTTTTTATCCGTGTAGATCTGTGTACTTTGTTTCTGGTTGTGGCGCTACTCGGGTTTTTTCGGCGGTGGCTGGACCGGTGCGGCATCCATCTGCTGGCGACGTTGATTGAGCTTGTCGCGCAGGTGGTCCACTTCCGTGTCCGCATTCACAACCGCCGTTTCCAAACGCGTCTTGCTCGATTCAGCCAGCCGTAACTGCGCCTGCACTCTCGATCGTTCACTCTCGAGCTGCCGCCTGCGCGCCTCGCGCGCCTCTTCGGGATGCACGGTCCCGTAACCCTGCGTCGACCTCTCGATGTTCTCCGGCTTCAACGCATAGTCTAACTGCTCGATTCGCGATTCGAAGTCCGCAATCTTGCTCTGTGTGTCGATCAACTGCGAACGCAATTGCTCCGCGCGTTGCTCGGCGCGAGTCAAGCGCTCCATGTCGAGCTGGTAGCGATCGTCGTCCTGTATCTGCGTCAACTTGTCAGTCAGCTTGTTCACCTGGTTTGAGAGATTGGTGATCGTCTGCTGCATTTGCTCTTGCTCGGGTGCGGCCGGAGTCTTTGCGCTTTTCGATGAAGTTGGTTGTGTGGGTTCCTGAGTTGAGTCAGCGGTACTGATGATCTTGACGTCGCCCGTGTCAGTGGCTTCCGTGCCTGTCGGCGGCGCGACCGAAGGATTTGTGATCACCGGCCTTGCAACTGCGGGTTTCGCGCGCCGCGCACGCCTTTTCCTGCGCGTTTGCGCGTCGCCTTCAATCAAACAGAAACTAATTACGAGGCAAACGGCGATGAGGAACTTGGCGTAGCTACGAATCCAAACAGGCATGATCTTGCTCCTTTTCGAGTACCGCTTTTAAGATACCCCGCTATCCAGATGCCATCAAGTTCCAGCCAGATGCTTCCGCTCACGCGGCGGCGGGCGACCAGTTCCAAAAATTACACTCGGCGCGCGACTACTTCATAAAGGGCGTTTTTGAAGAACACGCGCTTGAGTCGATCGCCAAGGTGCCTTGGCGCCTGCTTGCGCGCGCGTGCCCGTGCTTCATCGACGTTACTCTTCGCACTCAGAATCTGAAGCGGCAAGTTTCGAAACAAAGATCTCGCAGCTTCAAGCGTAAGATGCGTGGTGTGATCGGCAAAGGGTCCAACTTCGTACGGCAAACCAACTGCCCGCCAACTCGAATGAACGCCAGCCGCAACCGCGTACACCGGATGATGAATATTGACTGTGAAATACAGTAACCCGCCGGGAACCAGAATTCGCGCCAACTCGCCCGCAATCTTCACCGGGGACTCAGCATGGTCCACCACGTTATCGCAGAGCACGACCTCAAAACTCTGATCGCGAAACGGCAGTGACTCACCAACAGCAGCAACTGTCGGCGCGCAACGCTGCCAGCGTGAAAACAAGCTGCCATACCTGACAGCCAATGGATCCACACCGATCCCGCGTCGCGAGCCGAAGTAAAAGATCAGTCCATGCGCGCCGCTGCCAACTTCAACCACCCGCGCATCCGATTTGATCGGTTGAAACGTCTCGAGAAGATCGCGCACGCGCCGCGACGACGTCTTCATCGCGAGAATGATCTCGTCTTCACGACCGCGGACGTGCGCGGCCTTACGCTCCTGGTAGGCGAGTTGACGCTCGAGCGCCCTGCGTGCAAGTTTCCTGCGCGTCGCTTCTCCCCACGTCATTCTGTTTTGTGCTTTTTGTGGCTAAAAAGGCTGAACTTTGAAACTAATATTCGTGGCGGCGGCCCCATTCGTCAGCGCTTCCACGCGGATCAGTTGCGCGCCGCCCTCAGCATACTCGCGAACATTTGCAGTCGTAATCTTCCCACCACACTCAACTACAATCGACGCGCTCAATTCTTTGGCCATCCCGGCAAGCTGCCGAAATTCCGTCGGACTCAGATCCTCGATCACGATCACATCAGCGCCCGCCGTCACCGCTTCTCTTACTTCACTCTCTGACGCGACCTCAACAGCGACTTTGTGGATATAACCCAACTTCTGTTTCGCAGTCTTCACCGCGTTCGCAACTCCACCAAGAATCGAAACGTGATTCGCAGTGACCACGACGCCATCGTCCAAACCAAACCTGCTGTTGTAACCACCGCCCAGCTCGACAGCATATCTCTCCAGCAAACGCAGCCCCGGCGTAGTCGCTCGCGTGTCTGCGATCTGGGCGCCGGTACCTTCGACCGCCTTCACGTACTCGGCAGTTAAAGTCGCGATACCCGAGAGTCGCTGCAAAAGATTGAGCGCGACTCGCTCAGCGGAGATCAGCACGTCGGCAAAGCCGATCATGCGCGCGATCACCTTGCCGGCTTCGACCGGTTCCCCATCGGAAACAAACGCTTCGAGTTGTTGCTGCGAATCGAGCGTCAGAAAAACTTCTTCGGCAGCTTCGAGGCCCGCGACGATCATGTTCTGCCCCGCCACGAAGCGAGCGCGAGCGCGAGTGTTACGAGCAACGATCGACTGCGTGGTGATGTCGCCGCGTCCGAGATCTTCGCGTAGAAAAAGGCCGATTTGCGAGTAGAGCGCGCCTTCGTCGATCCAGTTCATTGCAGGTTCTCGACTGTTTGCTGAAGTTGAGACGACTGTTGCGCGATGGCTGCGATTCGCTCGCGCACTTCGTTGACTCGCTCAACCGGCGCGCGCGACACGAAGTTTGGATTACCGAGTTGCGCTTCGAGCTTCGCAGCCTCTGCTTGCAACTTCACCTGTTCGCGTTGCAAACGCCGGCGCTCCTGTTCGAAGTCAATCAAACCTTCGAGTGGTACCGCCAACTCGGCGCCGCCAGTCAACACAGCACGAGCGGAAGCGCGCGGCGCGTCGAGGCGCTCGCTGACAGAAACTTGAGACGCGCGCACGAGGCGCGAGATCTGTTCTCGCGCCGATTCGAAAACACGCCTCAGGTCCTCGTCAGGTGATCCGATAATAATCGGAATGCGCTCTGCCGGTTTGATATTCATCTCGGAACGAATGTTTCGCACGCGCGAAATCAGTTCGATTATCGCCTGCATTTCCGACTCCGCCGCTTCGTTGATCAACTCCGCGGCGCCTTCGGGAAACGCTGTCAACATAACGGTGGGCCCGGCGCCCGCGTACGCTGCGTGCAATTGCTTCTCGCCGGGCAAACGTTGCCACAGTTCCTCGGTGATGTAGGGCATAAACGGATGCAACAACCGCAGCGCTTGTTCGAGCACTGTCAAAAGCCGCGTACGAGCTTCAGCACGCGCGGCGCTCTCCTGTTCGGCAGTGACTTCGGCTTTCGCGAGTTCGATATACCAATCGCAAAAGTCATCCCAGAAGAAGTGATACAAAGTCTGCACCGCTTCGTGAAACTGGTAGGCGTTGATCGCGGCGTTGAGATCCCGCGCGGTCTTGTTCAGTCGAGAAACGATCCAGCGATCGTGGAGCGCAGTGCTTTGCTCGAGTATCTCAGGGTCAACGCCCGCGCCTTCCGAATTCAGCAGACAGAACCGCGCGGCGTTCCAGATCTTGTTTGCGAAATTGCGGTACGACTCCACCTGTTTCTCATTCCAACGAATGTCTGTACTGCCAATCTGCGCGAGGGTGAGACGGGTCGCATCGACGCCGAATTTGTCGAACACGTCGATCGGATCCACTCCGTTCATCTTCGTCTTCGACATGCGTTGGCCCTGGGTGTCGAGAATTGTTCCCGTGATGAAAACGTCCGCGAAAGGCTCTTTGCCGATAAACTTCATCCCCATCATCACCATGCGCGAGACCCACAGGAAGATGATGTCGCGTGCGGTGACCAGCACCGACGTCGGGTAGAAAGTCTTCAGGTCGTCCGTTTCGTTGGGCCAACCGAGAGTTGAGAAAGGCCAGAGCGCGGATGAGAACCAGGTGTCTAACACGTCCTGGTCTTGTGTGAGTTCGCTCGTACCCGCCTTCTCACGCGCCTCTTCTTCGGACATGGCGACGATTACTTCCCCGCTAGCCGTGTACCACGCGGGAATCTGATGGCCCCACCAAAGCTGGCGCGAGATGGTCCAGTCGCGCAGGTTCTCGAGCCAGTTCGTATAGATCCTTTCGTACGTTTCGGGAACGAACCGTGGCTTTTGTTCGCGCGACTTCAAATCGAGCGCGAGGTCACGCAGTTGGTCCATCTTCATGAACCATTGCGTCGAGATCAAAGGCTCGATCACCGTCTTGCAGCGCTCACACTTGGAAATCGAGAACTCGTAGTCGATGACTTTCTCGAGCAGTCCCAGCGCTTCGAAGTCCGCGACGACTTTCTCACGCGCCTGGTAGCGATCGAGTCCGGCATAAGCGGGCCCAGCGTCAGCCGTCATCTTCGCGTGCGGATCGATCACGACAATCTGCGGCAGGTTGTGACGCAGGCCTATCTCGTAATCGTTTGGATCGTGCGCCGGCGTCACCTTCACCGCGCCGGTGCCAAACTCCGGGTCGACGTACTCGTCAGCAACGATCGGGATCTCTCGATCGGTGAGTGGCAGGAGGACGGTCTGGCCCACCAGACCGCGATAGCGATCGTCGTCAGGATTCACGGCGACGGCAGTGTCGCCGAGCATCGTTTCCGGTCGTGTGGTAGCGACGATTAGGCTCTGATCGCTGTTTTTGATCGGGTATTTCAGGTAATAGAGTTTTCCGGCCTGTGGGAGTTTGTCGACCTCGAGATCGGACAGTACGGTTTGGTCCTGCGGGCACCAGTTAACGATTCGATTGCCGCGATAGATCAGTCCCTCGTCGTACAGCCGCACAAAGACCTCGCGAACGGCGCGGGAAAGATCTTCGTCCATGGTGAATTTCTCGCGCGACCAGTCGACAGAGTCGCCGACGCGGCGCATCTGGACCATGATCTGTCCGCCCGATTCGTTCTTCCACTTCCAAACGCGTTCGACAAACTTTTCGCGCCCGAGATCGTGCCGCGACTTCCCTTCCTTCTTCAGCGCGCGCGAGACCATCAACTGCGTGGAGATGCCGGCGTGGTCCATTCCAGGCAGCCACAGCGCTCGATATCCGCACATCCGCTTATGCCGCGTCATCACGTCCATAAGCGTGTGTTGCAACGCATGGCCCATGTGCAGCGAGCCGGTAACGTTGGGCGGCGGGATGACGATACTGAACACTGGCGCGTTCGGATCTTTATTCAATTCCGGCGCAAAATAGCCATTCTTCTCCCACCGCTCGTAGTGGTGCTGCTCCGCCTCTTTGGGGTCGTACTGTTTAGGGATATCCATGCGACTCTATGCTATGCCTCGACTTAAAAACGAAAAGCTAGAGTCTACGCCAAGCCACGCCAAAACTTCAAAATGAACAATTAACCGCAGATGAACGCTGATAAAAACGCGGATTGGTCTAATCCATATTTATCTGCGTTCATCCGCGGCTTGGACACTTGAAAAAACCACAAGCCGAGTGCAAACTGCCAGTATGACGAATAAAGAGATCGTTCAAGATTTGCTGCAGCGAATTCCGGATGATGCCTCACTTCAGGATATTGCACGAGAGCTGGAGTTTATTGCTGCCGTTCGGCAAGGTTTAGCTGAGCTTGATAACGGTGACAGCATTCCTATCGAAGAAGTCGAACGTGAACTTCCCTCATGGATTATCAGGTAAAACTCTCACGATCCGCACGTTTAGACCTACAAGCTGTCGTTCGATACATTTCAATCGACGATATTGACCGCGCTCAAAAATTTGGCGAGCTCCTGATTCGACATACCAAGAGCTTGGGGCAATTCCCCGACCGAGGTCGAGTCGTACCGGAATTTGATGATGAGTGCCTTCGCGAGATTATCGTAAGAGCGTACCGAATTCTCTATCGAGTAGATCACGACCGGCGAGCCATTGAAGTTATTCGCTTTTGGCACGCTGGCAGGGGTAATCCCAATCTCTAAACGAAGGATTTCGCGGTAGGCTTTTTGAGAGGATTGGGCAGGATTGCTAAGGGTCACGAACTGCCGTTCGATGGACGTTGAGGTCGCAATTTTGCGATTGTGATCTCAAAAACTCCACGTGGTCCAAGTTTACTTTGCTTGCCTCTCTTCGAGCTGGCGCTTGATCAGCAACTCAGCCAAATCGGGGACGACTTCCCACGCGATCTCGCGGACGACTTTGTCTGACATCATCTCGACGACGCGGCGCGCAATCGCGTCGATCATTTCGGGGGAGAGTTGGTCGGGGCTGATCGAAGTTGCTGGTGCAGCAATCGGTGCAGGCGCAGCCTCAGCGAACATTGGTTCGGCTTCGGCGACCGGCGCGTCGCTCGCACTCGGCGCCTCAGACTGGTACGACGCCTCACCCGCATACGGCACTTCCTGCGTCTCTGCAAACGAACTGTGAACCTCAGGTTGATACGTCGACTCGTAACGCCCACCCACCGCGGCCGCAGCAGCTTCATTCACTTGCGGCTCCACAAAGGCACGCACCGGGGCCGGTTCATAAGCAGGCTCATCATCGAGGTCCAACACAAACTCATCGTCCGCCGCCGCCCTCACTGGCTCATACTCACCAAGGTCCAACAAGACGTCAGAATCGTTTCGCGTTTCCGTTTCCATTTTCTCCTCACGTGGTAACGATTGCGCCGCTATCGCATCGTCAAGCGGCAACGTGTCTGCCGTCGTGACCTCCAACTCCTGCGTGTCCAAACGCACTTCTTCTTCCACCGGCTCTTCGACCCGCGGAAGCTCGGCCGTTGGACTCTCCTTCTCGACTACAGGCGGGCTGCTCACGAGCGCCCCCACGCGGTCGATCAGTCGTCGTATCGATTGAAATGGTTTCGTCAATATGTCATCCGCGCCAACTCTGCGCGCCTCCGCTTCGTCGAAGGGCTCAAACGAGCCTACGAGCAGCATCACGGGAATGTGTTTCAGCTTCTCGTTTGTTTTGACGTATTCACAGACCTCATAGCCGTTGCGAGCCGGCATG
>JBKPPH010000304.1:0-6558 GCA_046733535.1 Acidobacteriota bacterium
ATCCTCACCAGCCGACATTGGGATTCCTCGACCGGCTTGGGCATTCACAATCGCGAAACTCGTAATCAAGCAGCCGAGAAGCAGAACTATTCGCATGCTCGCCTCCACGTAAACGGATTGAGAAAACCTCAGTCTTGTCTCCCGCCGAACATTCCAGGTTACCGCAACTTTGCTGGTTGTGGCGCATACTCATCGAAGCACGCCTCGCGAATCTTTTCGTTGTTAGCGCCTGACTCAAGGTTGGCGAAAATAGAGCTTCCGTCGTTGTCATATTCACCGTAAATCTTTCTCTTGTGACCCAGCTCATGGCCAACTGCAAAAGCTGCAAATTCCTTTCCCTCGAGTTTTAAAGTTTCTAACTCAAATTTAGTGGAGGGAAAGCCCTGTACATTTGACTTCCGAATGTTCAAAGCAAGTGGCAGTGTTGCACCATTTTCACTGAACCTATTCCGGTCAACAGTTACCTTGTTGGCTGTAATTTCCATTATTCCCCGTTCGAGGGTTCCAAACGTGAAACGGAGTTGGTCCAATGCTTTGAGCGCTTTATCCTTTCCGCCGAAAACTTCCGCGCACTGCTTTCGTTCCTTTATCCGCTTCTTCAATTCGTCTTTGCCGAGATTCAATAGTTGCTCATCTGGCATCTGCGGAACGAAGTAGAGCGTGTATAAGATTTCCCAGTAAGCAAGATCGTTGTTGTTCGTTCGAACCACATCGTTCTCGTCTATTTCCATTGACGAATTCCCGCGGCCTCCGGGATGCCATATTCGCGTAATACCGAGGAAGACATCGATAGACAATCGTTCAGTCGTCCCGTCGCGGTAGCGGCGCTCGACGCCGATGCCTCCGCCCATCAGATTACGCTCGACGAAGTCGCAGAGAGTTAAGACCCCATCAAGAAGACGACTACAGCCCGTCGACGGCATGCTGATATCTCCAACACCGGGGAACACCGGACCTCCTTCTCCGCGACCACCACTGAACTGAGGGTCTTCAAGGTAAGGATCCCACGAAAAGACTTCAGCACCCCACGGATCCAATTCCAACCAATACCCGACACCCGCAAACGACGGAGAGCTCGCACGCACACTCACGCCCGACGGTTCTTGATGTAACAGTGAAACACTCCCGGTACCAAGCTGATGACCAATCAGTTTGCTTCCCGCATAGACAAACCCCATTTGCTTCGCGCCGGTACTACCCAACTCTTCAATAACCTGGCCCTTGAGGATCGTAGAACGCAGATAATACGTGACCACGTTCGACTCCGTCGCCTTCACGCGCTGCCCGTCACCATCGTAGAACTGATTCGAAGCCCCACTCGTCCACGTAGTCGTTATATCTCTGCCCGCCGCATCATACGTATGCTGACGCCCTGCTCCACTTACCCAATTACCATCTGCATCGTAACTCCACCCAACGCGCCTATTATTTGAATAGGTGTCTGAGGACGAAAATCCCAAGCTTTTACTCCAGTGCCTGGATGAGCGCGCATTCAAGTGGCCAAACTGGTCATACGTGGCGGTCTCTTTGTAAGGCCGATTTGTCGTCGCTGGTTCACCGCGAGCCTCTGCCCCGCTAAATGACTTCGTGAGACGAGCTGCGTGATCGTATTCATAACTATGATCGAACCGGTTGTCGAGCACGTCATGAGAAAACTTCAAGCGGCCATCGTCATAGTACTGGTAATCGACCGACATCGCCGTGCCGAACCCTGCGCCCGCTGGAATCTCGTAATGAGAAACCAGCAGACGCGAATTGTAGGTCTGAGACTCAATTCGTCCGTTGCCATAAGTAGTCTGGCGTGGAGCACCCCAGGCGCGATACGAGATAGTGTTGATGAATTGTCCACTCGGGTAATTCGTGCCGCTCACACTATTCAGCCGTCGCGCCGTATCGTAAGAATAGTTGACCCTTTGCAGTGTGTGATCCGTGAGACTCTTTAACTGACCCGCGTAATTGTAGTCGTAGCCGAGTGTATAACTGCCTGTAAGACCCGTGAAGGTCCGTGTCTCTGAGGTCATCTGTGAGAGTTGATTGTACTGATAAGTAGTTCCACCCGAGCTATCGGACATCGAGGTGCGATTGCCTGCGGCGTCGTAGCCGAAGGATTCAACAATAGTGCTGCTGCCGGCGAGTGTGTGCGTAATAACGTTCGGCAAATGCCGGCCGTTGTTATAAGTAATTGCCGCTGACGCTCCTCGCGCGTCCGTAATGCTTTGCACGGTGTCGTCGGCGTTGTAAGCCCAGGTAGTCGCCGTACCCGCGCTCTGTTCAGGCACGTGCCGCGTTTTTAAGCGGCCGTAGCCGTCATACGTCATTGTCGTATCTTGATAAGTGCCACTGCCCTCTGCTCCCGCGTACTCGCGAATCTGTTCGATTTGATCGGCGGCGTTGTATGTGTTCACCGTCGTCGAATAAACACTGCCGTTCTGCCACGCTAGCATTTCCGTCTTCGCAGTGCGGCCCAACACATCCGAGTAGATCTTCCGTTGCCGGCGCTTCGCGACTCCTGACTCGAGAGTGCCTTCATCAGTAAGTGTAACCACCGTGCCACCCGCACAGCCGCAGCCTGCATAACTGACCTCATTGGTCGTGCCGTCCGTATTCGTGGTCATGCGCAGACGCCCTTGCCAATCGTAGCTCCGCTGCGTGTAGTAGAAGCCGGCGCTGTCGTCGCCACTGGGCACCCACGAACCGTTGACCTCAGTCGGATTTGACTGCTTCCAGGCACGGCCCATCTGATCATAAATCGTATTAACCAGTCGATAGCCGCCAGTGCTGCCCGCATGGTTCCCGGCTGCGCCGATGACGCGGCCAAGTCCGTCCACGACCTGAATGGAATACAACTCATCAGCGACGCTATTTACCGTCGCGTAGCTGGCCACGTAGTCTGGTCCATACCAAAATCTTTTGTAAGCTCCATTGTTAGCGGTGGTAACCCGTTGCAGTTGTCCCAGATTGTTGTAAGTCATGCTCTGGATCGCGCCCTGCGATTGGCCTGCGGGCGCGGGAGACTCCGTGCGTATCGTCGCCCCGAAATCAAAGTTGTAATTAACGTAAGAGCTAAACCCGTCGGCATCTATTAACCTCGTGGGATAAGCAAACGTGTTGCGATTCAGATTGTCGGAGAATGAATCGTTATAGATGACACTGCTCTGATGACCCGCCGCATCGGTAGTCGAAATGGGTGTGCCGGTGTTGTAGTAGCTAGTGTAAGTGGTCAGCTTCTTCGCGGTGTTGTTGATATCGGTCACGTCCCAACGCGAAACGGCGGTCACGTTTCCACGCGCCGTGAAAGAGAGATTGTAATTAACGTCGTGTTGCGTAGCCGCTGCAGGCACGCCCTGAAGACGCGCCGGATCGTCGTAAGAGTAGGTGATCTTGCGCTGGTACTGGGCGATGTTGGTGAGGTGTACCGCCGATACGAGGCCAATGATGCGGCGGTCGAGATAGACCTGGCTCAGGTTGTAATCGGTAAAGGTTTCGCGAATCAGAGTGACGGCATCAGCAGCGTACTCGCGCAGTATGTAAGGCAATCCATACTGCGCGTACGGCCCATATTCTATTGCGGTCCGGCGGCGATTGCCGCCCGCGTCGTAGACGTTCGTCTCGACGACACGTGGGTTAGTTTCATAACTCAATGAGGTGTTGTCCTGCGTCCACGCGGTCGTGGTCCACTTCTGACGCACGCCGCCGGCCCAAACCTCACTCAGCGTCGTCAATCCTCTTTGCCAACCGGTGCCGTAATATTCTTTGTAGACCGTTCCATCGGGTGCGGTCATCACACACGCGCCATCGCCGGCCACGCTGTACGTGGTGATCACTTGTGATGGAACTCCGTTTATACCTGTCCAGTTGCTCGCCGAAATGCGACTGTCACTCAGACGCGGCACGTCGCTCACCGCCGCGTCATACGTGAACGTAGTTTCACTGCGCTGCAGCGCTCCGAAATAGTTTCTGATCAGATACACTTGCAGAGAATTGGTATAGTCGAAAGTAATTTGAGACGTGTCATTCAGTGTCACCTGCGTGATGACCGGCAGCACTGTACCGTTTACTGTTCCAACCACGGCGACGTTCGAAAAACTTGACTGCATCGTCCGCGTGCCCCAGTTGAAACCAACCCACTGATGCGATGGCTGCCCGTTCCAGCTCTGCGTAATCGATAGAAGATTGGCGTTGGCGTCGTAGTTGAACGTTATCACGCGCCCGAGGGTGTCCGTAATGGTCGTAATGCGGCCAAGAGCATTGTTATTGACTGTGACGTAATTGCCGTTGCGGTCCTTTATTTCTACGCATCGATACTCGCCGTTGATTTCCGAGAAGCTGAGTTGAGTGCCATCGGTAGAGTGGACCAGCAAGGTTGGGCTGTTGTCAGTCAGCCGCAGATACGACGAGTCAGCCGCGTCATAAATGTTCGACGTACCAACCTGTCGTAATTCGACGCGTCGACCGCTGGCGGTAATCAGCAGGTACGAATTTCTACCCGTTTGCGCGTCGAAGACCTTGCGCTGTACGGTGGGAAAACCAAGACGAAATCCGGGACTGGGGAAGCCGTTGTCCTCGTCGAAATAGATGTATGGACCAGAGCGCGTCCAGACCATCGACGAATACGATAGCGACAAACCGAGGTCGAGTCCGGCGCGCCCCGGCAAGCTCAACAGCGCCAGACTCCAATTCGCATCGCGCGCCAGCATGCCGTTGCCGGGTTGGTTTCGCGGATCAACGCGTGCCGAAATCAGCGAGGTTGCGTTAGAGCCGGCGGAGCCATTGGGAACCATGGTTCCTACTAACGTGGCGAACTCACCTGACTCTTCGAATCCACGTCGTACATACTCGCGTCCATTAGTCGCCACTAAACCTTCCCACGTGGCCCACCCACCGGAGTCCGGATCACGCATCAAGTAAGTCTTGTAGAGGTCATAAACGTACCAGTGAGCGTCGCGATTCCGAGCTGCATATTCCGCGGATTCAAACAGCGTTCTTCCCAACTCGATTGCCGCCAATTTCAGCGATCCCTGACCCTGGCCGTAGGCGACGCGCAACTCGTCGTTCCAGTAGATTGCTTCCGAACTGGAAGGATTACGACCAACTGCAAAAGTGAAACAATTCTGCACAAACTGATCGTCCAGCACGGTTAGCGGCGGACTCACTTGCCTGCGTGCGTGCGCTCGGCGACTCTGATCCAACTTGCCGGCCAGTTCTGGATCCCCTACGCGCCGCCCATCCCACGGCTTACCAATATTTTTCGGCGAACGTATGCTGGATGGGACAGGAACTGCGGGCTCTCGCACGACTTGCGATTCCTCCTGTACCGCCTCGAGATTGAGCAATGTACCTTCCGGCTTCGCGCGGCGCGGTCGGACTCCGCCGTCAAAATCGTTTTGGCCCTGAATTGCTCCGCTGACAAAAATGGGAAGGTTTGGGATCAGCACCATGCAGGTACACACTGTTAATGTCAGAGCAATGCGCGAAACGCGGGGGTGAGCACGTCGGAGAGGAAACATGGAGGAATACTCCTGTGTGACCTCGGATGGCGAGGTCGATTAAGTTTACGTTTTATCCCGCTTGTTAGTTAGAAATTTCGAGCGTCGACGTCGACCTTCTGACCCACCGTGAAGAAGACCCGCATGGTGTCCGGGCGGCGGTCGTATGAGGCAGGCACAAAGGGTGCATCCTGGCGCAGAGCGGATTCAAACTCATCCAACATTCGCCTGTCACGAGGAGCCTGGACCACGTCGGCCAGTGATGCAGAGCCGTTACTGAAAACGTCCAGTCCTACGATCATATCGTCATCATCACTGGTGTAACGGTCGTGCAAATGTGTAGAGCCACGGGTCAGGGCAGCCAGTCGGCCACTCGGGTTTAATGTAGGCGACAGTTCAGAGACGTCCGAACGGCTCCTGGCGAAGTCTTCCGGACTATAGAGATCGTAAACCGGTTCAATGGTAGTGTGGAGAAGAATCACGCCACCGTTGGCCTGGAGCGCCGCTTCACGTAGTGCGACAAAGTGTGGACGAAGCGCCGCAAACATGAGGAAGAACATGATCACTGACGCAAATGAACCCACCGTGTAAGGCATCAAACGCGGCTCGAGAAAACGTGCGATGCGATGGCTAAGAGAGGGATTCGGAGCCTGACGTCGAGCGGCGGCTTCAATCGTAAGCAGATCGGAAATCGCATCGGTGAGACCTGCGGGCGCGGTCGGGCGCGTCATCAAACTCAAACTGCGAGTCAGTGAACGCAGCTCCGCAACCTCGGCGCGACACACAGGGCAACGATCCAAGTGCTCGTCAATCGCTACTCGAGTCGGGAGAGACACACAGTCGTCGATGTACAACGACAGCGTTTGCCTGGTTGCTTCACAAGAAATAGAGGACATCTTCATTACCAATACATCGGATGGCTGAACTACCCCGGCTGCTCCCTTTTTTAAAAGAAGCAACTCCGACAAGTTTAGGGCAACCCCTTCAGGCTTGAGTTGAGCGATGCATCAACGGGTGTTGCTGGCCTCGTTTTCAATACGCCCTCATCATGCCACTACGGAAGCCTTGATCC
>JBKPPH010000305.1:0-10140 GCA_046733535.1 Acidobacteriota bacterium
CATTCTAACAGCCACAAAGAGGCACCAAAAGCACAAATGAGGTCAGCTAACTCTTCAGCTCTGACCTGTTTGTTTGTGCCTTATGTGCCTTTTGCGGCTCATCTTTGATACTGGCGCTGGATCGCGTCAATTTTCGCGACCCGCTTGCGGTGGCGCTCTTCGCTGATTTCAGTAGACAGCCACACGGTGACGATCTCGCGCATCTGGGTGCTGCTGATCGTCTTGCTTCCGAGCGTCAACACGTTTGCATCGTTGTGCTCGCGAGAGTTGCGCGCAACTTCGACCGAATAACACGCCGCCGCGCGAACGCCGGGAACTTTATTCGCGGTCATCGCACTGCCGACACCCGCTCCGTCAATCACGATTCCCAGATCAGAACTGCCATCAGCGACCGCGCGCGCGACTGCATGCGCAAAGTCAGGATAGTCGACTGCTTCTTCAGAGTACGCGCCGAAGTCCTGCACCTTGTGCCCGAGATCGCTCAGCACGACTTTGAGTTCTTCCTTCATCTTGAAGCCACCGTGGTCCGCACCGACCGCGATCAGTTTCGAAGCTTTCGATCCACGTCGTGAAGTGCGACGCACGATCTCGATCTTTCTTTCGTTGACGATGTCCGCGGCGAGTGGCGTCAAGCGCGCGTCTTCTCCGATTCTGAGCACCGCGCCTGGTTCGAGACCACGCACATCGTCTTCGGTGATGACGCTCTTCGCCGACTCGTCACGCGTGACTGCAGGTTGAGTGGTGGGACTTTCGGAAACTGTGTTTACGAAACGCGTCGGGCTTGGAGCAGGAGCCTCTGGTCCAGCTTTCTCCAACACCTCGCGGACGAGGGCACGAACTCGATCGCGGGTTGAATCATCAGCCATCAAGCATTCCTCAGATCCAACAACCGCGCTGAAACGGCTGCGAGCTTTGCGCTCCGGAAAGTGAAATCGACTCGGCCCACGTAAATCCCGCTCTTGCCGACTTGAAAGATCAGAGTCTTCGCGCCGCACGGTTGAGCTTGCGTAACCGGCTGGTCCATGAACGTGTGTGTGTGGCCGCTCGCAATGAAGTCGATCCCGTCCACCTGCGACGCTACGAATGAATCGCCCTGGTCACCCTTTTCGACGTAACCAAGATGCGACATGCAAACGACGAGCGAGCAGCGCTCTTCTTGACGCAACTTCTTCACGACATCTCGAGCCGCGATCACCGGATCGATGTAAGTCACGCCTTTGAAATTCTCGGGAGTGATCAGTGCAACGGGACTCACGCCGAGTCCAAACAAACCGATCCGTATGCCGCCGGCTGTTTTAACGACGTAACGTTTGACGCGTTGTTCGAGCGCTGTTCCTTTCACGTCGTAGTTCGCGGAAACGATATCGAAATTCGCGAACTTCAAAGCCGCTGCGAGTGCTTCTACGCCGTTATCGAACTCGTGATTGCCGAGTGTGCCAACGTCGTAGCCGATCGCCGACATCGCTTTGTATTCGACTTCACCTTTGTAGAAGTTGAAATAAGGAGTGCCCTGGAGCACGTCGCCCGCATCGATCAGCAGCGTGTTGGGATTCTCTTTCCTGACTCTCTTGACGAGTGTTGCGCGCCGCGCGACACCTCCCTTCCCTGCGTACTTGTCGTTCGCGGGCAACGGATCGATCTGGGAGTGGGTGTCGTTGGTGTGAAGAATCGTGATGACAGTGTCTGCCGCGCTCGCGTTGAGCAGATCGCGCGGAAACGCGGCGAGTG
The DNA here is from genome assembly GCA_046733535.1 of Acidobacteriota bacterium. Classification (GTDB taxonomy): domain Bacteria; phylum Acidobacteriota; class Blastocatellia; order Pyrinomonadales; family Pyrinomonadaceae; genus PSRF01. The sequence continues at coordinate 1,729 of JBKPPH010000305.1, forward strand.
TCGCGCCGAAGATCGCGGAAGTCGTTAGAAATGTTCGTCGATTGATCATCGAGGATTTTCAGTTGTCTTTGGTCCTGGTCCAACCTGAACGAAGCGATCGTCCACTACGGGACGAATGGAACGGCCCGCCGCAGTTTCAGACTTGACGTAATTCATCATCGCATCGCGCATGGTGATGTTCAGCGGCGTCTTGCTCTTCGCTTCCTGAAGAAACGCGTAAGCACCGCCGCCGAGTCGTAGCAGGTAATCGATCGTAACGATCGTGTAGATCTTTTGCGGATCGATCTCCTGCTCTTTTCCATTCTCGTCGAGGAGTTTGCCACTCAGAAACTCAGCGCGGTTCTGTTCGTTCCACTTGAACTGAATGCGCGCGCCTGCTTGCGCATCGCGTGTCGCGACCTGAAGCAACTTCGCGAGCTGCACGCCGGTTACATCGACCGCGACGAGAGCGTTTTCAAACGGCAGTAACTCGAAGATGTCGCTGGCGCGCAGTTCACCGGCGGAGATCTCGTTTTTACGCAGTCCGCCGGCGTTTACGACCGCGAGCGCAACCGGTTTTCCGAGCTTCGCTTTCGCCTGCGCTCTTATCCCGTCGGTGACGAAGTTTCCGAGCGACCCGGCTCCCACACCTTTCTTTGTCAGCCCGCCGTCAAGCCTTCCGATTACTTTACTCAGCTCGCGGACCTTCTCGCTGTAAGGCGCGATCAACTTCTCGATCTCAGGGTCGCTGGGAACACTCGCATCGACGGGCAACAGTTGCCATTTAGTCGTGACTTTAGTGTTCGCAGGTCCCGGTTTCGCAGGAGTGGGTGTAGCCTGACAGGGTTCGATCGCCGTTCCCTGACCGAATACAGGAGCGACGAAGAATGTCAGAACAACGGCGCAAAGAAGTACACGAGATGTGTTTAGCATTGACCTGAAGGAAGAGCTTGCATAGTATGTCGCACCACGCGGCACATCGCAACATCTTGCTCGACCAACACCTGCATTAAAGGAGAAACGAGTTGGCTACTTCCTCGGCGCAGTTTACGTCGGAGTTCAGTAATCCAAATCTTGAAGTCCTCATCTCGGAGGAACAAATTCAGACGCGCATCAGGGAGCTTGGGGCGGAGATCACGCGCGACTACGCCGGACTCAATCCGTTGCTGATTGGCGTGCTCAAGGGCGCCTGCTTCTTTCTCAGCGATCTGCTTCGTACGATCGATACACGGCTGGGCGTCGAGTTCATGGCGATCTCGAGTTACGGATCATCGACGCGAACGTCGGGTGAAGTTCGCATCATGAAAGATCTCGACGTGCCTATCGAAGGACGGCACATCCTCGTCGTCGAAGACATTGTTGACACGGGCCTGACACTCTCGTACCTGCTCTCCAGCCTCGCTTCGCGCGGTGCAGCGAGCGTGAAGCTCGCAGCGTTGCTCGACAAATACGAGCGGCGGCAAAAGGAAGTGAAGATCGACTATCTTGGTTTTAAGATTCCGGACGAGTTTGTCGTGGGCTACGGTTTGGACTTTGCCGAACGCTACCGCAACTTACCATTCATCGCCGTATTGAAGAACCCCGAAGCATGATTTGTGCTTTCGTGGCGAAGGAGAAAATCGCGTGAAGAAAATTTTCGTGCCCGTCTTCCTGTTGCTTTTGGCTGTTTCGATTCATGCTCAGCAGCCAGACTTTTCGAAGGTCCAGATCAAGGCAACCAAAGTTGCGGGCAACGTGTACATGCTCGAAGGTTCGGGCGGAAACATCGGAGTCTCCGTTGGCGCAGACGGCATTTTGATCGTTGACGATCAGTTTGCGCCGCTCGCCGACAAGATTCGCGCGGCGCTCAAGGAACTCGGTCAGGGGAAGTTGCGCTTCATTCTGAACACCCACTGGCACGGCGATCATACCGGCGGCAACGTTGTCTTTGGACCAGAAGCGCCGATCATCGCTCACGACAACGTGCGCAAGCGTTTGGCGACTGAACAGAAGTCGGTGGTATTCCAGCGGACGACTCCGGCGTCACCCAAAGAAGCGTTGCCGGTGATCACTTTCGATCAGTCGCTGTCGGTACACTTCAACGGCGAAGAGATAAAGGTCATTCACTACCCGAAGGGCCATACGGACGGCGACAGTGTCATCTTCTTCACGAACTCAAACGTGGTCCATCTCGGTGACGATTTCTTTGCGGGACGATTTCCGTTCGTGGATTTGGAAAGTGGCGGCAGCATCGAGGGATTGATAAGGAACGTCGGCGAAATTATCGGCAAGATACCGGCGGATGCGAAACTCATTCCCGGTCATGGTCCGCTTTCAACGGTCGACGACCTCAAGAGTTATCACCGCATGTTGCAGCAAACCACCGAGATCGTGCGGCAAAAAATGACAGCCGGTAAAACCCTGGACCAGATCAAAAGCGAGGGACTACCGGCTGAGTGGGCGCCATGGGGCACCGGCTTCATCAAAACCGATCGCTGGGTCGAAACGATCTACAACAGCCTGAAGAAGTAACAGAGACTATTGAGTGGCAGTAAGGCGCGGGTTGCCTTTAGATTCTGGAGGCCGCCGGAACTAACTCCGGCGGCCTTTCTCTTTGCCAAGCTGATGTCGTAATTGCGCAATCCAATCTTCCGCTTCTCGTGCGAGTTGCTATGCGGCCTTACCTCAAAAGTCGCACGCCGCCCTTGGACACGGTCAGTACAGGGAGCGGTAGCGACCTGGTCAGTGATCAGCATGCGACATGGCCTAAAAGACTGTTGACTCCAATCGTTGATCAGGTCGCTATTGCTTGCTGTACTGACTGTGTCCAAAAATGATTTCGGACTCTTGAGGGCAAGCTTTGCAAAGCTCGACATCCAAGACTGAATTCGTGGTCCGTTATGGCATTCTATGAAATCTTTACACCGGCGAAGCGCAGGAGATCAGACATGAAAAACTTGCCATCTTGAGGAGCACCAAACTGCCCTTGCTTTGGTTGCCAAGTTGGTTCTATGTTCAGGAACGATGAGGGGTCTCCAGCAAGTAGACCTACCAGTACCTCCGCAACGATGCGACCGCCGACTGGTCCAAGCTTCTTACCACTACACCGGACGTCCGCTTCTTTGAGGATATAGAACCAGAGTGGCGTATCTGTATTAAAGGCCGCTGCCAGATTGCGCGGCGGATCGCCGGGTTTGCCGCCGGGAGCGTTGGTGGGTAAGTTCAATTCCGCAGGTGTCAGGATGATGTTGCCCTGCGTCATTCCCATCGCTCTTGCGACCGCCTGACCAGAGGGCAGGCCGAGGGCTTTGCCACGCAGGAGATTCCGTTGCGCGAGTGATTTAAACATGTCGGTGATGAAGGGCAGCGAACCGAGACCGAGGGCAATCTTCGAATCGATCTTGCGTGAGAGCTGTGGCTTCTGCGCGATGCCAGAGAACTCAAAGAAGCGAGCCCACTGAATTTCCAACCCACCCCGTCTTTCCTGAAAACCACGGAGGTCTTCACCCTCTTCGCCGAAGATGTCAACATCGTCGGGGTCTTCGGTTTCCGGGTTGAGCTCATAATCAGTGCGGATCATGCTGTGGCCGAAGCGATAAGCCGCGACTGAAAACTCGACCGGGATAAACGGCTGATTCCGGTAATGATAGAACTTCAGGTCAACGTGCAAGGCTCCCTGAATATCTCTAGTGCCGCCACCGAAGGGGACCTTGTATTTATCAAGCTTGACGATATCGTTGATGACATCGTCACCACCCAGAATCTCTCTCAGGAAGTCGTGTAAAACCACCCACTGGTAATGCCAGCGCACAATCCTACGCGCTTCGTTAAAAAGATCGGGAGTGCCGGGAGGCAAGGCATCCACAACTTTGTTGTGAAACTTAATGAAGGCCAAATGAAGTTGGGAGACAATCGCATTCTCGTCGTTACGCGGATCGCCTATGAGAGCGCGCTTCGGGTCCACAGAGTTTCGCGGCAGGTCGTCTTCGCCGGCCGCGTTCTTACCGACGAGCAGATGAATACCGTCCTCAGCGTAGAGATACGGATTGTTGTCCGGTCCATCGGCATATAGCGAATCAAGATCGTAGCGCGGCGTGCGGAAATTGCGCAGAGCATCCGGGTCGTTGTCGCGCTGGAGTTTAGAATTCGGATCAAAGGTAATGTCATGATCAATGAACTGACCGAAATAGGTGAAGCCCGCAGGAATATCCGCATTGTCGAGATTAGGATCATCGGCTTGCGCCTGCGTCTCGATCATCAGTGCACCCAACGACAGAAGATCCGCATCATCTGGAGCGAAAGGTGGAAGGTTGCGAAACATTCGCCCAAAGCGTCCTTCGTAGAGAGTGGAACGCGGGACATCTTCAAGGCCGCGTATCGGCAGCACGCCATGAAAACGCAGTGGGGGACTGGGACTGCTGTGTGGTGGCTCGTTAGCGAGTTTTATTTCTGACATGTCAACTTCTCCTCTGGGACATCTCTGAAGGAGAGAACCGAATGGGATGACTACCTATCTTTAATGACAAACCGAAAGAAAACGTTTCTCTCTACGTGCCGCACGAGTGGGCAACTCCAGGTACAGTCTCACCAGGTAACTCTCAAGTCCAAATTTTGCAGGTTGTTTCGTTGAACAATCGAGGCCACCACCAAACCCAGGCAGGACGAGGGACTATAAAATTTTGCCGTGAAGATAGCTGTTGGAAGAAAGTGAGCATTTCTGTCGTTGGCCTCAGAAACAAATTGCGAAGATTGTCCACTGGTGGGTAGCCATAATTTGACGAAGGCCGCTGGAGACCGCTCCGGTGGCCTTTCTCTTTGCTCCCCAGCAGGCACCTGAGTTAACTGAGTTCACGGGAACTCGATTGAAACGTTTTCAGCGTTTAGCGCATATCAAGTGAGACACTCCAAAAGTCTTAATTTCTGAACCGAACGGTGTCAGCTTAGTACTAGTCACAACCAAGTTACCGTTTACTCACATCAAACAGCCCAACGGTAACAATTTGAAGGAGGTGTCATGCAGTCTTTTCAATTCTTCGCTTTTGTGCCAGGGCGCACCTCAAAACTCTCTCGGATTCTTTCCGCGATCACGCTGGCGCTATTAATTCAGTTCGTCCCCATGCTTCACGATGCTCACGCGCAAACGACGCAGCGTCGACCATTGAAATTCGATGCGCTAACACCAGAGGAACGCGAGTTGGCCACTCGCTTAGCTGAAGCAGACCCTCGAGGCAAACGACTGCGAGGAACGGGCCGCCAACTGTTGATTTCCGTAGAATTGGCGACACCAAAAACGACTGACGAAAGTAGCCGTCATGCTGAAGTGCTTTATTACCGTTACGATGGCAATCAAGGCGTACTGACACTGGTTAACTTGCAACAGCGGACAGTGCTGGAAACCGTAGCTATCGACGGAAATAGCGTGCCCTTGTCGAACGAAGAGGTCAACCAGGCGCTCAACATCGCACTCCAAAACAGGACCCTGATAAATCTTCTTGGCCCGAACTATCAGCAATATCGGGTCAGGACTCAGAGTGCCCGTGAAGGAGAACCCAACAGTGTCGAAGCTTTGCGGATACTCGCCACTTCACGTAGTGACCGATGTTACCGGCATCGTTGTGTATCGCTGCTCTTCCGGCAGGGAGATACTTTTTTAACCGGAACCTCAGTCATTGTCGATCTCACTGCGCAGAACGTGCGCGTCGAACGACCCGCACCCGGGCGTCACCCCTAAGAAGGAGGACAAATGAAACTGAGAAAGAACCTCACCCTTAGTCTGTTTTCGCTATTCGCTGGTTTACTAATATGGATTCAGCCAACAACCGTGCACGCGCAATGCTCCGCACCGTTCTTCATTGAGCAGCGGTTTCCGACCAATAACACTCTGCCCGAAGAAACTCGATGGCGGTTTTGCTGGCAGCGCGTTACCAAGAATGGTTTGGTTATCAACGCAGCCTACTTCCGAAAGTCGCCAACTTCTCCCTGGGTTCAGGTAATCTATGACGCCCGCGTGATTGAGTTGTTTGTGCCTTATCACTCGGGCTCGCCGCGCTTTCTTGACATGAGCAGCTTCAACTTTTCGCTCTTCCCGTTGACGTCTAAACATTGTCCGCAATCGGCTGGTGGCACTTTGCTCGATAACAACTATGTTTGCAAACAAGTGCGTGATCGAGGACTGGCTTGGACAAATTACGGCAGCGTGCGTCGCGGGGAGGAAGTTCTCGTGTGGGGCGGCATCGGTGCGGGCAATTACAACTACATCATCGAGTGGACGTTTCGCGATGATGGCGTGGTGCTCGGCCAGGTAGGGGCGACCGCAACTAACTATCCCCCTCAACCCTTCGAAACGCATATGCACGGAATCTACTGGCGGTTGGATATCGACCTTAACGGCTTCCCCGGTGATTCGGTTCAGAAAGTCTCGCACGTTGAAAGTGGATTAACTGCCAGTGATCCTGCGACCCTGATCAGAAGTGAGAGCAGGTTCCAATGGAATCCGCTTGCTTTCACGTCTCTACGAATCCACGATGCAACGCTGAAGAATGCTCAGGGACATGCTTCCGGTTATGACCTGATGCCCCTGCGGGCGGGCACTCCGCTACACCAGGAGGATTTCACCAAGAATGCCTTCACTGTAACAAAATATAAATTCACCGAGATGCACGTCCCATCGCTGCCAACCTACATCGTCCCAGCCGAACCCGTAGCGAACTCCGATACGGTGGTCTGGTATTACAGCGCGGCGCATCACATTCCCCGCGATGAGGACGGCCGGTATGTCAACAATAACTTTCAACCTACTGTGGCTCAGGTTATGTGGACAGGTTTTATGCTTAAACCGCACGATCTCTTCGATGGCACACCACTGTATCCCTGAAAGCACTGACGGCTGTTCGTTGGAATGAATGAAGTCTTTCCTGAGTGTCGGAACTGCTAGTACCGACTAACGTGCTTTGCAACGGCTGGAAGAACGTGAGCACATCCGCCGTGGGCCTCAAGAAAAGTTGCGAAGATTGTCCACTGTGGGAGCACTTATTCGTTAATAACTCAAAGATGAGGCCACCCGCAAAGGTGGCCTCAAGTTTTACCCTCATTGTCAACCGCACGGATTGAGTCTTCTACGTGACTTTCCTCTTTGAACACGAATAATCACACGCCAGCTTCAATCGAAGGTTGAGCCTGAGCCTCTGCGTCCTCGCACACTCGTCAATATGGCCTTCGCTTCGGGCTGAGCGAACACAGGTAGAGAATTAGGACGCTTCCAGGACTAGAGATAATTCAAGGGGCTCGTACTTTTATGAACAATACTTCTTTGCACCACCAATTGAAGCAATCGTCGGCGTGCTGGGCGCGTAAAAAGAATTTTGAAATTCCGTTGAGCCGAGGAGGGCTCAAACCTGCCGCGGCCCTTTTTGAGGAAGGAGTGTTTATGAGTATCGAGAGGTGGGGAGCGTTTTCGGTCGTCGACCAGAAAGATGCGCAAAGCTAGCGGCGGATGTGCTTCTCTACGACCGGCCTGGTTTTACCGGCTCCCGTGGACTGCGATCGAGAGCGATGGGTTAAAAACGACTGGGATCCGGACGGACTCGACCAAATTACCCAGCTCGGAGACACGGCGATACGTGCCTTTTGGATCTTGAGCGTCAGAAGCAATGGGAAGAGAAGTTCCACTCGTTAAGAGAGGACGCGAGGGACATCAACGCCGCACTCTAGATGACGCGCCGAGTGCTGGCTGAGCACGGGCGTGATTACCGTCCCCCGCGCGTGACAGGGATAGAGGTCATTGCTGCGTACCAATCGGAAGCAGAATTTCGTTGAACTCGAGACGAACAGTCGGCCGCGATCAGCCGACTCGGAGCTAAACTTTAATCGCCCAGCAGCTCGAACAGGACTCTGCTGGTCCAACTACCTGCGATCGGATGGAGGACCTCACGTTCCACAAAAACTTCGGCAAGAATATGCATTCCGGTATGGACGTCGTCGGGCGAACAGTTCCGGCGCAGGGATGCACAAACAACCCCGACAGGGTGCTCGTGCGTGACAACATATTCGAATACGATGCGACTACCTGGACGCCGGAATTCGGTGCATCATCAGGAAGCTTCAATGCCACGGGCTGGAGTCTGAGCGGCACCGAAGACCTGCAAGTCATTCACAACACCGTCGTCAACGCGAATCCGACTCAAAGTTCGACTTGTAACAGCGTCTATAGCGACGAATCGATGATTACGGTCGGCGATCCAGTCACGACGAAGTGGGCCGGCTTTGTGTACAAAGACAACATCTCTGATTACCGCGCCTGCGGAGTCGCGGGCGGCGGGTGCAACGGAAGCGACGCAACGTGCTCCCTCAACGGAGTGTTCACCGGATGGGTTTTCACCAACAACGGCATAATGCGTTCTGCCGGCGTAGGTCCGAATTACCCTACAGGCCAGTTATGGGTGACATCCTGGGGAC
>JBKPPH010000306.1:0-10323 GCA_046733535.1 Acidobacteriota bacterium
GCAATCACAATTTCACACCCAAAAACCGGTCACCGGCGCCATCATGTCCAACATGATCGGCATCTGCCCCGAATGCCACGGCCAACTCGAGCATGCAAGCGGCTGCGACTTCTGCCGCGATTGCGGCTACAGCAAGTGTAAATAAGTTAGACAGCCAACAAAACCACGAGGGCACAGTATTCACTCTGTGCCTTTTGTGCTTCTTGTGACGAGTATCTACGATTGTATGAGATAGTCACTCAACGTCTTCAGCAATCGCTGGTGTCTTTGCGCAGAGATTGAGCCGATAGAGTTGATAACTTCACTCCGAGCCAAAACTGCCAGGAATCCGAGCCTGATCAGGGAAGTAGCTCTCAAGCCGCTTGTGGCGAAGTCGGGATCTGTATCCCGAATCAGGTCGTCAAATCCTTCAACTTCCTGATGTAGTTGAGTGCTTACCCCGCAGACCAACAAGTCATCGTAAGGCGGCATCCTTTTAAGGAAAATCGCCGGACGGTTCTTGGTGATCCCGTTGGATTGAGGAACGGGAGTGAGGACAACGTCACCTTGTTTTCATATTTGATTACGAGTCTTTCAGGTCCAAAGAATATTCCTCTTCGTCATTAGCATACGCCGCCAGTCTTTTTTTCGACAACTCTAACCAGACTTCACGGTCAGCGTCTTTCGGCAGAACGGTAACGAGCAATTTCGTATTCGGCTCGAGCTCCACCGGCTCGTCGAGCAGAATGTGCTCACCGTCAAAGTGGGCTGCGATTATCTGGTTCATACTCCCCGCATTCTACACGTTGACGCCGGCATAGAACCAGCAGCCCTGAAATTCGGATCGCGTGCACGAAAATTCCTGAGTTGACGCCGGATATGCATCTCAATAACATATCGCTATGCCATATAAGACTTCGCAGATGCTCGATCGGGAGCTGAAGAAGGGAAGTGCCGAGTTGCTGATTCTCTCGCTCGTCGAGGATCAGCCTCGCCATGGGTATGACATTGGCAACTTGATAGAGCAGCGCTCAAAGGGCGCGCTGCGTTTCAATGTCGCCTCGCTGTACCCGCTGCTCTACCGGCTCGAAAAACGCGGTTGGATTCAGGGACGCTGGGTGGAAAAGGCAGGACAGCGGCGGCGACGCTACTACCGCTTGACCGCCGCAGGGAAAAAGGTGCTCGCCGCACAGCGCGATAGCTGGCGTGAATTTGTCGAGGCCATCAATCGCATTACCGGACTCGAACATGCCTGAGTGGAAGGAAGAAGTCAGAAAGCGTCTGGCTGGGCTCAAGCTGCCGCCGGCTCAGGAGGCTGAGATTGTCGAAGAGTTGGCCCAGCATCTCGAGGATGTGTACGAGCGTTCGCTGCGAAGTGGCGCGACGGAGTTGGAAGCAAGACGCGCGGCGATTCAAGAACTCAAGGGCGATTTACTAAACGAGTTGCCACGTTCACAAAAACCGTTACACCAGGAACCGGTATTTGAACGTTCAGGGAGGTTTAATTTGTTAGCTGATCTATTGCACGACCTGCGTTACGCCGCGCGCATGCAGCGGAAGAACCCGGCATTCACAGTCATTGCTGTGATTGCTTTGGCACTCGGAATCGGCGCGAACACCGCCATTTTCAGTGTCGTGAACACTGTGCTCTTGCGCCCGCTGCCTTACAAAGATCCGGAACGGCTCGTAATGGTGTGGGAAGACGCAAGCAGGCACGGCTACCCGCGCGACACACCCGCCGCCGCGAACTATGTCGACTGGCGCGATCAGAACCAGGTCTTTGAAGGCATGGCGGCAATCGCCGACATCAGTTTCAACTTAACCGGCGCCGGCGACCCCGAACGACTCGAGGGCCGTCGTGTCTCAGCTACTCTCTTTCCGTTACTGGGAGTTGAGCCACAGATCGGACGCGTCTTCACTGCTGCTGAAGATCAGCCCGGTTCGCAGCATGTGGTCCTCTTGAGCTACCGTTTGTGGCAGCGCAGATTCGGCGGCGATCCAAACATCGTCGGAAAGCCTTTAACTCTCAACGGCGAAAGCTACATCGTCGTCGGCGTCATGCCGGCGAGTTTTCAGTTTCCCACGAGTGATGACGAGGCATGGGTGCCGATCGCGTTTACGCAGCAGGAAGCGTCGAGCCGCGGACGCCACTACCTCGAGGTGCTCGCACGTCTCAAACCCGGCGTGCCATTGGCCCAGGCACAGAGCGATATGACGACGATCGCTACGCGACTGCAGCAACAGTACCCGGAGCAGAACGCTGATCTCGGCGCCGTAGTCCAGCCACTACACGAACACCTCGTAGGTGATATCAGGCCGGCGCTACTGATCCTGCTGGGTGCTGTTGGTCTCGTGCTGCTCATCGCCTGCGCTAACGTAGCCAACTTGTTACTCGCACGCGCCGCCGTGCGACAAAAAGAGATTGCAGTCCGTGTCGCGCTTGGCGCGAAACGCCGGCGTTTAATCAGGCAATTTCTGACCGAGAGCATTCTATTGTCGACGCTGGGCGGGATTGTCGGTTTGGGGATCGCTTATGGCGGACTTGTGCTCTTGAAAGCCTTCATACCTGAAAACATTTCTCAAGCTCGCGAGATCTCGCTCGACTTCAAAGTGCTCGCTTTCACGTTACTTGTTTCAGTACTGACCGGCGTGATCTTCGGTTTAGCACCAGCCATCCAGGCCGCGCGCTTCAACCAGATAGATACGTTGAAAGAAGGTGGGCGTGACGCAGCGACAGGCGGCAGCGGTAAGCGCCTGCGTAGTTTGCTGGTGATGTCTGAGGTCGCGATTTCGCTCGTTCTGCTAATCGGAGCGGGTCTACTCATCAATAGTTTTCTACGACTGCGAAACGTCGATCCTGGATTCCGCGCCGACAACTTGTTGACGATGAAGATCGTGCTTCCGGAGCCGAAGTACGCGAAATTCCAGCCTCGCGCGGCGTTTTATACTGACCTGGTCCAACGTGTGCAGTCGCTGGCCGGAGTCAGGTCAGCGGCAGTCACGACGAACCTTCCTTTGTATCGCCAGGGAAACTCCGTCTCAATCAACATCGAAGGCAGGCCCGCGCCGCCGCCGGGACAGGAACTGATCGTTGTTACGCGAATCATCAGCCCCGGATACTTCGACACGATGAGTATTCCGGTGTTGAAGGGAAGACCGCTCACCGATCACGACACGGAGACTGCGCCAAACGCGGTGGTCATCAGCGAAACGATGGCGCGTCGCTTTTGGCCGGGCGAGGATCCCCTTGGCAAACGCATCGCGGCATGGGCAGTAAAGACGCCGGAGGATTGGGCTCAGGTAGTCGGTGTGGTGAAAGACGTGCGGCAGTTTGAACTCACCGCCGATCCGAAACCGCAGATGTACTTGAGCTATCGACAGGTGGGGTTCTTTGCGCCGCGTGACCTCGTCGTCAAGACTGACGTCGATCCGGCCAGCATGGCGGCGACAGTGCGCAAGGCTGTTTGGGACATCGACAAGGACCAGCCAGTGTCAAACATTCGCACGATGGAAGAGATCCTCTCCGAATCGATCGCCCGCCAACGTTTTAGCATGCTGCTGTTGGCGATCTTCGCGGGCGTAGCGCTGGTGCTTGCGGGTGTTGGAATTTACGGCGTGATGAGTTACTCGGTGGCCCAACGAACACACGAGATCGGAATTCGGATGGCGCTCGGTGCGCAAACGGGCGCAGTGCTGAAACTCGCAGTCGGATACGGCATGAAGCTGGTACTCATCGGCATTGTCGTTGGTCTGATTGCGGCGTTTGCGTTGACTCGACTGATGGCCACACTGCTGTTTGGTGTTACTGCAACGGATCCAACGACATTCACTCTGATTTCGTTGCTGCTCATTGCTGTTGCTGCCCTCGCGAGCTACATCCCTGCGCGGCGTGCGACGAAAGTTAATCCGATCATCGCGCTTCGGTACGAGTGAAGTCTAGGCTTTATCCAGCTTGAGTAACGTGTGCAGCAGCACGTTTGCGCCGTTGGCGATGTCTTCGGGATGGGAGAATTCGCGGGGGGAGTGGCTAATGCCGGCGACGCTTGGGATAAAGATCATGCCGACTGGGCCAAGGCGCGCCATGTCCTGAGCATCGTGGCCGGCGCCAGAGGGCATGAGTTTAGTCGATAAGCCGAGCTCGCGAGCAGCTTCGGAGATTAACGATCGAATTGGGGGAGCGGTGGGCGCCGGTATGTTGACGTTGATCTCTTTGAAGTCGAATTTTGTTTTACTCTGGGCCGCGATGTTTTGTGCTTCCGCCTGAATTCGTTCGAACAGCATATTGATCTTCGCTGCGTCGAGATCGCGCAATTCCAAACTGAGCACCACCTTTCCCGGTATGACGTTCGGCGCGCCGGGCAGTGCATTGATTCTGCCGACCGTACCCACCTGCCTGCCGGGAACACTCGTCACGATCCGGTTCACAGCCTGGATAAACTTGGCTCCTGCCAAAAGCGCGTCCTGGCGGTTATTCATCGCGGTGGTGCCGGCGTGATTTGCAAAGCCCTCGATCGTCACGTCCCACCAATTGATGCCAACAATCCCTTCCACCACTCCAATCTTGATCTTTTCGGAATCAAGTATGCCGCCCTGTTCGATGTGCAGCTCGAGATAGGCCGCGATGTCGCCTTTCTTGCGACGGACCGTAGCGAGTCTCGAAGGATCGCCGCCGATGAATTTGATCCCATCGCGAATCGTCTTTCCGCTGCGGCTCACGAGGTCGAGCTCTTTTTCTGTCAACTCACCGTCCATAGCGCGACTGCCGATCAGTCCGCCTTCTTCGTTCTGGAAAATGACGACTTCGAGTGGGTGTCGCGTGTTTATATTGTTCTCAGCAAGCGTCTGTGCAACTTCGATCGCGCCCAGCGAGCCAACGACACCGTCGTAGTTGCCGCCTTCCGGAACAGAGTCGACGTGTGACCCGATGAGCAAAGGAGCAAGACTGTTATCGCTGCCTGCGCGTCGTCCAATCAGATTCCCGGCCGCGTCGATCGTGACTTCGAGCTTCGCGTCGCGCATCAGACCAAGAACATACTCGCGGCCTTGTTTGTCCGCGTCGCTGTACGCAACACGACTAACTCCGCCTTGCGGGTTCTTGCCAAACTCCGCCAACGCAAGAATGTGGTCCATGATCCGCTTGCCGTTAACACGCAACGAAGCTTGCAAAGGTAAGCGATAAAACGGTAGCGCTCCCAGGCCCACGACGAGACCACAGTTGAACTGGCGACGGGTGATTTTCATGTCACGTGAGACTATCGCAACGCTTTCGGCTCAGGCAACCTTGAGCGCTCGGCGCCCGCAAGGTAGAATCTTCCGGTCCTGACAGCCCCGCACCAATTTCAATCAAGGGAGAATTCGAAATGAAACGAGTAGTCTGTTTCTTTGCAGTCATCGTGAGTCTGATGTTGTCACTCATACTGCCGAAGGCCACGGCCATCACTTACGGCTTCGTCGACTCAAATAACACTTTCAGCAATACCGGCGCATTTATCGTGAAGTCGTCTACAACCGGCCAAATCTTCCCGATCTGCTCGGGCACGATGATTACCGCAAACGTGTTTCTGACGGCGAGTCACTGCACGGCCTTCTTCACGCAGGATCTCGCGCCTGAAGGTTACGTCGCTTACGTCAGTCTTGATCAGTCGATACCGTTCGGCGATCTCACGAGCAACAAGACGACGTTGTTGCCCGTTGCTCACGTCGTTACCAATCCTAACTACAATCCGAGCCAAAGCGATTCCGGAGACATCGGTGCATTGGTTCTCGAAAGAGGTGTTCGCGGAGTGACTCCGGCCGTGTTGCCAAGTTGCGGACTACTGGACCAGTTGGTAGCTCAAAACGGATTGAAGACCGCCGTGTTTACGAATGTCGGCTATGGAGTGCAGAACCGCGTGGTGGGTGGCGGCGTTCCGTTCTTCCAGGATCTGAATCCGATACCGCGTATGTTTTCTTTCTCGAGTTTCAACTCGCTTAATGGTGGCTACATGCGTCTGTCGCAGAATTCTTCAACCGGAAACGGCGGGACGTGTTTTGGAGATTCAGGCGGACCCCAATTCCTAACCGTCAATGGGCAGCAACTGATTGTCTCGATCACGATCACCGGCGACACTGCGTGTCGCTCAACGAATGTGGTCTACCGGCTGGATACAACTTCCGCGCAAGGGTTTCTGGCGTACGTGAATGCAGCGTTTGGAACAACGATTCCGATTTCGTGCTGACGTAGTAACAACTCAGATCAGAGGAACAACCAGTGAGAACCTTAAAACTCCTTGCCGTCGCAGTGTGTCTGGTCCAATCGTTATTTGTGTCCGTGTTGCCCCAAACACCCGCGCGGATCACTCCCGAACCGCCCGTTGGAAAAGGAACAATTGTTCTCAAAGCCGCTCGCTTGATCGATGGGACGGGCGCCGCCGCAATCAACAACGCAGTCGTCGTGGTCACCGATAACATGATCACGGCTGTTGGACCAGCCGGATCAGTCACTGTTCCGGCAAACGCGAGGGTGATCGATCTCGGCGACGCGACTCTGATGCCGGGCTTCATTGACGCGCATACTCACCTGATCGGACGTGTGCTCGGCGATCCTGCCGGCGACGCCGCGCTGGTAAGAGATTTTGAATCGTTCGCAGCCATCATCAGCGTGGAACACGCGCGGGCGACGTTGATGGGTGGATTTACGAGCGTGCGTAACGTCGGCGCCGCCGGGCGCTTCGACGATATGGCCTTGCGCAAAGCGATCGACGAAGGCTGGACGCCTGGACCGCGAATGATGAGCGCGGGGCACGCGCTCGGAATTCGTGGTGGCCACTGCGACGAAAACGGGTTTCGCCCCGGTATGTTCGATCCGGGAATTGAGGACGGCGTTGCGGATGGTCCAGAGCAGATCCGCGCGGCCGTTCGCTACCAAATCAAGTACGGCGCCGACGTGATCAAGACATGCGCCACCGGTGGAGTCTTGTCGGAAGGCGACGCTGTCGGCGCGACACAGTACACGTTCGAAGAGTTGAAAGCCCTCGTCGACGAGGCGAACAAGTTGGAGCGCAAAGTGGCGGCGCATGCGCACGGCACTGAAGGCATAAAGTTGGCAGTGCGCGCGGGTGTTTCATCAATCGAGCACGGCTCGTTTCTCGACGAAGAAGGCGCACGGTTGATGAAAGAGCGCGGAACGTTTCTGGTGCCGACGCTTTCGGCGGCGGAGGGAGTCGAACGAGCGGCGAAGAGCGGTGTGTTGAAAGGACTGCGTGCTGAGAAGGCACTGTCTGCCGCGGCGGCAGTTCGTCATGCGATCAGGCTTGCAGTGGCGAATGGGGTCCCGATTGCGTTGGGGACGGACGCGGGAGTCGTTCCGCATGGATCGAACGCGCACGAGTTTGTGTTGATGGTCCAGTGGGGCGGCATGAGCAACATGGATGCGATCGTCGCAGGCACGCTGAACGCAGCGAAGTTATTGGGCTGGGATAAAAAGGTCGGGTCGTTAACGGCAGGCAAGTGGGCCGACATTGTTGCCGTGTCGGGCGATCCGTCGAGGAATATCGAGGACGTTCAGAAGGTTGTGTTCGTGATGAAGAATGGGGTGATCTATAAACAGCCGCAGATGAACGCGGATTCACGCAGATAGATCAGCGAATATCAGCGTCAATCTGCGGCTCGATTTCCTGCCAGATAAGCGTGTGTTTCGTCTCAGTCAGTAATAGCGAACCCACAACAAACGTCAAACTCGCGACGATGATCGGGTAGTACAAACCGGCGTAAATATTCCCGGTTTGTGCAATCACTGACAGACCGATCAACGGCAGCAGCCCGCCAAAAACACCATTGCCGATGTGGTACGGCAACGAGAGCGCCGTGTAACGAATCTTTGCCGGGAAGGCTTCGACGAGGTACGCGGCGATCGGGCCATAAACCATTGTCACAAACACGACCTGGATGAAAACGAGCACGATCAACTGCCACGCAACCGGATCGACTATCAAAGAACCAAAGCTCGTGTAAGGCAATACTTCCTTCGCCGGTTGCAACGCTCCATTGACCCGGGCTTGTGGCGTCAGGCTAATCGCTCCAGTGGTCGCATTTCGCTGCGACACCGCGGTTACGACTTCAGAGCCCGCCACTCTTTGCATCGCGTGATAGATCGGAATGTAAGAGAGCGCGGCGAGCAAACATCCCGCCATCATGATGCGCTTACGTCCGATGCGATCGGAAAGCGCTCCGAAGAAGACGAACAAAGGCATCCCAAGCAACAGCGCAATCGCCACGATGTAATTCGCCGATCGACTGTTTACCTTCAAAATCGTTTGCAGGTAAAAGAGCGCGTAGAACTGGCCCGTGTACCACACGACGCCTTGCCCCGCAGTCGCGCCAAACAGTGAAATCAGCACGCGCTTAAGATTGACCCAGTGCGTAAACGCTTCTTTCAGCGGTTGAGCCGACGTCATGCCCGTGCTCTTGATCTGCTGGAAAATCGGCGACTCTTTCATCCGAATGCGGATGTACAGAGAAATTCCGACGAGAAAGATCGAAATGATGAATGGCACGCGCCAGCCCCACGCGTTGAAAGCTTCACGAGTCACCGCGTTTTGCACGACGAGTATGACCATCAACGAGAGAAACAGTCCGAGCGTGGCTGTGATCTGAATGAAGCTTGTGTAGAAGCCGCGCTTTTCGTCCGGCACATGCTCCGCGACATACACGGCAGCGCCGCCGTACTCACCTCCGAGCGCGAGTCCTTGTAGTATCCGGATCAGCAGCAGAATTATGGGTGCGGCGATACCGATCGTCGCGTACGTCGGAAGAAATCCGATTGCCGCCGTAGCGCCGCCCATGATCAGCAACGTGACGAGAAACGCGTACTTGCGTCCGACGAGATCGCCGATGCGCCCGAAGAAGAGTGCGCCGAAAGGCCGGACTACAAATCCGACGGCGAACGTGGACAAGTACGCGATGAGCGCGAGTGTGTCGTTACCTTCGGGATAAAAGAGTGGTGAGATTGTTACTGCGAGACTGCCAAAGATGTAGAAGTCGTACCACTCGATCATGGTGCCGACTGCTGATGCGGTGATTACTTGCCAGATGCGATAACTGTGAACGCGATCTATGGGCGTGTCCTTTTACCGCAGCCACGGATCTTCACGGATCAAATCCGTAAAGATCCGTGGCTGGTTTTTACTGTCGGTTCGCGGAGCCGGTCATGTTCTTCATCGGCATCTGGAGCCTGCCGTCGGCGCCACTCGTCAGCGCGAGAAATGCTGAATCCTGGCGCAGCGAATCAAACACAGCGTCAACACGCGCCTCCATCATCTCCTTCGCGCGCACTGCCTGATATCGCTCGTACTGGAAGAAATGCCGTTGCAGTAACGCGAGCGCTTCACGGCGATGACCTGTCTGCGCATAGACCGCAGCGAGGTTGTACGACGCGGGCAACAGGTTTCGATTTGCACGTGCAATCTTCAACGCTTCGTCACCACGTCCCGAAGCCGCCATGAAGACGGCCGCGAACACGAGGTTGTATGGATCTTTCGGTTCAAGAGCGAGCGCCTTCTGCGTGTAAGCAGCGCCTTGCTTTAAATCGCCTTCAGAGTTCCAGTAGACGGCGAGATTGCGATAGGCGAGGGCCAGCGGATACTCGGCCACCGACTGCTCCATCAACGAAAGCCCTTTCTTAAACTCGCCATCGTGAATCGTCATCTTGCCGAGTCCATGAAGAGCAACAGCGCGCGCGATCGGATCGGCGGGCATGTTAAGGATCGTGTTGAAAGTGGCGCGGGCTTTGTCCCACTCACCGGTGTGATGTCGATAAACCTCGCCGAGATAACGAAGCGGAGTCGGATCGGCGGGATCCATGAGGTGCGCTTTCTGATACAACTTTTCAGCCGCGACATATTGCTCTGCGATCTCAGCACGCAAGCCCTGCGTCATGACGGCTTCGACTCGCGCACCCTGGACTCGATCGAAAATCGGCGTAACTTCCGGAATGCTGCCGACCTCTTCGACGCCGAGTTTCTTCAACTCCTTCGCGGCCTCTTTTGCCTTTTTCGGAAACAGGCATTTCTCGTCCGCCACCGGCTTGAGAAGAGCGATGGCGCCTGGGTTATCGCCTGCCTTCGCCTTTTCTTTGCCATCTTTGAGCTGCGTGTCGAGCGCTGTCTCGCGCTGTTTCATTTCCGCGTCGAGAGCTTTTTCGACTTGATCGATTTTTAGTTTGCCGCCGGTGCTCTCAATCTTTTTGATCGGCGAGCCATCGGGCTTGGCCAGGACGGCCACGGGTAACGCCGAATCGCCGACGATCGGTTGCATCTCGGGCTGTTTCGCATCACCCACTGTCATCGTGACGCACTGCGCCGAATA
>JBKPPH010000307.1:0-5870 GCA_046733535.1 Acidobacteriota bacterium
GCATTACTATGGCTTCTCCCCGATCTGGAGGCGGTTCAGAACATTCCCGCCATGGTTGTTCTTGTATCATTGAGGCTGTTGAGACACAACTTCACGTCGATCGTGTTCAGTAGCTTAAACGGCGCGCGAGGTGCCGGGGGGTGCGGCGTAGCAGAGGCCAAGGCGCTGAATTAATTTCTGAAACCTGGGATCGCTGCGAATTCCGCTGAACTGCGGCCACACCCTTAAATAAACCATGTGAAAGCTATGTTCCTCATAAGCGCTCTCTAACCATTGAAACGACTGTTTCTCATCGCCAAGTGCCGTACTGATTGCCGCTCTCTCATAGGAAGAAACATAGCGCCGTTGAGAGAGGTCGTTTAACTCGCCAAGAATCTTTGTTGCCTCACCTCTTCTCTTTGCTTTGGCATAGGCATGCCCAAGAGAGGCTTTCAGCAATGGACTGCCTCCCGATAAGGTAATCGCGGTTTGAAACTCTGCGATGGCCTCGTCAAACATTTCCGTCTGCTCATACGCCAGTCCCAGGTGCCAGTGAGCGACCGCGAAGTTCGGATCCATTTCTATCGTCCGGCGGCATTGTTCTATAGCCTTGTCGTAGCGGCCGGCAAAGTAGAGAGTTGCGCCCATGAACGAATTCATTACCAGAGACGTTGGTTCAAGCTGCAGCGCGCGCTCCATTTCTTCTAGCGCTTCTTCCAATCGGTCCATAGCCGTTAGATAGTGGATGGCGTACCACTGGTGCGCCGTCGCATAATCCGGGTTGAGTTGCATACTGAGCTTGAACTCTTTCTCGGCTTCGGACCAATTCCAGTCGTAATTCATCAGCACATGTGCCAGCGAGGTATGTGCTTCAGCGAGCGCGCTATCTATCGAAAGAGCGTTCATGGCAGCTTCTTTCGCCTGAGGCATTGTTTCGTGCGGAGCTCCAAAATTGTAAAACGTGAGTCCTATGTATGAATCGGCTAATCCCGCGTAGGCCAGCGCGTAGGTAGGATCCTGGGCGACCGCCAACTTGAAATGTTTAATGCCTTGATTGAAGCCTTCTTCCGTTCTCTTATTCCAGAAGTAACGGCCTTTGAGGTAAAGCTGGTAGGCTTCGGCGTTATTGGTGTAGCGCCTTGTCAAACGCTTCCGCTGTTCGCCTGAAACGTTCAGGGCCAACGCTTGTGCTACCTTTGCGGAAATAGAATCTTCAACTTCAAATATATCGGTAAACTGTTCGTCGAACTTGTCGGCCCAGAGGACCTCTTCATTCAGCACGCTAACCAGCCGCGCAGTCACTCTCAGTCGTTCGCCGGCTCTTCGAATACTTCCTTCCAGCACCGTATCGACCTGAAGTTCCTGACCAGTCTCCATTGCGTCCCTTTCAGAACTTACGTACTTAAGGACGGCGCTCGTTGGGCGCACTGTCAGTAACTTCAGGCTGCTCAGGCGCGTTGTGAGTGTCTCCGCAATACCAATACTTAGATACTCATCGCCTCCGTCTACTCCCAACAACTTAAACGGAAGCACCGCAATTGACTGGATGGTCGAGTCAGCGACTTTCCGCACCTTATCGACAACAGTCGCTACAAAACGATAGCCGCGCCGTGGCACCGTCTCGATGAATTTCTGGCTTTCATTCTCACCGAGCGCTTTCCTCAGTAGCGAAACGTTCTGCGCGAGACTGCCCTCTTCCACAAAACTGTCCGGCCATAGCTTGCGCATCAAGTCATTCTTCTCAACCAGATGCCCGCTGTTCTCCACCAGTGTCACCAGCATGTCGAATGCTTTGGGAGTCAGCGAAACAGTTTTTCCCTGATGCAGCAGTAGGCGTTCGCTCGCATCGAGCCGGAAAGCCCCAAATTCGAAGAAATGCGTGGCTGCCGTCTTCATAAACCCCTTTCAGAGTTCAATGAGAATTTTATGAGAGTTTTCTCCAGACGTTCGCAGGACTTCCCGGCTCCCCTTCAGGCAAGGTGCAACGCAGAAGAAGTGAGACAGGCAACAAATCGTCGGGGACCAATTCGGGGGTTCCATTACTTTAATTCAATCGGCCAATCGCATCAACGGGATCCGCAGGCGCGGGCTGTCTCGCACGGCCGAACAACTCACTACTTGTACATTCCAGGAAGAGAGAGATAGCAATGACATATAGCAGGAGAACCGGCAATCGCGCAGTGTTAGTCATGATACTAATCAGTCTGGCGATCAACTTTGGACCACGGGCTTTAGCTCGGCGTACCGCCGTAAAACCGCAGACCGTTCCGCAACCCAATATGGTGCTTGAATGGAATGCAAATGCAGCCGGCGCCATAGTCGGTGTAGCAGGTCTGCGTCCTGAGCGAGGACTAATTCGTCTGGCGATGGTGCACATTGCCATCTACGATGCTGTTAACGCGATTGATGGCTATCCATTCCAGGCGTACGGCGTCCACCCAACCGTGATTTCACCGGCCTCAGCCGACGCCGCGACTGCAACTGCCGCACACGATATGCTCGTCGCACTCTTCCCTGCTCAACAAGCAGATCTCGACGCTAAGTACGCGGCTTCACTGAGCACCATCGCCGATGGTCCCGCGAAGAGTAACGGCATTGCAGTTGGTCAACAAACGGCCGGCGGCATACTTGCTTTACGTGCAAATGATGGACGGGATGCGACGGTGTCATATTCGCCGGGTAGCGGGCCGGGCGTGTGGACGCCAACTCCTCCAGGTTTTCTTGCTGCTGCGGCCCCCGAGGCCGCGCACGTCCAACCCTTCGCACTGATCAGCCCTTCGCAATTTCGCGCTGAACCGCCCCCGCTCTTGACCAGTGATACATGGGCGCGTGATTACAACGAAGTTAAGAGCCTCGGAGCGGCTATCGGCAGTACGCGCACTCCCGAGCAGACCGATATTGGTCGCTTCTGGTCGGATCAACCCATCCTCCAGTGGAATCGTGCCTGGCGCAATATCTCAATCACACAGGGCTTGTCGCTTGCAGACAGCGCGCGTTTCTTCGTTATGCTGGCAACAGCTTCCGCGGACGCCATAATCGCGTGCTGGGACTCGAAGTACACTTATAACTTTTGGCGACCGGTCACAGCGATTCGCGCTGGGGACACCGATGGCAATGCCGAGACTGAACCTGACGTCAACTGGATCGCACAGGTGGTGACGCCGAACCATCCCGAGTATCCCGCTGCGCATGGCTGCTTCAGCGGCTCTTCAACTCAAACCCTGAAATTCTTTTTTGGCACCGACGACTTCAGCTTCATTATCGATAGCAACGTTGCGGGCCTCACAAAACCGGTGCGTTCCTATAACAGCTTTTCGCAGGCACTCGACGAGGTTCGCGACGCTCGCGTTTACGGTGGCATGCACTACCGAAACTCAGGACAGAAAGGCGCCATCCTGGGGCAACAGGTTTCACGGTTTGTCACCGCTCACTTTTTCCGTCCCACGACAGGAGCGAGGCAATTCTAATCTTCAGTCCGCAGTGAATTCGCAGGGAGACGTACCATGAATCTAAAACCAAGTGTTGTCATTCGTGCTGCTGTAACTCTGATTGCTTTCACAGCCGCGTGCTACTTCGCGCCTCGCAGTTACGCGCAACTTCCCGATAAGACAGTTACTCCCAACACGGCGAATGTCGGAATTAACAAATCGCTTGCTGAACAGACAGGAGCGGGTCGCGGTGATGTTATGACTGTAGACTCCTCTATGTTCATCATCAAGCGCGATCCCTTTCGAGCGATTCGCCGCGGACGGCAACTCTTTCAGCGCAAATACACGAGGTTGCAAGGCATTGGACCACTTTCCGGAGATGGCACGGGTAACATCGAAACGACTTTGGCGATCGGTGCCGGGCTGGCGGATAGCTGCGCGGGTTGTCATGGACGGCCAAGGGGCGCCGCCGGATTTGGTGGCGATGTCGTTACCAGGCCCGACAGTCGCGACGCGCCGCATCTCTTTGGGCTTGGATTGAAGGAGATGTTAGCAGATGAGATCACTTCCGACTTGCGTGCCATTCGGCAGCAGGCAATTGACGAAGCTCTCAAGTCGCCTTCGCAGCATCCTGTGACCAAAGTACTAACGAGCAAAGGAATCAACTACGGTGCGATCACTGCAAGTCGTCGTGGTACAGACGTGGCTATCGATACTTCCGCCGTAACGGGGGTCGATCCCGATCTGCGCGTGCGCCCTTTTTTCGCGCATGGGGGAACGATCTCGATACGAGAATTCATTGTCGGTGCGTGGAATGCGGAAATGGGACTTCAAGCAGTCGATTCTGAACTCGCGGCCGCACATAACGGAGCCACTATAACGACGCCATCGGGCATGGTGCTTGATGGCACGAAAGACAAGATCGAAGCCCCGCCTGCTACTGCTGCCGTAGAAGACCCTGACGGAGACGGTGTTGCAAACGAGATCCCGACAAGCATTGTAGACTTCATGGAGTTCTATTTGCTCAACTATTTCAAACCTGCGCTCTATGAACAAACGCGTGAAGTGATTGGGGGGCGGCAAAAGTTTCAGGAGATTGGCTGCGCTCAGTGTCACATGCCTGATCTTCAGCTTAATCATGATAGACGCGTCGCCGATCTGGAAACTGTTTATGATCCGGTGAACGGAATTTTCAATCGCCTTTTCGCAACGGCGAGCGTGCTCTTCACACCGCAAGATGATGGCAGCGGATTTCCTGCGCTGAAGTATCCAGCTAACCAGCCATTCCTGGTCCGGAACATTTTCACAGATTTCAAACGGCACGATCTGGGACCTGACTTCTACGAAAGAAACTATGACGGGACGATCAGACGGCAGTTTCTAACTACGCCGCTATGGGGAGTCGGCACGAGTGCACCGTACGGACACGATGGGAGGAGCCTTAATCTGAGAGAGGTAATTTTGCGCCACGGTGGCGAGGCTCTCCATGCTCGTGATGCTTTTGCTACACTCGCACCTGGCGATCAGAACAAGGTACTGGAGTTCCTGGGGTCTCTAGTAATTTTTCCGCCGGACGATACGGCATCTACCCTCGATCCAGGAAACCGCACCGCTCGATCTTTCCCGCAACTCGGACACGGGAGCGTCAATTTAACCGTGCTCTTCAACAACCCATCAGATGTTGAGTGACGAGGTACGATGATTTCATTCCGGTTGGGCTGCACGTCATCAGTCCGAATTATTTCGACGCGGTGGGTACGCGGCTGCTCAAAGGACGCGTCATCACCGAGCGCAATGCAGCCGGTGCGCCGTCTGTTTTCATCATTAACGAAACGCTGGCCGTTTCACGACGCACGCGAGAATTAGTCATTCGCATAGCTTTGGGCGACACGGCACGCAACGTAGGACGGTTGATTGTTGGGCAAGGGCTGAATTGATTGAGCGGCGTAGTGATTGGACTTCTCAGCGCGCTTGCCCTACAACGAGTGATTGGAAAATTGTAAAACTGCGTCAGTCTATCGACCATCTGACGTTTATCGTCATTGCACTCCTGCTGATCGCAGTCGCTTTGCTGGCATGCTGGGTTCCGGCGAGACGAGCGACGAAGGTTGATCCGCTGACGGCTTTGCGTAATGAGTAAAACCTGCCTCCTGACCGGATGAGTCGAATGCGGTGCAGTGTCCAGTGACGGCAAAGGGTGAGCACGGCGGCAGTAAGTGGACACTAAATTGAAACCCTGTTTGATTTGCTGAGGAAAACTGAAGAAGTATGGTGCCGAAGGGGGGACTCGAACCCCCACGAGTTGCCTCACACGCCCCTCAAACGTGCGCGTCTGCCAGTTCCGCCACTTCGGCATGAAGTGAGTTTAGAAGGCTGTGGCTATTATAGCCAGAATCGTTTTCAAGCAAAGCGACGACCTACTTGCTCGCCGCCGGTGAAGCCGCTGGTGCTGCAGGTGAAGAT
>JBKPPH010000308.1:0-4809 GCA_046733535.1 Acidobacteriota bacterium
GACCGGAACTATCAGTGGAGGGAGCCCGCAAATGAATCAGTCAGATCACCGTGATGTAAACGACCTGTCACACACCACGCGCCGCACTTTCTGCTCGGATCTGCTTCTGACGTCAGCCGGACTGGTGCTCGCAGCGCCCGCTGTCACTAAAGTCCAAGCCGCGCAAGACTCGATGATTGCCTATCCGCCGTGGAGGATCGAAGGCGCAGAGACGTTGCTTCCAGGTTCCAGCCTGTACTTCAACTATCCAACCAGAAACGATCCGGCTGTCCTGCTGCGCTCGAGTGACGGCGAGTTCAAGGCGTATAGCCGCAGATGCTCTCATGCAGGCTGTTCTGTTGACGTCGATGCTGCGCATCGATGTCTCAAATGTCCGTGCCATCAAGGCACATATGATATGCGCATGGGTTACGTCATGTTTGGTCCGCCGCGGCGGCCTCTCGATGAAATCGTTTTACAGATGCGCGCTGGAGGACAGGTTTGGGCCGCCGGCAAGAAGTTTGTGGGAAAGACCGAAATGATCGCGCAAACCCCTCGAGGAGGTGATTGAGATGAGATACAGCGTAAGGAAACACAACATTGGAATCATCGAACTAACGTACTTTCTGCTTGCCGCACTTTTGTTGCTGTTGATTGGCGTCATTGCAAAAGGACAGACTGAGAATCAGTCGCTGAAAGCCGTCCGTGCAAACGCGCAAGTGCAACAACCGCTCTACAGAGAATATCGTGGCATTCGCCTTGGCATGACGGCGACCGAAGTGAGAACAAAGCTCGGCGAGCCGGCGATGAAGAGCGACGAGCAGGATTTCTATGTCTTCTCGCCGAGTGAAACGGCGCAAATTGCTTACCAGGGTCAGAAGGTTTGGACTATTTCCACCGATTACACCGGTGAAGTCGGCGCCCCTGATTACAGGAGCGTGGTTGGTGAAGGACTGCTCCTAAGACCTGATGGCTCGGTATTCAGAATGGTGTTCTATAACTCAGAACGCTTCTGGGTGTCGTACAACAAGAGTGCCTCTGTGGTGCCCATTGTGACGATCACTATCGGGACACTCAAATAAACTTCGGTCTCTCGCGACAAGGTAGTAGCGGCTCCAAAGGTAGCTGATCAATGATCTCTGTTCTGGAAAGTAGCAGTACCGCTCCCATAGAAACCAGTCTCACTGGACAACTTCTGCTGGACAATCCATTGCTCAACAAGGGCAGCGCTTTTTCTGAAGATGAACGACGCGAGTTTGGTCTTTTGGGACTGCTTCCATTTCACTGTTCGACGGTCGAGGAGCAACTGGCGCGCACCTACGAAAACTACCGGCGAAAAGAGAGTGACCTGGAGCGGTATGTGTTTCTGACGGCCTTGCAGGACCGCAATGAAACACTCTTTTATCGGCTCGTGCAGGAACACATCAGCGAGATGATGCCGATCATCTATACGCCGACAGTCGGCGAAGGCTGCCGCCAGTATAGCCATGTATTTCGCCGGCCTCGCGGTCTGTACATCTCGTATCCTCACCGCAATGACATTCCGGCGCTACTCGGAAACGCTCCATCTAAAACAGTCGAAGTGATCGTCGTGACTGACGGCGAGCGGATTCTTGGATTGGGCGACCTGGGCGTCGGAGGGATGGGTATTCCAATTGGAAAACTCACGCTTTACTCCGTCTGCGCAGGCATTCATCCCGCCGGCGCGCTTCCCATCATGCTCGACGTCGGCACAGACAATCGCGAACTACTGGACGATCCGTTGTATTTGGGTTGGCGGCACGAACGCGTGCGCGGGCAGCAGTACGACGACTTCATCGAAGCGTTTGTCGCGGCAGTTACGCAGAAGTTTCCCCGAGTGTTACTGCAATGGGAAGACTTTTCAAAGCACAACGCCGCGCGCTTACTCGAGCGTTACCGCGATCGTCTATGTACTTTCAATGACGATATCCAGGGCACCGGCGCAGTCACAGTTGCCGGACTCTTAGCGGCGATGAAGCTCCTGCGGTCAGGTCTGGTGGAACAACGAATCTTGATTCTCGGAGCGGGCTCATCCGCGATTGGGATTTGTGATCAGATCGTGGCGGCGATGGTCCAGGCGGGACAGTCCGAGCATAATGCAAAACAGAAACTGTGGCTGGTGGACAGCAAGGGCCTGGTTCACGACGGACGAGCTGATCTCGAAGCTTCCAAACGGAAGTTTGCGCGGCCGTTGGCGATGCCTGGTTCGAGTTTTTTAGAAGTGGTGAAGACTGTTCACCCGACGATTCTGATTGGCACATCCGGTCAACGCGGAGCATTTAATGAAGTGATTGTTCGTGAGATGGCCCAACACGTCGAACGTCCTGTGATCTTTCCCCTTTCGAATCCAACCTCGAAGAGCGAAGCGACGCCGTCTGAACTTCTTGAATGGACAAATGGACGCGCCTTAATCGCTACGGGGAGTCCGTTTCCGGCAGTTAGTCATGACGGCCGATTGATTAAGTTCGGCCAGTGTAATAACGCATTCATATTTCCTGGCGTTGGATTAGGCGTTATTGCGTCACGTGCACGTAGAGTCACCGATGCGATGTTTTCGGCGGCAGCTCATGTGTTAAGCGAGTTCTCTCCGGCGTTGCGTCATCCGGATGACCCGTTGTTCCCGCCGTTGGAAGCGGTGCGAGAGATTTCGTATCGAGTTGCAGTGGCGGTTGGAGCCGAAGCAGTGCGAGCGGGGTTGGCGGGCATCAGTGTTGAGTCTATCGAACGGGCCGTAGCGAATGAGATGTGGACCCCGCGCTACGTTCGTTGATACCTGGCGGCTGGGTTCTATCGAGGAGACGACACTATGAGAATTCTTATAGGATATGATGGCTCGGAATGTGGAGACGCGGCTTTTGACGATTTGACTCACGCCGGACTGCCAAACGAAGTTGAGGCCCACATCCTTTCTGTTGCTGAAGTGTGGCTACCGCCACCGCCCCCACCGACTGACGAGATCATTGAAGAGGCAAGGCAAGCAACGTCGCCCGCAGAACTGCAACGGATGTATGCCAAACAATGTCTTGCTGCGAAGGAGGCGCTCGCTCTGGCGGAACGGGCGCGCGAGCGACTGCAAACCAAGTTTCCATCGTGGACGGTGACCGCGGATTCCTCATGCGGTTCGGCAGCGTGGGAGTTAGTCGCAAAAGCCGATAACTGGAAACCCGATCTAGTCGTAGTCGGCTCGCACGGGCGTACTGCGCTCGGCCGCTTCGTGTTAGGCAGTGTTTCGCAGCGGGTGCTGACTGAAGCTCGTTGCTCGGTGAGAATCGCCCGCGGACGAGTTGAAGAGCCGGATTCTCCGGTGCGTATAATCGTAGGGACCGATGGCTCACCGGCAAGCGAGGAAGCATTGCGTGCTGTGGCTGCGCGCCAATGGCCCGCAAAAAGCGAAGTCATGGTAGTGCTGGTCGACGATCCTTTAGCGCCGCAGTTTCTGGAAAAAGTTATTCCTCCGCTTCGCGAAATGTTGGAAGAGGATAGAAGGGAAGAAAGAGCCTGGGTTGAAAAGATTTCGCAGCGCTCTACCGAGATTCTACGTTCCGCCTCCGTCAAGGTCACTTGTGTTGTTAAAGAGGGTGACCCGAAACGCGAACTTTGCAAAGCAGCGGAAGAATGGGGCGCTGATTGCATCTTTGTAGGTTCGGCAGGATTCAGCAATCGCTTTGAACGATTTGTTCTGGGCAGCGTTTCGTCGGCGGTCGCTGCTCGCGCTCATTGCTCCGTTGAAGTCGTTCGCAGGAGTTCCTAATGTCTGCAGTTGGATACAAATTCCACGGAGGCGACATGATGAAGATGCTGAACAATGATGAAGCGCGCAAGTTATTTCAGAGAGCACGCGTTGTACGGCTGGGTTGCATCGTGGACGGTGAACCATATGTGGTTCCCGTGAACTGCCATTTGGAGGGTGATCATCTGTACAGTCACTCTCTTCCCGGACTCAAGATTTCCGGCCTGCGTGGAAATCCTCGAGCCTGCGTTCAGGTAGACGAAATCGAAAGCGATCTGCGCTGGAGAAGTGCGATCGCTTTCGGAAAGTTTGAAGAAATCACCGCACCTGACGAGCGTGCAGATATTCTTGGCAAGCTCCTGCGGAAATTTCCCATGTTAACGCCCGTCGAATCTGCGATTGCTATCGACGGCACCTCACCCGAAGTGATCGTGTTTCGCATCAACATCGAGCGCCTGTCCGGAGTTTCAGAAGAGTAAACACAGCAGCTAAACTCGTTCATTAATGGTCCAGGATACCGTAATTACTCAAAGACACGTGCTCACGCGTCGCGATGGCGACGTCGTTCTGCGCGACGGCTCCACTGTTAGCATTCGCGTGATGCGTCCCGCGGATGAAGCGGGCCTTTGCACGCTGCTGACCTCGTTGTCGGAAGAATCGCGCTGGCTGAGATTCTACTGCCAGCAGAACAGGGCTTCGCTAGCTGCTGAAGCTCATCGAGAAGCGAATTTGGATCAGGCTTTCGGCCTCGTTGCATGTAGCGGCGACGACGAGCGTGTGGTGGGCCATGCGTTCTACGCCGCCATCGACCACAAGCGTGCCGAGGTTGCATTTACGATCGCCAACGATTTTCAGGGACGCGGACTCGGAAGCATCCTGTTGGGCCAACTCGCGGAGATTGCTTCAGCAAACGGGATCGAGGTGTTTGAGGCTGAAGTCGTGGCTGCGAACCACGCCATGCTGCACGTCTTTAGAGCATCGGGATTTCCCATTGAAGTAAACGCGAATGCTGGTCAGCTTCAGGTTGTCTTTCCGACGTCGTTCACCGCTGAAGCTCGAAGACAGTTCGAACGCCGTGA
>JBKPPH010000309.1:0-5535 GCA_046733535.1 Acidobacteriota bacterium
GGCGCGGTGAAGATTTCACCGTGAATCGAAAACACAATGCGTTTTGAAGACGGCGCGAGATCGTAATCGTCCGCTTCGGAATTGAACGACTGCATCTCCGTCATGTTTTCCTCAGTTTCAGCGTCGATGTTCAACGGGATCTGAGTTGCTTTTCTCGAATTGACGTCGAGCTTCCAGATGCCGAAGTCGTGCTCAAACATGATCACGCGGCCATCGGAACTGATCGCCGGCCAGCGCACGTCGCCCGATTTGAACGTCGTGACGCGATCGGCCTTGCCGCCGCTTTCGGAAACACGCCAGATGTTCGTCAGGCCGTTGCCGTCGCGGTCGCTGACGAAGTAGATGAAACCGTCGTGACCCCACATGGGCCATGAATCGAGACCGTCGAAGTCGGTGAGCTGAGTAAACTTCTTCGCGGAAACGTCCATCACCATGATGTCGCTCTGATAAGAGCCGCGGTAATACTTGCGCCAGTAGACCTGCGACTTCTGGTTGTAAGCGAGTCGCTGGCCGTCGGGCGAATACGACGCCTGCACGCCCATGTCAGTGCCGGCCTTCCACGGCATGCCGCCTTCGATACTGACGAGATAAAGCTGCGGCATGAAGTCTTCGCCGCGATTGCTGCTGAACAGCACCGCGCGCGAATCAGACGACCATCCGAGCACCGTGTCGTCGGCGGAGTGCGTCGTCAGTTGTTTCGCGTTGCCGCCGCCGGACGGTATCAGGTAGACGTCGAGGTTGCCGTTACGCTCGCTCGAGAAAGCAATCCACTTCCCATCGGGCGAGAACCGTCCGTAAACATCGCGCGCCCGGTTAACGGTCAGGCGTTGAAGGTTCTGGCCATTCTCATCGGCGGTCCAAATGTCTCCGAGATAGCTGAACACGATGCGGCCGTTGTGATAGTGCGGATAGCGCACCAGCCGCGCTTCGCGGCCAAATGCTGAAATCGTAGTGAGAAGAAACAGTGCTGTGGCGAAGAGAGTGGTTGTCTTTTTCATGGCTCCTGACCTAAGTCTAATGGGAATGGAAATTACTTGGTGATGCGGAGGCGGGATTATATCATTGCGGCGTGAGTATTACTTGTCGAAAAATGGGTGCACCGGATGTGCCCGACGCTTTCCACATGCTGAGCGACTTTCTCCGCGCCGACGAACATTACCTTGCCAGCAGCCAGGCGTACGGCGATCTCGGTCTGAAAGGCCTCAACAACGCCCTCGATCTCTTTCTCGAACATCCCGAACTCGGGTTCGTGTGGATGGCTTACGACGAAAAGGGCGTGGCCGGAATTTGCGTCGTGTGTTACGCGATCTCGACTTCGATGGGTTCGGTGGTGGCGAAGCTCGACGACGTTTCCGTAAAGCCTGACCGGCGCGGCGGAGGCATCGGTTCGGAGTTGCTGAGGCAGTTGAAGGAGCAGTTGCGCAAGGAAGCCGTCACCCGGATCGACGTGGCCGTACACCTGCAAAACCCCGAAGCGCGACACTTCTACGAAAAAGCCGGCTTCGTGGCGCTCAATGAGGAACGCCTGTCATGCCTGATCTAAATCAGTAACCACGGATTACACGGATTTTGAAATCGGATTTAAATCGGATTTTTTATCCGTGTCATCTGTGGTTCAGGTTTGAAATCTCCTCGAAGTATTTCGCGAACGCGATCATCCCGCCTGACGCTTGTTGCCAATCGAAATTCTCGTTCGGCGCGTGGTAGCCGTGCTCGGGAAGAGACAGCCCCAGGAAGAGCACCGGACACTTCAGCACTTTCTCGATACTCGTCATCGCTCCGATAGTTCCGCCGTCGCGAACGAAAACCGCCTCACGTCCAAACGCAAACTTGACCGCGCGTTTCAAAGCCTGCGGGAGTTCGCCTTCTAGCACGGTGCGAAACGCGGGTGCCTGCGATTCGAATTGAATGTTCACGTCGGGATTTCTTTCCTTCACCGCCGCCGTGATCAGTTTCTTGAGCTTCTGTGGGTCCTGCACCGGCACTAACCGGCACGAAGCTTTCAGTTCCGCGCGAGGCGGAACGATTGATTTCAATCCCGGCCCTTGATAGCCGCCCACGATGCCGTGGACTTCGAGCGTCGGCATGCCCCAGATGCGCTTCATCACTTCCATCGCATCTTCCGAACGCATCTTCTTCAGGTGATGCGCCTTCTTGAACGCCTTGGTCGTGAAGCCGCAATTCGCCCAGTCTTGCAACTCCTTTTTCGAAGGCGGAATGACGTCGTCGTAGAAACCTTTGATTTTGACTTTGCCGGTGCGCACGTCGTAGAGGTCGCAAAGCAGTTGCATCAACTCGGCAATCGGGTTTCGCGACGCGCCGCCGGTTTCGCCGGAGTGGGTGTCGACCGTCCCCGTTTCGAGCGTCAGAATGAAGCCCAGGAGGCCGCGCAATCCGGCGGAGCTTGCCGGACGGTTTCGCGAGACCCAAACCGTGTCTGAAACCACCACCGAATCGGTTCGCAGATCCGACGCGGCCTTCGAGATAATCTTTTCGAAATTCGGCGAGCCTATTTCTTCTTCAAACTCCCACAGGAAACGGATGTTGACCGGAACGCCGGCTTCCATCGCCGCGCGCGCGCCGAACAAGGCGCTGAGCGCCGGTCCCTTGTCGTCCGTCGTGCCACGGCCGAAGTAAGTGTCGCCCTTTTGCGTGAAGGTGAACGGCTCGGTGTCCCACGGTTCAGTTTCCTTTGACGCCGGTTGAACGTCGATGTGGTTGTAGACGGTAACGGTCGGACGGCTGCTGTCATTTCCGAACACGCCGTGAACCACAGGATTTCCCCTGTCGGCGCGGTAAACCTCGACTTTTCCGCCGCATTTCTCGAGTGTATCAACCGTGAGGTCGACACCCTTCTTTATGTCGTCGAGATGATTCGGATCGACCGAGACTGTTGGAGTTTCGACAAAGCGGCGCAGCAGTGCTTCATACTCCTCGCGATGCGAGTTTGCGAAAGATAAAAGACTATCCCGTTTTAAGCTTGTGGGCATTCAGATTCCTCCTGCGCGCATAATAAAGCAAAGTGGGCCGCAGATTTACGCAGAAAAACGCAGATCAGAAAAAACGGTTTGTAGATCTGCGTTTATCTGCGTAAATCTGCGGCTGAAAAAGTAGGCGACGAAAGTTCGAAAGTTCGCATCTACATGCCTACGGCGATTCAAAAGCTCCAGCGCTTCGTGTTATTCTGGCTCCCCGTGTTTCAAACCGGAACCCGGCGCCCTGACAAGTCAGTAACCTGCGACATAGATTTTAGGAGGGTTGCGTGAGAAAGAGTTCTTTTGCCCCGGGAATTTTATTCCTCGTTGTTGTCCTGGCACTCCCTGCACTGATTATTGCCCAGCAAAACCGTTCCGCTCGCCGGGCCACAACTCCGGATCGCACAGCGTCCGGTGAGACGCCAAATATCAAAGCGACCTCCACGACGCCGGTTATCAAGAGTGATCTTGCCGAAGCCTTGTCAGTTATCCAGTCAAACCACATCGACGGCCGAAAACTCGACTACAACGCGATCTTCAAGTCGTCGATCAGCGGCATGTTGAGCGTCCTGGATCCGCACTCGACCTATTTCGATCCAGCCGAATACGCCTCGTTCCGCACCGAACAACGTTCTGAATACTTCGGCATCGGAGCGACGATCGAAGACCTTCGCGAGGGCTCTGACGTCAATACTTTCATCCGCGCCACTTTCCCGGATTCGCCCGCTGCTCGCGCCGGTTTGCGGTTTGGCGATCGCATTCTCGCAGTCGACGGCAACTCGATGGCGGGCAAGACCTATCCCGAAGTGCGCAAGTTTTTGCTCGGCCCACGCGGCACGAGCATAAAAGTGACGGTCGAACACCCGGCCACGAAGCAGTCTGAAACGGTGAGCATCGTTCGCGATGCTGTTTCGCTGCCGTCAATCGCGCAGGCTTACATGCTGCGGCCGGGCGTCGGCTACGTGGCCATGACCGGCGGCTTCAACCTGACGACTGCCGACGAATTCGAGCAAGCGCTGAGATACCTGCACGGCAAAGGCATGAACATGCTGGTGCTGGATCTGCGCGGAAACCGCGGCGGGCTGCTGATTCAAGCGGTGCGCGTGGCGAACACGTTTTTACAGCGCGGCCAATTGATCGTTTCGCAAAAGGGTCGCTTCCGTGACAGCTCGCAGTCGTACGCGGCGGTGAATGAGAATCCTGACAACGTCGCGGTGGTGGTACTCGTCAATGGCGAGACGGCTTCAGCGGCTGAGATCGTCGCCGGCGCGCTCCAGGATCACGATCGTGCACTCATCGTCGGCGAAACGACTTTCGGTAAGGGCCTCGTTCAGTTTCCATTCCAGTTGGACTACGACTCGGCTTTGTTGCTGACGATTGCCAAGTACTTCACGCCGTCTGGTCGATTGATTCAGCGCGACTATTCAAACGGCGGCTTTTACAACTATTACTTCCCGGGCGGTCTCGCAGCCGACAAGAGCAACAAGGTGACTCCGCAAAGCGGCCCCGAAAGCCACACCGACACTGGCCGCGCGGTCTACGGCGGCGGTGGAATTTCGCCGGACGAACTCGTGAAGCCGGGAACCATCAGCGCTGCCGAACGGCACCTGCGCGACATCCTGTTCGCATTTTCGCTCGAGCTGACCACCGGAAGAGTTGCGGGTTTTGATTCATACAAGATCCAACGCGCGATCGACTTTGACCACGATCTCGTCAGCGAGGATTATCCGGTGACCGACGCGCTGTTCAAGGAGTTGAAAAAGTTTGCGGTGAACAAACCGATTTTCAAAGTCACTCCGGATCAACTCGATAAGTCGCGCACCTTCGCGGAAAGACAGTTGCGCTACAACCTGCTGTCGGCCGCCTATGGCTTCCGCACGGCAACGCAGGTTTTCAACGACGCCGATCCGCAGGTGGCCCGCGCTGTCGACGCGATGCCTCGGGCGCGTGAACTCGCCCTCGCGGCAAGTAGAGCGCGAGCCCGCGGATAAACCTAACCACAGATAACGCGGATTAAAACACGGATTATCATCAACCACAGCGCCGCTCGAGCGCGGCGCTTGTGGCCCACCATTCAAAAAGAACTCGACGCTGCCCGCGTTGAGTATCAAGCCTACGAAACAAAATCGCCGGGAGACGCGACGGTCCAAACTCGCGCGGCGCTGAGATCCGGCGTCGAGACGGTTGTCGTCGTTGGCGGCGACGGCACGCTTAGCGAAACGGCTGAAGGTTTCTTTGAATTCAACGACGACGCAGACGTTCTTCCCGTGCCGGTAAATCCCGGCGCAACCCTCGCGATATTGCCTGCCGGGACCGGCAATGACTTTGCGCGCGGATTGCTCGGCAAACACACACCAATCCCGAAGTGGATCGAGATGGTCGTCGCTTTTCTTCGTGGCGAGAAGAGCGCGCACAGCATCGACATTCTTTACGGCCGGTGTAATGGTTTCGAAAAGCCGTTCATCTGTTTGAACGCGTCGACGATGGGAATCGGCGGCGAGACCGCGGGACGCGTCGCGGCGCAGGGAAAGTTCATGCGCAATTTTTCCGGTGAGTTTCG
>JBKPPH010000310.1:0-5236 GCA_046733535.1 Acidobacteriota bacterium
CACGGCCGTGATTCCGTACTACGGGTATGGACGGTCCGACAAGAAGGACCGGCCGCGCGTTCCCATTTCGGCGAAGCTTGTTGCGAATTTGATTACCGTCGCCGGCGCCGATCGTTTGTTGACGATGGACCTGCACGCCGCTCAGATCCAGGGGTTCTTTGATATTCCGGTGGACCACCTTTACGCTGCTCCGGCTTTTATCGGGTACTATCAGGAGCATCCGTTGCCGAATTTGACAGTGGTGGCGCCGGATACCGGCGGCGCTGAACGCGCACGCGCTTACGCGAAACGGCTCGACGCAGAACTCGCTCTCTGTGATAAGCGACGCGAAAAGGCCAACGTCGCCGAAGTGATGAATGTTGTTGGCGACGTTCGCGGCCGCAGTTGTTTGATCGTCGACGACATGTGCGACACCGGCGGCTCGCTGACGAAAGTTGCGCGCGCTTTGAAAGAGGCCGGTGCTGAGCGAATACATGCGTGCTTCACGCATCCGGTGTTTTCCGGCAAAGCAGTTGAGCTACTGGGCGAGTCGGACATTGAAAAGATAATCGTTACGAACACGATTCCGCTACGCGATCACGCGTGCGAGCTTGATAAGATAAAAGTACTAAGTATCGCGCCGCTTCTGGCGAAAGCGATCAAGTCGATCCATGAGGAGACTTCGGTTTCCTCGCTCTTCGTATAACGAAGGGCAAACACTGATGGCTTAAACGAAGACCATCAGCGACCGGCAAGACATTGCCGATTGCCAAATGCCGATTGCCGATTTGAAAGAATTGGCAATTGGAAATCGGCAATTGGAAATGACTTGGGTCGCTGAAAGTTTGTAAGGAGAAATCATGGCGGAGAAAAAAGATTTCCGAGTGCAGGCAAAACAGCGCGAGGGTCGCGGCAAAAACGATGCGCGCCGCGCGCGGCGTGACGGCATGGTGCCGATCACGGTTTACGGCGGAGGTGCGGAGACAGTGGCGGCCGTGGCGCCGTTGAGCGAACTCGCTGCGATCCTGCGCACTGAAGCAGGACGAAACACGATTTTTACGATCGACGTCGAGGGTGTGGGCGAGAGTGAAGTGATGTTTCACGATCGGCAGATCGATCCGGTTCGGGGCCGCTTGATTCACGCCGATCTCACCCGGTTGGTCAAAGGACAGAAGATTGAAGTCACCGTGCCGGTGCACCTGGTTGGCGAGCCGTTCGGTGTGAAAGAGAAGCAGGGCGTGCTCGAACAGATCGTTCGCGAGATTGAAATTCGCTGCGAACCGCGGGAGATTCCTGACTCGATCGACATCGACGTCTCGAATCTCGACGTGCATGACGTTCTGCACGTGTCCGATATTCCGGTTAGCGCGACGGTCGAGATTTTAACGGACGCCGAGCTCGTGATCGCGACCGTTGGTATCGTGAAGGAAGAGGTTGTGGCGGCGCCGGCGACCGAAGGTGAAGAGCCTGCCGAGCCTGAAGTGATTGGCAAGGGCAAGAAGGATGAGGAAGGCGAGGAAAGCGAATAGTGTTTTTGGACAGGATTTACATGATGAACAGGATTTACATGTAAATCATGAAAAATCCTGTAATCGTGTCTAGATGCTGATCGTTGGATTAGGAAATCCGGGAGATGAGTACGCGTGGACGCGACACAATCTCGGCTTCATGTTGATTGACAAGTTGGCCCAGGATGAAGGGATCGTCGTTGGTCGTCGCGAGTGCAGCTCTCTCGTCGGCCACGGCCCGGTCGAAGGCGTGCGAACGAAGCTCGCGAAACCGCAAACCTTCATGAACTTGAGCGGGCATGCAGTTTCATGTCTGCTTGCGAAGCTCAAGACTGAGTCGCCCGTAAGAGATCTGGTTGTGATCTCAGACGACCTGGCGTTGCCGCTCGGAAGAATTCGCATCCGCGAACGCGGCTCGGCCGGTGGACACAACGGGCTGAAGTCGATCATCGCCGCGATCGGGACGACTGAGTTTGTGCGTTTGCGGATCGGGATTCAACCCGATCATCCGATCTCGGATCCAAAACGTTTTGTGCTCGATCGGTTCTCGCGAACTGAGCGCGCGATTGTTACAGAGACGTTGGCGTCGGGTGCGGACGCCATACGAACGATCATCAGGGACGGCGCGTTGAAAGCGATGGCACAGTTTAATTGATGCCGATGCCGATTGAAAGAATGGATCAAAATTGGCAATTGGCAGTCGGCAATTGGCAATGACCGAACGGGAGGTTTGATTTGGATACAAAGAGACAGTACGAAGTGGTCTTCATCGTAGACCCGACAGCGGACGAGGAAGTGTCGAGACTCACCGAGAGTTTCACGCAGATCGTGACCGATCAGGGTGGCGTGGTGACGAAGGCCGAAACGATGGGCAAACGCCAGTTGGCCTACGAGATCCTGCACCACAAAGACGGCACGTTCGTCCTCCTGGAAATCGAAGGGTCAGGCCGCGAGATCGCCGAACTCGAACGCCGCATGCGAGTCAACGATCGCGTGCTGCGTTACATCACGGTGCGTGTGGACGAAGATCGCCGGCGTGCCGACAAGTTGAAAGAGCGCCGTACACGCAAGGCTGCGAAGCGTCCCGAACGGGGATCGCATCACACGCGCCGCGGACCGGCGATGGAGTTCGCCGAGTCGAGCGGCGAATAGAATTCGCAGCCAATAGATTTCGATCGACGAGTTAAGAGGATAATTTATGTCAACCAATTATGAAGACCGCCAGCGCGGCGGTGGCGGTGGCTACGACGGTGATGACGATCAGGACCGGCGCCCAATGGGCGGACGCGGCGGCGGCCGCCGCATGCACCGGCGGCGCGTGTGCCGCTTTTGTATCGACAAGGTCGATCTGATCGACTTCAAGGACGTCAGGTTGTTGCAAAACTACCTTCCCGAACGCGGCAAGATTTTGCCGCGGCGAATCTCCGGTAATTGTGCGACGCACCAACGCATGCTGGCGGAAGCGATCAAACGCGCCCGCAACATCGCGCTGCTGCCGTACACGACCGACTAACGGGGGAGAGAAGTAAACATGGCACATACGAAAGTACTTTTGCGTGAAGATGTAGACGATCTCGGCGCGCGCGGCGAGATTGTTAGAGTGCGGGCCGGTTATGCTCGCAATTACCTGCTGCCTCGGAATCTCGCGGTCGAGGCTACGACGGGTAACGTCAAAGGCATCGAGCAAGAACGAGCGGCGCTCTTGAAGAAGGAAGCGAAGGAACGCGCGACGGCTGAGGCGCAGTCGCAGCAGATGGGTTCGCTTCAGCTCGAGTTCAAGCGAAAAGCCGGCGAGCAGGGCGCGCTGTACGGCTCGGTCACATCGATGGATCTCGCGGAGGCGTTGAGAGAGCGCGGCTACGAGATCGATCGTCACCGCATTCATCTGCGCGAGCCTTTGAAGCGTCTGGGTGAATACACGGTTCCGGTCAGACTTCATCGTGAGGTTACGATGGATCTGAAAGTCAGAGTGGCTCCGGAAGGTGAAGTTATCGTCGGTCACCTGACGCCGGACCAGGAAGCGGAACTCGCCAGGCAGACGCCCGCCGGCGAAGAAGAATCAGCCGCGGATTAACGCAGATTTTCGCAGATAATGATCAGCGTCCATCTGCGTTAATCTGCGGCCCACTTTAAAACCGAAAATTTTTTGCACATTATGAACGCTGCATGTTAAGTACAACTTGCAGCGTTTTCTTATGGCCATTCCAGATCCTATTCGCGAGCAGCCCTTCGAGCGCGCTTTACCCAACAGTTCCGAAGCCGAACGCGCAATCCTCGGCGCAATCCTGCTTGACAACGGCCTGATTAGCCAGGCCATCGAACAACTCCGTCCCGAAGACTTTTACGTTCCATCGCACCGGCGGATTTTTGTCGCGATGATCGCACTATTCGAACGCGGCGCTGAGATCAATCCGATTCTCATTGGCGAAGAACTCAAAAAAGAGAACGCGCTCGAAGCGGTCGGCGGCATCAGTTTCATCACGAATCTGACGTACGGTCTGCCTCACTCAACCAACATCGCTCACTACGCCAAGGTTGTTCGCGGCAAGTCGATGCTGCGGCAACTGGTGAAGACTTCCAACAAGATCACGCAGGAAGCGCTTGCCGAAGAGGACGAGCCGGAACTGATCCTGGACCACGCCGAGCAGGCGATTTTTCAGCTTGCAGACGAACGTATCCGGCAAGGGTTCGTACACGTCAAACCGATCGCGGAGCAACTGCTCGAGAAGGTCCAGGAGATGGAAGGTCGAGCGGCTGTCTTGACTGGACTCACCACCGGTTTCCCCGATCTCGACAAGATGACTTCCGGCTTGCAGAGCTCGGATCTGATCATCCTCGCGGCGCGCCCGTCGATGGGAAAGACAAGTTTCGCCCTGATGCTGGCGGAGAACGCTGCCATTCACGCGGGCGCAGTCGTCGGCGTCTTTTCACTCGAAATGTCGAAGGAGTCGCTCGTGATGCGCATGCTGTGTTCGCAGGGCAACATCGATGCGCAGCGTTTTCGTAACGGCTTTCTTTCGCGACTGGAATGGGCGCAAATCGCGAAGTCGCTCGGCGTACTCGCCGACACGAAGATCTTTCTCGACGACACGCCCGGGCTGACTGTGTTGGAGATGCGCGCGAAGGCGCGGCGGCTCGCGGCGGAACAGAAGAAGCTCGATTTGATTATCGTGGATTACCTGCAATTGATGTCGGGTTCGGCGAAGCGTGTTGAGTCGCGGCAGCAGGAGGTGTCGCAGATCTCGAGAGAGCTGAAAGGACTGGCGAAAGAGTTGAATGTCCCGCTGGTCGCTTTGTCGCAGCTTTCACGCGCGCCTGAATCGCGTTCCGATCACCGTCCGCAACTCGCGGACCTGCGCGAGTCCGGCGCGCTGGAACAGGACGCGGATGTAGTTGCGTTCATCTTTCGTGAGGAGCAGTACAAGTCTCCCGAGGAACGCGAAGCACTGCCGGAAGATCGAAAGAACGTGGCGGAACTGATCATCGCGAAGCAGCGCAATGGTCCAACCGGAACGGTCGACTTGCGCTTCACGCCGTCAAGTATGCGCTTCGATAATCTGTACCGAGAATAGCTTTTGATAATCCTGTCAGGGGGTCGGTTCGAAGACCTTAGCGTCGATCGGCACGTTGTGACGGATCTCTGTAATGTTGAAGCTAAAAATCTCTCTTGAAAATCGCTGCCTGTTGCTGAACGGATACTTGATCCCATCGTCTGCTCGCCACTCGGCGATGTACTCCTCTGCTGGCTC
>JBKPPH010000311.1:0-10534 GCA_046733535.1 Acidobacteriota bacterium
ATCATGGCCGGCGCGTATGAGCGCGGCGATCTGTTCGGGAGACTTGTCAGCATAGCCGAGCATCTCCGCCGCGATCTGACGATGCTCGACATTGCGTGCCGACGCCAGGACACGCATCACCATCGGCGAATTGCGCGCGACGTACGCACGGAGTGCGAGCTGTTTGGTACGCGTTTCCGGGTCCAGTGAGAGCGCGTAGCCCTGCGAGTCGTCCTCGCCCCACACCCCTTTCTCAACGGCGTTCAACAAAGCCTTTTCGATATCACGGTAGATCTTAAGTGCGGCCGGTGGCAGCCGGGCTGAGCCATGGGGTGAAGCGTTATACGGAGTGTGACCAACCGACTTGCCGCGTAGGCCGATGTATACGATCAATCTGCCGGCGTTGTCACAACAAACAGGAGCGACGTCCGACACCTCGCGGCCTATCGCTTGTTTGATAGCTTTCTTGATGCGGCGAACCATCCTCTCTTTCGAACCGCGCGAAAGTTGGTCACCTTCCCGTAATGGTAGCGCAGCTCGAATCAGGTTTGTATCGAGTCCATCATGTCCGTAGAAGTCAAAGCCACCGATGGTGAAGGATTCGTCCTGCGAGAGAGCTGATGCGGCAGCCGTGAGGATCGTGATAAGGATTAAGATCTTATATAACTGGTCCATCGTTCAGTGATTCACCGAGCTTGGCCGCAAATGTTAGTGAGATTAAACGATTCTTCTCCTCCGGATCCGCGCTAAATAACGATTGATGGTAGCATCAGTTCTGAGGCATTGTTAGGACCGTTACTTATGCGCGAGGTTTTCCGATTTCAATTCGTGAACAACTTCACGGCTCTGTGTGAGTTTTGATAGCTCTCCATCGGTGCCGTATGCGAATCCCATGAATCCGCAGACACTGAATCCGTATGCTTATGTTCTAAATGACCCCGTAGCGAATGTCGATGAAGACGGGCATCAGCGAGGCCAGAAGCAGCTTCTAGCCGGAAATTGCGCGCTACATGATTAGACCAGACCTCCGGAACCGGAATGATTCTCCAAACATTCACGTGTTTGATAAAGGGGGAGAAGGGAGATCGGCAGCGTTAAGATTAAGCGAGGGGTTCAACCTCGATTGCCCGGGCAGCCGCTTCAACCAGACGTGCCTCCGGAAACTTCAAACCCGCAGCCTGGGGTAAATGGGGGAAATGGTGGGCGCATTCTCCGAGGGACCACCAACGCCGTCGGGATATTGGCATATATTACCGGAGCGATTTACGAATATCGTGCCCTGCGTGACGCAGAGACTAATGGCTATTACATGAATTATCAGGGGCAGATAGTAATTACCGATTACCCCGTGCCGCGCAACACTTTCCCCAAGGCTACTATCTTCAAATTGGTGGGCACTTCTGGAGACCTCAAGGAAATACATGGGTTCCGGTATATAACTGTGGTTGCGAATTAGAGCTGAAAGACGGGTCAGCTAAGAGTCATCTATAAAACCGAGTAACTGCTTCAAGACGAATGAATATGAACGAACTGTACTTAGCCCCGTCACGCCGAGACCCTGACGGCACTGTCTGGTACAAGTGTCTTACTGCTATGCAATTCGTTGATGATCGTGTGGCATGGGCAGTTGGTTCGACTCAGCTTGTTCGCACTACTGACGCCGGCAGGACTTGGAGTAATTTGTTTCATCAAAGCACGGCTCAACTGGCATTTGCACCAAAGAAACTGGCGGCGCCGACAAGACAAACATGTTGGGTCATTGATACTGTCGGTTCAGGAAGAGTGAGATGCATATTTACTATGGATGGCGGGGAAAGCTGGTTGCCGCTTGAACTTGAATCATCGCAATACCCCCGAGACATCTTTTTTTTCAACTCACACCGAGGATGGCTGATTTGCGACAGCGGCACTTTTGAAGGAGGTGTTCCGGTAATAATCTCTACGACCAACGGCGGAGAAATGTGGCAATGTCGGCGGTTAAATATCGAGGGCAGACCGGAAATCATTCGGTTCATTGATCAGAAGGATGGTTGGTTAGTTGAGCGAATACTCACGAATACTCAGACGGAGAGTATTTCGCGATTGCATAGATCAACCGACGGTGGTGAAACCTGGAATTTCGTGACCGCTTTCGACGATCGCATTCTCGATTTGAGGATACGTGATCACAAAGAGATTTTTGTGTGTGGTGAATCTGGTCTGATAGCTTCTTCTAACAATGGCGGGTTCAATTGGCGTCGTTTCAAGACTGGCATTAGTGTGGCGATGAATTTTCTCACCTTGTGCAGGGATCAAATTTTAGTCGCTGGCGGAGACTTTGGTTCTCTGCTGTTGTCTACGAATCGGGGAGTTACCTGGCGACTGTTACGTGGACTTGACCGTGACGCAAACGTGCTCGGCGCCTATGTGCTTTCAGAAAGTAAGCTGATCGTATGTTCGAGCATCTCGATAAGCTATGTCGATATATAGCGCGGAGCTCGGTCAGCAGTTCTCTCTAGCTCGCTTCAACTCTCCCGAACTTTTCCGCACAATGCTAGTCCTGCTGGCAGGCGTAAGTTAGTTTGATCGGATGCTGCGGCAGAAAATCATCGACCGAAGCGAAAGGAACTGCCGGCCGCACGAATTTGGCGGATCTGGCATACTGATAAACTCAACTGGCCCACGGCGTTGTGTTTACTTCTCTGAACCTAGAATCTTATCCTCATGCCTTGGCCGACTTCTCTCGAGATCTCTCGTCCGACCGCGGCGATGACAGCCGCTGCCTGTCTTAACTTTGCAGCTTCCATACCAGCGGTACGGATTTCGCCGGCGGCATTGACTTGACTGGCGTAGACGATTCGGTTGGCGCCGACTTCCAGTTGGTAGTTCTGTTCAACCCCCTGCCGCGCTTCCGCAGCGCCTCGCTCATAACCTGCGATGGCCCGTCCTGCGCCGGCATTCACGCCTGCGATCTGCGTCCCGGCCTGCTGGTCGATCGCTACCTTCATTTCGCTCTGATATTTCTCGGCAGAATAAACGACTCTACCGGCAGCAGTTTCGCGGTTCTGGACCGTATCTGCACTAAAGTCCGTAGTAGCCTCGTTCGCCGTCCGGTTGCGCTTAGTGATTGCATCGTACTTGGGGAGTTCTATCAAACCTCTCGCGATTGGAAACTCCGGCGGAAACATTGCATTTGCCACATTCACCCCCTGATCGATCTTGGCCGCCGATGTAGTACCCGCGTTCATGTAGAGATCGCGTTTTGCGCCGGCCACTATGTTGCCGATCTCGAGTGAGGCACCGGTATTCGTGTCACGAACATTGCGCGCCACTTCCGAACCGAGCTGGCTCTTCTGAAATCCGGCCGCGGCCTGGATGATCATTCGCTGTGTAGTCGCGGCACCCTGGGTGGCAGCTACCTGTCCGGTCAAAGCTGCTTGTATAGAAGCGAGCTGTGCCATCCGGTGACCTTGCGCTCGCATGTTCGCCGACTCCTGCTGTCCCCCTGAACGAGTCACGTCAGCTTGATAGCCGGCTGAGTATTGAGTGGTCTCGGCTTGCCGGTTAAGCGCGGCAGCTGCCTCAGCGCTGTATTTCTCGATACCTGTGCCCACCATCGCCCCCATCCAGCTCGAGACGACAGTAGCTACAGATTCGTAAATCCGCCCCGACAGTAAATACAGTGAAATGAACGGTGTGCCGTAAAGACATAGCGCGCCGAGCGCCATAGCAAATGCGGCCAAAGCTATGGTGTATTGCGGTTGTGCCAGCGGATTGGTTATCGCCCGCATCGTTTCATAGCTCCATATATATAAAGGACTGTCATCGCCTACGGCCATCGCGACATTGCCCCACATATACGCCACGATCCGAATGATCTTGGAAACGGAAGGCCAAATCAATGTCAGGGCAATGACACCGTAAAAGAATGGATATGTAGTCCTGCTGGCAATGTGCTTATCTACGATGCAGGCAATCATGAAAGGCATCGCCAGTTTCATTGCCAGTGCGAGGGCCGCTCCCAGGAGCAC
The DNA here is from genome assembly GCA_046733535.1 of Acidobacteriota bacterium. Taxonomy (GTDB): domain Bacteria; phylum Acidobacteriota; class Blastocatellia; order Pyrinomonadales; family Pyrinomonadaceae; genus PSRF01. The sequence goes on from JBKPPH010000311.1 coordinate 3,990, forward strand.
CAGGATCAGGTCGCCGAATTCAATGAGCGCCCGCTCGAAATTGAGCCACGTCATCATCGTGGAGAGGTCCCACTGTGACACATCGGCTTTCTGATCGAAGTTCTGCAACGTGCTGTCGGTATCGACGATGATCCCTAATATCGACTCGCTGCCGAATGATACCGGGTTAACAGCGGTCTCGCGGCCGTCGACTCTCACGGTAAACATGTTCTGTTGGAATTTGGCGTAGGACTCGTTAAAGCTGTCACGCTGGGCCAGGTAGAGGTTTTGCAGGATCGATCCCTGAGTTGATTCGTTGCCGTTAGCAATCTCGTACCCAATCGCGCTTAGGCCGTTCACGATCGCCAGCCCCGTTCCTGACAACACAAAGAAAAGAGCAAGCCGGCCAAACCACCAGTATAGATTTCCGCCTTCACCGTTCTCTTCGCGTGCAATCCTGAGCATGGCGAAACCGGCGAGGCAGTTGCCTAAGATCCAACCCAACAGTTCGAACCAGCCGATCAGCTTCGAGACGATTTCATTATCGATGTAAGGCAGCAGGGAAGCAGCACGCTGAGAAAGAGCGGCTATGTTGTCCGACAGCGATCGCACGGGCGAGGGCGCCGGCGACGGCGTGGGACTTTGCGCCTGCACCCGTGGCGACAACAATAGCAATGCGAAGAGCATTACGGCGAAAATAATCTGCTTACTTTTCATACCATCTCGCTTACTCGATTGAGTCCTTATTGCTGAGGAGAAGGTGATGGCACGCCGCCCTGTTGGATTGCATCAAAGATTGAGTCCTTGACAATGTTCAGGCTGTTCCAGGCTTCATCTGTTGCTCTCACGCGGTTTGCAATGCGCACACGTTCTTCCATGGTCAGGTTGTACCGCTTCACACGATCTTCGATTTGGGTCGACAGATTTGTAATCTGGGCGTCCAAATCGACGATCATCTTTTCACAGGACGCGATCTCTACCTTCAGATCCGAGATGCAATTCGCGCATTGATCCGTCTGCGCCTTTGCCAGCTCCGCATCCAGTTTGTCCTTGGCCAGTTTCATCTGTTGCGCAGTTCCCGCCTGTCGGGCTTGCGCAGTTTGCAGGTCATGGTAGAGACGGGCCAGGGTGGCATCGAACATCGCGATACGATTCATGGTGGCGATCTTGTCCTGTTCCTGCCGTCCGATTGAATTCCGCAGGTAGTTCTCAAAATCGCGCAGATCAGCTTCGGGATCGAAGATGCCGCTCATTAGCCGCGTCTTGATCGATTTGATCATGCTTAGGCGCGAGACGACCATTGATTCAATAGCCCGTTTTAGAGCGAAGACGTCGCGCACCGTCTGACCAATCTGGGCCATCGTGCGCGTCAGGTTATTGTTGTGGAGCACGAGTTTCTCAGCCTGGCCAAGGACGCCCTTCATGGTGGTGAGCTGTTCAGCCAGCTTGTTGATTTCTTCCGTGTATTGCTTGACGCGCTCGAGCCAGCGATTGGCTTCCTCGACCTGCCGCTCTATTTGCAATGCGTATTGGGCCGGATCGAAAACGGTGAACTGTGCGTGCACCGTTGACGGCAACAGCACGTCACCAATGAGCACGCCGAGCAAAAGACATTTCCAGAGCTTCTTCATGAGCAGTTCCTTTCTAGTCATCCTGTGAATTGTTTTCCGATTAGGCTGCGGCTTCGAGTAGCGTCTCGTCGATCTCTCTTAACCCGCCAGCGGTGAGTCCGCGTGGATAGTGTTCCGCGAGCCAGGCATGCACCTGCATCTCGTTCCAGTGTGGGCGGTGAGCAAACACGCGATTGCGCGCATTGCGCTCGTCTGCGTTTGTAGTCAAGGTCCAGAGCATCAACGGGCTGAGTTCGTGCTGGATGACCTCAACCACCTGATCCAGACCTGACCCGATCACCATCAGGAACTGCGAAAATCTTCCCGGCGCTGTTTTCAGGTGCGCGATTGCCTCCGCGCCATTGGGCGACAACTTTGCGTGGGCCACCATCTTCGAGTAGTCGCCCAACTGCTTGCCGATGAACATCACGTTGCCCGTTTTCGAGAGTGAAGCTACGTCCTCGATGTCTTCAAAAGCGTGCGTGGCGAGAATAGTTATCGAGTTTTCTTTTGGACCTTTCCGGCCCGCATGCTGAAGCACCTTGAAGATAAAGGGATACTCCTCTTTAATCTCCCACATCTCATCGAACAGATTGGCAGTGGGGCTACGCGTCCCATCACCTCTTCGCTGCCCAATGGAGCGTGCGACATGGGCCGCGATGCGATAGGCCAGTGACAACTTTATATCGCGCGGAAAGTCTTTCAGAGATCCGAGCTCGAACACATCGAACGAGGATCTGTTTTCGTAATCCGAGTGAGTTGGCGCATCGAGCCACGGGTGTCCGATGTAGTTATTCAGGGCCAGCACGAGCGTCTCACGCCGTTCCCGCACCATTTCAGAGTCGAACGGATAAGTGCGGAGCTGGGCCACGAAATGAGAGAGCGTTGGTTCACAGAGCGGCCGCCCTGGTCCGTTTTGAGAGACGATGTTCTCATAGACCTGTGCGATGACAGCACTGATGATATCCTCTGCTGTCTTGTCTTCATCAGTAACGCGCGCCAGCATTTTCAGGTCGCCGACCACGAGCGCCTTCTGCGCATCATCCGGCGGCTCGCCGTCTTTGAGTTGCGGGTAGGACCAGATGTTGATGGCTCGGACTTCGTCAGGTTGAGGGCGGATGTAGCGGCCACCGAGAACTATTACCAACGGAAGTAAAGTCTCTCCAATATCAATCGCATTCACACTCGCGTCTCTCAGGCTCGCTAGCACGTCGCAGGCGAGCTGGGCCATCAGGATGGACTTACCGCCGCGAGGAGCGGCAATGATGTGAATCAACGGCGACGGAATCTGATTGCGATCGAAGAGATCAATGCCGATGAGCCGGCCCGCAGCGGTGGAGAGCAAGGTATGAGGACGTTGGGCACCGCGCCAGGAGTCCTCAGTTGGTATTAACGCCACAACGGAATTGGAGATCTCGGTCAACTCGCGACCCGTCAGGTTCGGACTCAGATCGCCGGCGATCGCGGAAGGATAGAGCGCCCGTAACGCTTCAGGCTCTTCGCGTTCCGCGTTGGCGCCGGGGAGTTGGCGCAGTGCCGAGATCATCTTCTCGCATTGCTCGTCGAGGACTTCGACCGATTTTCGCAGCTCGACCAGATTGCGGGCGCGATCGCCGTAGAGGATCACATAGAAGCGTGTGGGCAATAGCGATTCTCTGGCGCCTGCGACTTGATCACGTACCGCACGCAGACTACGCAACGCCGCTCTGCGCCCTCCGGGTTATCTCGTCGGGTGAAGGTGCGTTTGACCTGCCGGATACGCCGGTCCAGACGCTTCGTCTCTTTGCGCTGCTCGGGAAAGAGATACTCGGTGACGATGGTGTGTCGAGTGTTGAAATCGCGGCGTGCGATGAGACTTCTTAAGGCATCAGCGGTCACGCACTCGTGTGGCGGGGTGAAGAGGGAAACTATAGCGATGGGATAATTCCCGTGCATCAAGTAGATCAAGTCTCCCTCGATTCGCTCGGCACACAGATAGTCGCGCAGGTCGCGGCCTGGCCTGTCTGGAAGCAACGGAGCGGACGTGGCGTTCTGACATTGTCCAAAATAGACGGCTTCCCAGATCTCCTGCCGGTTGAAGCGTCGCAGCCCCAGTGGTGATGAATTCTCGATTTGACGCCAGATGGTATTAGCGCAAGCGTATGCGCGTTTCTCATCTTCCAATGCATGCCGTATTACTGAATCGTCAGCCGTGCTCGTGTAGAGGACAGGCATCTGTCGCAAAGCAGACGCAAACCCATTAGCCTTGATTTCGCTGCGCAACGCGGACTTGAACTCTGCCAGAGCAATCACCGTCGAGCTCGCGCGCTGCAGCGGTGGTATTCGCACCCACATCGTGAGCACTGTTTGGCGGTAAGGAAGATCCCTGGCTACACCTTTCACATAATCGAGGTTGGAAGCCTGTAATAGCGATGCGAGTGTATGAGTACCTGTGGGCGCGCGCGAACTGAGGACTCTGGCAATCGCCTGTCCGCTGTCGGGAATACTTGCATAGCGGAATTGGATCAATGTACCTGCGGGTTTATCGAAAGCAAGCAGACGCGCCATTTCGTCATACCGGTCATCGATCACGGCGTCCTCGGCAAACATTGTCGCCGGCATTTCCACTTCATAGGCCACTGTTAGGGCGCCATCTTTATGACGCAGCGCGTCATTGAAGATGCCGACTATGGATGAATCGCGTCTCCGTCCAGCTGGTCGTCGGAGCACTGTACTGCGTCGACGTAACTCTTCATCGACGGCTGGTTCGTCATAAGCGAGAGCGGCTTTCATTTTTCGTTCCAAGCCTCCTGAACTCGATAGTTATGGTCCATCATCACCACCACATGTTGGCGCGGGGTGGAAGATGAGTCTTGTTGTTTCTGAGATTGGCTGCCGGATTCGGATGGGTCTGCTTCGAGCAGCCATGAACTGCGAAACCTGCGTTTCTTTCCATTTGGTAGGGTGGGGTATTGCCGGTGATGCAGCCGGATGCTCTTCAGTTTGTGCGGTAGCCAGTATGGCCGCCGGCCGATGCGGATGTAATTAAAGAACGCGATGCTGCCGGCGGTAGCCAGTAACCACGTCCACATTTGCAGTGGCACGTAAAGCACCGTTATGCCGAACGGGACCGGTGCGAGATAGCTCGCGCACGAGATCAGCAGCACCGATAGCCAATCACTATCAGCGACGCCGAATCGCACCACGGGCAAGTAGATGTTTGGCCTCACTGGACGCAGTTTCATCGCAACCTCACTGCTGACGTCATGTGGTTCGCTACCCTCTTAGAACTGGTTGTCGAGTGGCACGCTTTCACCCTGGCTGAACGCGTAGACGGCTGCGCAGATACCGCCGAACGCGAAACACGCCGCCCCCGTGATGAACTTCCACGTCGACAAGGACTCGCGCAAACCCGACGTGATAATTCCGACGGCTACAAAAATGATGCCCGCGATGATCATGGCTGCGGCCAGAAAGAAAGTGATCGAGCGCAGGCTGTTGCCCAATTGCGCGCTGTTGCCGTCGAAGAATGATCCGGATGGTGTTTGGGCAGCGACAGAAACGACTCCGCTCACGATCACCAGCAGGAGGCGGACTACGGTCTTTACCGAACTCGGATGTACGCCGTAACGAATCAGGCGTTGGCCCAACCGAATTGTTAACGAATGGTCCAACCCGGTTGGCTGAAAGGTTTGCAGAAAGTTCTTCATCACTCTTTACTCCTTATCTTGTTGAGACGTTTTCATCGCTCACCTGACCTCTAAAAGACTGAGCGATGGATGACGTGCGAAGCAGAGACAATCACTGTGCCATTACATTGGCGCAGCACTTGCGGTGTCTAATGACCATGGTCCATAGAATCCCTTGTGTGGCGCTGATAACGATGTCTCTTGTAGCGACTGCTGCAGCGCAAGATCTTCACGATCGAGCGCTGAATGGAAGAGCGATCAAACTGGAGACTTTATTTCTTGCTGCGGCGCAGCGGTATGGTGTCGACGCTCGAGTTCTACGCGCGATTTGCTTCGTCGAATCGGGCTACCGAATCAACGCATTAAGTGCGAAAGGTGCGCGTGGGCTAATGCAATTTATGCCGGATACGGCTGCTCGTTATGGGCTCCGTGACCCACACGATCCTGAGCAGTCGATTGATGCGGCGGCCCGTTATCTGCGCGATCTAATGAGGAAATTTGATGGACGAGTTGATCTTGCTGTGGCGGCTTATAACGCTGGTGAGGGCGCGGTGAGTTCGTTCATGACCGGTATACCGTTGATCTTACGTGATGGCACGATCGTGAATGCTAAGCGTGTAAGAACCGGAGGCATTCCGCCGTACCGCGAAACACAAAAGTACGTGCGATCTGTCCTTGCGCTGCTGAACGGCGATGCGCCGCGTTCGGTTGAAACATCAAAAGCGCGGTTGCGGTTTGAGAATCGACGAAATCGTACCCTTGACGTGTTTGATGTGACTGAAGGTACTGAAAAAATTTCTCGGACGCGTGCATCCAACTTCATCGACGTTCCGTGAATGTGCCCTGATTTCTGAGCAGTCGTTGCCACGAATCCCGTCACGGGCTATGAGTTGACTTAGTCACGGCGGCTGAGCATTGAATTCAGGGCGCTCTCCGATATGTGCGACGCTTCAGTTGGTCGATTGGTCATCTCCGTTCACACTGTCTTGCTCAGCGAGCCAAGCATCCAAAGCACGGTGCGCGAGCGAGTCCTCTTCTTCAGGATCCAGGCGAAACATGGCTTCCAGATCGCCACTTCTAATGAATAGCCAATAAACGCCGTCGGCATCTTTCCTGGCCCAAGCGTTCTTTAAATACCAGGTCGTGGACATTCGAGTGCAGCTCCTCCCTGTTGATGTGCTACTTTCGCGAGGCCTGTCAAGGGTGCAAGCGCTAGCCCGAAAAATCTTTTTTCTGAATCTCCGATTACTCACGTTCTCTGTCGACGGTAATCCAGATAGAACAGAAC
>JBKPPH010000312.1:0-6765 GCA_046733535.1 Acidobacteriota bacterium
GCGCTTTGCCCCTGCTACCTTATGTCGCGCCTTCGGTGCTGCGCTTTGGCCCTGGCTACCCTCTTTCGCGCCTTCGGCGCTGCGCTTTGCCCCTGGCGACTATCTTTCGCGCCTTCGGCGCTGCGCTTGCTCCTGGCGACCATCTTTCGCGCCTTCGGCGCTGCGCTTGCTCCTGGCGACTATCTTTCGCGCCTTCGGCGCTATCGCGGCACGTTCAAAAGACAATAGTCCCGCTCCGGCCTAAATCTCTGGATGATCAATCCGCACGTCCCCTGCTATAATCCTCTCACCCCTACTATCCCCTGTTAACGCTCTCTCCGAAACGCACGAGAGTTTTCGCTCAGTTATGTCTCAAAAACGCCCTGACGACCGGTCACCGGACGGCAGTTCCGCTACCGATCAACTCACTAACCTCCGTAGTCCCGAGTTCGCGCAGTATTGGCTCGCGGCTCTGATCGAATCAGCCGATGACGCGATCGTCAGCAAAACCCTCGACGGCATCATCACCAGTTGGAACAAGGGTGCGCAACGCATTTTCGGCTACACCGCCGACGAGGTTATCGGCAAACCCGTCACGATCCTGATCCCGGAGGGCCATCTCAACGAAGAACCCGCGATACTCGCGCGACTCAGGGCCGGCGACCGTATCGAGCATTACGAAACAGTGCGCGTGCGAAAAGATGGAACGCTCATAAACATCTCGCTGACAGTGTCGCCGATTAGAGGCCCGAATGGAAAAATCATCGGCGCTTCTAAAATCGCGCGCGATATTACGGAGCAGCGGCAGGCACGCCAGGCGCTCGACGAAGCTTCCGAACGTTTGCGACTCGCTCTCGCAGCTTCGCGGCTCGGCGATTGGTCATGGGACGCAAAAACCGACGTCGTGACAATGTCCGAAATAGCCGCAGAGATGTTCGGCATCTCACCTGGTCCAAACATGACATGGACCCAACTTCGCGAGTTGGTGCATATCGAGGATCGCGAACGCGCTAAGCTCGGAGTCGAACAAGCCCTTGCTGAACATACTGACTACGACATCGAGTATCGCGTGGAGCGCGACGATGGACGAGAGGTTTGGGTATCGGCAAGAGGACGCGGCATTTACGGCGACGCAGGAGAAATTGTCGGAATGCTGGGATTTGTGCAGGACATCTCGACTCGTAAAGCAAACGAAGAAACGTTGCGCGAGCAAGCCGAGGCGTTGCGCACGCTCTACGAAGTGGGCCAGATAATCTCGGCCGAACTCGACTTACACAAGACAGTTCAAGCAGTCACCGATGCAGCGACTGAATTGACCGGAGCACGCTTTGGTTCGTTCTTCTACAACGTTCTGAACGAAGAGGGCGCGTCTTACATGTTGTACACGCTCGCAGGCGTGCCTCGTGACGCGTTTGAACACTTTCCGATGCCGCGTGCAACTGATCTCTTCTCCGCGACTTTCCGTGGCGAAGGAGTAGTGCGTATCGGAAACGTAAAACTCGATCCGCGATACGGCAAGAATTCTCCTTACTACGGAATGCCCGAAGGTCATCTTCCGGTGGTTAGCTACCTGGCGGTGCCGGTTGTTTCACGTTCGGGAGAGGTGCTTGGTGGTCTATTCTTCGGACATCCGGAGCCGGACGTTTTTACAGAACGAGACGAGACACTCGTTTTTAGTCTCGCGTCGCAAGCGGCGATTGCGATGGACAATGCGCAACTCTACGAAACTGCGAAGCGCGCGCGCGAAGAGGCGGAGAAAGCGGCTGCGGACAACGAGCGTCTGTATCGGCAGGCGGAAGAATCGAGCCGGCTCAAGGAAGAGTTTCTCGCCACTATCTCTCATGAGCTGCGGACTCCGCTGAGTGCCATTCTCGGTTGGGCCCGCATGCTGCGCCTGGGCCAACTATCAGAAACGGACGAAGCCAAAGCGCTCGATACCATTGAACGCAATGCGCGCGCCCAGGCGCAACTCGTCGACGACCTGCTGGACGTTTCGCGAATCATCACCGGCAAGCTGCGCATGGACGTGCGGCCGTCGGATCCGAATTCATTTATTGACGCAGCCGTTGAAGCCGTGCGGCCGGCCGCCGAAGCGAAGGGCGTGCGCATGCAAAAGGTGATCGACACAGGGGCGGTTTCGATTCCCGGTGATCCGGTTAGACTTCAGCAAGTCGTATGGAACCTACTTTCCAACGCCATTAAATTCACTCCGCGTGATGGGCGTGTGCAGATTCGCTCACAACGAGTGAATTCCCATCTCGAGATTATCGTCAGCGATACCGGCCAGGGCATCTCGCCCGATTTTCTGCCGCACGTCTTCGATCGTTTCAGGCAGGCAGACCAGAAGACAAGCCGCCAACACGGCGGCATGGGACTGGGATTGGCAATCGTGCGACACCTCGTGGAACTGCATGGCGGAACTGTCAGTGCGAACAGTGAAGGTGAAGGGCACGGCGCGACCTTCACGGTGATGCTGCCGATCAGTCCCATCTATCAAGTCGATTCATCGGGCAGCCGCGTACATCCAGGGGCGAGGGAGTTGCTGCCGGCGGACGATGTCGCTGAGCGGCTTGACGGTATGCGGATCCTCGTCGTGGACGATGAAGCAGACACACGCGAGTTATTGAGGCAGGGACTCGAGTACTGCGGCGCGAGAGTCAAAGTTGTCGGGACCGCGGATGAAGCCATGGACTCGCTGGTTACTTTCGCTCCGGATATTTTGATCAGCGACATTGGAATGCCCGGCGTTGACGGATACGACCTCATCCGCAGGATTCGCGGGCTGCCTGCGAATAATCTTAGAAGAATACCGGCAATTGCTTTAACAGCTTATACGAGGGTCGAAGATCGCTTGCACGCGTTGCGTGCCGGTTACGACATGCACGTGCCGAAGCCTGTGGAGTTGGCGGAGTTGGTCGCGGTTGCGACCAGCCTGACACGTCGAAGCAGTTAGAAATTGTCTGCCGGTCCGGTTTTCTAACCCAAGTCGAGTTTCTTGTTCTCGCCGTAATCCGGCTCCTTACCTGTAACCAGCGACGAAACAAAACTCAACGCATAACCGATCGTGCTCGATGGACTGTCCCAGTATTCAGCCTTCTCCAAATTGATTCGCACCAACGCGACCTCCGGATCGTCTTTACCTTCGGGAAACCACATCTTGAATTCGGGCTTCCACAGTTCATCGATCTTGTTGCGATCGCGAACGAGTTGCGCTTTGCCGGTGATCGATATGTAGCGTTGATTATCGGGATCGGCGAAGCTGACATTCACTTTTGGCAACTTCTCGATCTCGCTAACCTTGTGCGACGACACGCCTGTAAAAAACCAAATATCTCCATTGGGATCGATTTCGCCATTGGACGACATCGGCCGGCTGTGCAAGTCACCCGTCTCATCGACGGTCGTGAGCATGCAGAAATCGATGTCCTTCACCATTTCTCGAATCGTCTGTAGATTGTCTTCTCGTGCTGTTGTCATGCGTTCAAGTCTGGGGTCACAACATCACAGATCCGTGTCGCTGCAAAAACAAAAGCTTAAAGAACCACGCAGCGCCGGCGATAGTCAGGAATCGCCGCCGAGGTGTAAGGTAAACAGCTCCGATATGGGAACGATTCCGTGGTGCCGCTCTTCAAGTGGTGGGCCTTTCGTCGAGAGGAATGGAAAGATAAAGATTCCTGATCGCCGCCAACCGTGTTTACTTCCTGTTCCCAACGTGGCCAGCGAAGACTCTCGTAGTACCCGCCAACATCTCCCTGCAAGCACCAAACAAGGAATTGACTATAAGTCAGACCGCAACACTCCCATTCGAGTCTGTCAGGCGCGAAATAGAATACTGAGCCTTGTTCCGGCCCGAGACTACCGCCGTTGATTGCGAAAAATCCGCCCACCACGTCGTCTGCCACCAGCAGATACCCGGGAGGATTCCCATCTCCAAACATCGTTCTTCCCTCGTTCCACGAGGCAAGTGAACGCGGAAGTCGCTCATGCCCGGAGCCGAGTACGCGAAGCCAACCATGATCAATCAAGAGTCCGCCGGTCTCGTACACAGTCGCACCCATCGGCGATCGCGTCGTGACCTGAATAGCCAAAAGCGCCGCCACCCGATCCTTATCGTTTGCAGGTAGCACTTCGACCGCATTCGACGCATTCGCAATCCACTGCCGGACCTCCGGCCAGACAGGATCTTCTGTGTTGATGAGTTCACTCAGAGGCCGCATGTGAGTACAAGAAATGTTTCCCTCATTTTGCACATACAGAATAGCAGTCCTTGTGGGAAAGATCTGGGCATTCATCTCAACATCAAAGGAGTTAAACAGTGGGCGGTACGCAGCACACTCCTGAAATTCCCGTGACGGTTGAAAGTTTGAAAGAACAAGTTAATAAACTTCAAACGCAAATCGACAAAGAAACGAAGGGGCTTACAGGCACGCTCAAAAAGCTGGGTACAATCCTCGCATTTCTTGCTGCCATTTTTGCGGTGCCCAAGGGAGCACTTGACCTGTATGAACGACTCCATTCCCGCCCCAACACACAAATTACGCCGGAGTCAGCACTTTTATTGTCGTATGAGCCGAAGACGAGGCAGATCTCAGTCAGTTCCGATTTTACCATCTCAAACACCGGCGAACGGCTCGACACGATCAAGAATATGGGCGCCACTCTCCAACGCAGCGGTTATGCCTCACCCCCGTTACTATCTTTTGGGGACAACGATTTTGCTGTTTTTGAGAACAGCACGAAGATAACAAATCGTTTTCCGGTTAATAAGGACGCAACTAGATCACTGACTTGTCAGTTGGTCCAATACATAAGCGATGACAACAAGGCCGCATTGCTTCAACCTAAATCGCGATGGGAACTGACCCTGGAATTCACCGGCGAATACCAGCACAAGTATCCCGTAAAGTACTGCTTCGACATTTCTCCAAACTTGGCAACTGAATTTGCAACGGCCACGGAAAAAGTAACCAAGAAATTCCTGAGTCCTTGGTGTGACCAGTAACGGAGGAGGAGAAGATTATGGCAAGGAAATCGATATCAATCATGTTAGTGACACTGGTCTTGAGTGTCGTCGCGACATCGCAGCATATCAAATCACGACACGCCCAAGCTGAAATCAAAACCGCAGACCTCCCTACGGAAGGTTTGAGAGATGTAAAAGGTACCGCAGCCCGCAAGAAATTGCTGACCGAGAAGCTGCACGACATCTATGGTGAAGGCGATTACGAGATTCAAGAGCTAAAAATGAACACAGAACAGGGTGAGATCGCTGCGGGCGTTGAGGTATATAGGACGACTGAAGAAATCGCAGTTGATACAACTCCATGCGGAAAGAAAAAAACAGTCGTTAGGTTCCACAAGGAATACACGAGAGAACAGGTCAGTGATACCACTTGCAACGGCAAGACTTACGAAAGAGTCTTAGTCGAGCAGAAGTAGGGGTCAGACGGGAGTCGTAGCGAGTCAACGCATTCAAGGTGATCAGATTTGCGTGTCATTCATTGCTCGCAAGATGCGTCTTCATGACGATACCAAATCGGTCACGCAGGATGCGGTCGTATTCTTCCTGGGTCGCTAGAGTTTGCTCGTCGCGGAGTTGAGGACTTGTTGTAATCAGGCGCATGTCGCTGAGTGTTATGCGGCCATCTTCGGTTGCGAGAGAACAGACGCGGCCTTTCGTGAAATGCGAATCAGGAGAGGTCTGATGGAAACGGCACATCTCGTCATAATCAGCAAAGGTGTAAGGTTGTAGCGTGAAACGATATTGCGGTTCCCAATCACCGCTATCACTGCGACGCATCAAAATCAAATAGGGGTCGCTACTATCAATGCGAAAGGCGCGCGTTCCCTGCACCTGCTCACCGCGCTCGTCGAGTAACAACGGTTCTACGAATGACTCACCAAAGCCAACGTCGACCAGCCAACGCTCGGCGAGCGTGACCATCAGAGTCATGTGATCGAACTGCGGTCCAAATCCTCCCTCCTTCTTCGCGACGCCGGCCGCCAGCATCGCTACATCAAAACCCAGAGCACGCAGTAACCCGGCAAACAAACCGTTGGCTTCGTAACAGAAGCCGCCACGCTTGCGCTCGACGATCTTCGTGAACAGCGCGTCCTCCTCGAGAACGATCGGTTCGCCGGCGTGAATACTGAGATTCTCAAAGGGCACAGTGCGCAGATGTGCGACCTGGAGGGCGCGTAAAGTCTCCGGCGTCGGCGCCAGCGAGCCGCTGTAGTTGATTCGTTTCAGGTAAGCCTGGACGTCCACGAGGCGGAGGCTAACACACGGCACGCCCGATTCTGAACTCCCGTCGATGCTTTGACAATCTAGGTATCGATCCGTATGATGCCTACCCTTTCTAGGTATCGCGGAATTTTAGGAGTTTCAACGTGGCAAAGGACAAAGCGGATCTGCTACAGGGCACACTCGACATGCTCATACTCAAAGCACTCTCGCTCGGGGAGTTACATGGCTACGGGATCATTCAGCGCATTCGCCAACTGTCTGACGAGATGCTCAACGTAGAGCAGGGATCGTTGTATCCGGCGCTCTATCGCATCGAACAGAAAGGTTGGGTTTCAGCGCGATGGGACGTGCATGAGACCGGACGTGAGGCCAAGTTTTACAAACTGACGCGGACAGGCCGCAAGCAGCTCGAGACGGAGGAAGCGAGTTGGGATCGGCTCGAGCTCGCGATCGCGAAAGTGCGACAGGCCACATAAAGCGTTAGCCACAAAAAGGCACAAAAAGCACAAAAGAGAGATCATCAGCCAAGGGGTTACGCC
>JBKPPH010000313.1:0-8858 GCA_046733535.1 Acidobacteriota bacterium
CGATGAAAATGGCGCGAAGCTCGCGGGTGCGCAGGTTATCCTCACCTCGAGCACCGGCGTTCACGTCAACACCTCAACCGATCGCAACGGCGCTTTCGAATTCAACAATCTCAGGTCAGGCTCATATTTCATCGAAGTTAAAGCGAGCGGATTTTCAGTGTTGACTTCGGAAGAGATCCGGTTCACTCGCGGCGAGAATAAACAGCTAGCGTTGGAACTCAAGGTGGCCGCGATCAATGCCAACGTCGTCGTGACTGCCACCGGCACCCCGCAACGTGAGGATGAAGTTTCGAAAGTCGTAACGACAATTGACTCGGAGGCGATCGAGGCGAAACACGAACTGAGTTTGACGGAAACGTTGCGAGGAACTCCCGGCGTCCGCATTCAACAACAGGGCTCTCCCGGAGCGCTAACGACCGTTCGTCTTCGTGGACAGCGAAACTTCGATACGGCGTTACTGCTCGACGGTCTGCGCGTGCGAGACGCCGGCGACATCAACGGCTCAGCGGTTTCGCTGTTCGCGGATCTGGTGCCGGTCGCACTCGATCGTGTCGAGGTCCTGCGTGGCGCGGGTTCTTCGATTTACGGCACCCACGCGATCGGAGGCGTGATCAACTTGATCCCTGCGGCTGGTTCTTCCGGTTTCCACATCGATGCAGGTTTTGACGGCGGCAGTCTCGCAACGTATCGCGAGCGACTGCAAGCGTCCGGCGGCGGAGAGCGGCTGGGCTTCGAGCTCGGCGTAAATCGTGTTGACGTTCGCAACGGAATTGATGGTGACGACGCTTACGGCAACACCGGATTCGCCGGACGTCTTCAGTTCAATCCCTCACCGTCGATTAACATCGCCGCAAATCTTTACGGCAACGTCGCAAATGCTCGTGTTAACGACAGCCCGTTTCCCCTCGAAGCCGCTTTCACAACAACCCAACGTTTTCCGAAGGCGGTTGCAGGTGTCACGTTTCAACCGGACTTCAACAATCCGGACCAGGGACGGCGCCATCGAGTGCTGGTGGGCTCGGGCCGGTTCTCGCAAATCGTCAACGACACTGTTTCGTATTCAGTTGCTTACCAGCGTGTGTCGAGCGACCGGCGCAACTACAACGGCCCCGCTGTCGATCCGCGCTTCGCGGCGTTTGTGCCGTTTGGCGATTTTGAGTTTCTCAACATCAACAACGGCGACGTCGATACGGTTGACGGCCGAGCGAATTTTCAGTTGTCAAGGTACATCCTGGCAATGGCGGGATTTGAATTCGAGCGCGAGTCGTTATTTCAGAGTTCGCAACCTTCGTTCAGCACGTTCAATAACACGACCGATCGCGAGCGCACGTTCGCGGTGTTCGGACAGGACCAGTTGTCCTTCTTAGACGATCGTCTGCAGGTGTCGCTTGGCGTGCGCGGCCAGTGGTATCGAATCAGAAGCGCCGATCGGCCCGGCTTCTTGCAGGGACGCGAAGCGGAGAGTTCAATCACAGGCGACGGCGCTATCGCTTACTTCATCCGCGGCACTGGCACAAAGCTGAGAGCACACGTCGGCAACGGCTTTCGTGCACCTTCGTTGTTCGAGCGATTTGGTGAAGGCACTTTTGGCTCGGCAGGCGTGATGCGCTTCGGCGATCCGACATTGAAGGCCGAACAGTCGATCAGTGTTGACGGCGGTTTCGATCAGCGGCTCGCAAACGATCGTGTACTGTTTGGCGCAACTTACTTTTACACGAGACTTCAGCGCGTCGTGGCCTTTACCGGATTCGCGATTGATCCACTTGGCCTGGGCCGCTTCGGCGGTTTTGTGAATCGTCCCGGTGGCCTGTCGCGAGGTGTCGAGACTTATTTCAACACTTCGCCGGTCAGGGGAATGGACCTGCGCGCTTCTTACACTTTCACCAACAGCGATCGCGCGGTGCCCGGCGTCGGACTTCAGCCTGAGTACGTGATTCCCAAACACCTGTTTGGTTTGACATTGAACCAGCGATATCGAGCGCTGCTGTTCAACTTTGACTTGAATCGAAACGGCTCGCACATCTCACAGGTCTTTGAAAACAATTTCCCATTCCGGATGGCCGAGCTGACGTTTAGCGGATACACGAAAGGAGACGTTTTCGTCAGTTACGAAAGACGGCAAACGGAGCGTGTGACGTTGGTGTTATTCGGCGGTGTTGAGAACGTCTTCAACGAGAGATACTACGAGAATGGTTTTCTGGCGCCGCGAGCACTCGGCCGCGGGGGCGTGCGCGTGAAATTTTAACCACAGATTTACACGGATGAATACGGATCGATCCGTGAAAATCTGTATAAGTGAAAATCCGTGTAATCCGTGGCTCAGGTTGCAAGGGTCGGAGATCGGGACGCAAGTGCGCCACTTACGGAACTCTTCCTTGCAACCTGAAAGCGAGACTAATCGACTCTCTTGGTAAACAATCCGCCGGCCAGAAATATTATGCCGAGCAGGACGTGAATGGCGTGATCAGCATTGCCGAAATGCAGTGGTCCAAGCATCAACATACGATCCGCGCCGGTGCCGAGTGCCATTCCCAAAATTCCCAGCGCGAGATAAACGACACCGAAAAGAAGTGAAAAGGTTTTCGCTGCGGCCAAAGTTCCCGCGAAGCCGAAATAAAGTGCTATGGCGCCGGAAACAATGTGAACTATGTTATGTATCGGCGTAAGGTGGGCACCGAGCAGATTCGGGCTTACAAAGCCAAGTAGGCCCACCAGCAAAAAGATGACTCCCAAAATCTTACAAACCGTCTTTGCCATTTCCTCACTCGCTCCTCTGTGAAATGTTTGGAACCGAGCGGCGCTACGCCAGGGACGACCCGGGCTTCCGCGTGTCAAAAGCTCTGTGGTTTCGATTTGGTGCGCCGCATGTATACCAGAGAGCACGCTTTCTTGCAAAAGTTTTTTGTGTTTATCCTGCTGGTGATCAAAGATCTTGTGAATCCTGCCTACGCCTATCCGGCCACCGCAAGCTATACTATTCCCAAGATTCACAAGACGAGGTCAAGGGTATGCATTTACGTAGAGGATTTTTCGCCGTAGTGTTTTTGGCGCTAAGTGTTTCCGCAGTTAACGCCTACACGGTGGTCATGCGTGGCGGCCGCCATGTCGAGATTCCAAACGAGTTTACCGTCACAAACTCAACGCTGACGTACGAAGTGAGCAACGGGTTTCAGGTGACCATCCAACTGAACGCCGTCGATATTCCGGCAACTGAGCGTGCGAACGGCGAGCCAGCGGGATCGCTCTTGCAAAGAGCGGGTGCGCGGAAGAACGTTGCGCCTGCTCCTCAACCGCAAACTCGCGCAGGTCGTTCGATCACAAACCAGGACCTCGAGGTCTATCGCAAGGCGCGCGTAGAGAACGAAACGCGCCGCGGAGAGCTCGGGCTGCCTTCGTTGGAAGAACGACAACGCGAAGTGGCGGCGATCGAAGACCGAACCATGGAGCAAGTGCGCAGCATGCGCGCGCAGGAAGAGGCCTACTGGCGCAGTCGCGCCGACGCATTGCGCGCTGAGAATGAAGCGCAGGCGTTAGGTCAGCGTTCTCAGGAGACGCCGTTCTCATATTCGATCAGTACGTTCCCCGGCTTTGGCGGTTTTGACGGTGCAGGTTTCGGAATCACGGGTGGCCGATTCAACAGGTTCAGACGTTTTGAGTCGTCACCGTTTTCCGGATTTCTCGCGACGCCGATAACTCCGTTTCCAACCTTCCCGGTAAACCCGGCGTTCAGAGGCCACGGTCGAAGGTTCGTGTTCAGCGCTCCGGGAGGCCGTGTTAATGCGCCGCGATTTCACACGGGACACGGACGACGCAGATGACCTGGGAAACAGTTATCGGTCTCGAGATTCATGCGCAACTGAGCACGGAGTCGAAGATCTTCTGCGGCTGCGCTACGCGTTTTGGAGACGAGCCTAACGCGAACACGTGCCCGACCTGTCTTGGCTTGCCGGGAGCGTTGCCGGTGTTGAATCGTCGCGCAGTCGAGCTCGGCGCCCGGGCGGCCCTCGCGCTTGGATTGCAGATCAATCATCAATCGATCTTCGCGCGCAAGAACTACTTCTATCCCGACTTGCCAAAGGGCTATCAGATCTCGCAGTACGATCAACCGTTCTCGGCGAATGGTGAACTCGAGATCATGACCGCCGAGCGTGACGAGGCCGGTCATCCGATCGAGTGGCGCCCGAAGAAGGTCCGCATTACGCGATTGCACCTGGAGGAAGACGCGGGCAAAAACGTTCACGAAGGACTTCCTGACGTCGACCGCTATTCGTATATCGACCTGAATCGCGCGGGAGTTCCGCTCGCCGAGATCGTTACCGAACCCGACTTTCGTTCTTCGTGGGAAGCGTACGATTACGTCAATCACGTGCGACGTTCGCTGCAATGGGTAGGCGCGTCGGAAGCCGACATGGAGAAGGGAAATCTTCGTTGCGAAGCGAATGTTTCGGTAAGGCGTGTTGGCGACGATAAGTTTGGGACGAAGGTTGAGTTGAAGAATTTGAACTCGGTCCGTTTCATGCAGCGGGCGATCGAGTTTGAAGTCAAAAGACATATTCAGGTGCTTGAATCGGGTGGGCGGCTGAGTCAGGAGACGCGGCTTTGGGACGATCGCGCGATGGAAACGCGCGTGATGCGTTCGAAAGAAGAGGCGCACGACTATCGCTATTTTCCTGAACCGGACCTGCCGCCGCTGATCGTCTCGCAGGAGTTTGTGGAAGAAGTGCGACGCGCGCTGCCTGAGTTACCCGAGCATCGCCGGAATCGGTTTGCGGAGCAGTATGGTTTGAGTTATGCCGATGCGTCGCAATTGGTTTCGGAGCGTTCGTTGGCTGATTACTACGAGAAAGCGGCTGAGGCTTCGGGGAATCCTCGCGCCACTGCGAACTGGATCCGATCAGAGTTGCTACGCGAGCTCGAAGTCGCGGGAGTCACGGCCGCGGATTCGCCTGTCGCGCCCCGGGAACTCGGCGCGCTTGTGCGATTGATAGATGAAGAGAAGATTAGTGGCAAGCAGGGCAAGGATGTGCTCGTTGAAATGTTCAAGACCGGAAAGTCCGCACAGGCGATCATTGAAGAGCAGGGCCTGGTCCAGTTGAGTGACACCGGCGAGATCGATGGCCTGATCGACAGTGTGATAGCTGCGAATCCCGATCAACTGGCGAATTATCGTTCGGGTAAAGAGACGTTGTTTGGGTTCTTTGTGGGCCAGGTGATTAAAGCGTCGAAAGGAAAAGCCAACCCTAAGGTCGTCAACGAAAGACTACGCTCGAAGTTGAAATGAATCCTGCCATTCTTTCTCAAAAAACCGCAGTCGTGACCGGCGCGACAAAGGGCATCGGACGCGCAATCGCCGAAGCACTCGTCACTGCGGGCGCAAAGGTGGTAATCACCGCCCGTAATAAAAACGAAGTCGAAGACACGGTCGCGAAGCTCGGCAACGCTGCGGGTTACGTTTGCGACGTTCGCGATTACGAGCAAGTGAAATCAGTTTTCGCCGAGATCGGCGGCGTCGATATTCTCGTTAACAACGCCGGCATCGGGATCTTCGCGCCGGTTGAGTCGATGAGTGTCGAAGACTTCCGCGCGGTTCTCGAGACGAACGTCTTCGGCGTCTTTTATTGTTGCCACGAAGCAATCCCGCTGATGAAGCGTCGCGGTGGTGGTTACATCATCAACATCTCTTCGCTTGCAGGTGCGAACCCGCATGCAGAGATGGCGGCGTACAACGCTTCGAAGTTCGGCTTGAACGGCTTCAGCGAAGCGTTAATGCAGGAGGTCAGGCACGATGGGATCAAGGTCAGCTACATCATGCCCGGGTCCGTGAACACTGAGTTTGGCGGTGACGAGCCGAGCGATGAAAAGAGCTGGCAACTTCAGCCTGACGACATCGCTCGCGTGGTGTTAGACCTGCTTCAGTATCCGGATCGAAGTCTGCCTAGCCGGATCGAGATCCGGCCTTCAAGGCCGCCGAAGAAATAATCCTGTTTCAATCATGTAATACTGTCAAAATGCGCCATGCGAGCTGTAGTTCAACGTGTAACTCGTGCCCACGTCAAAGTTGCCGACCGAATCACCGGCGAGATCGAATCCGGTCTCGTCGTTTTATTAGGCATCGCTCGTGACGACACTAAAGACGACGCGGATTATTTAGTGCCGAAGATTATCGCGTTGCGGATCTTTGATGACGCGGAAGGGCGGATGAATGTTTCCGTCAAAGACATTGACGGAGGACTGCTGATAGTTTCGCAGTTTACGTTGTATGGCGACGTGCGCCGCGGACTGCGGCCTTCGTGGAGCGACGCTGCGGCGCCTGAAATCGCGGAACCTCTGTACGAATACTTTGTGACGAGCAGCCGGAAGCTGCTCGAGCGAGTTGAGACTGGCAGCTTCCGCAAAATGATGCAGGTCGAGTTGGTAAATGATGGTCCAGTGACGATCCTGCTCGACAGCCGTCGACAGTTTTAGATCATGTCCTCTGACGCTTTTGAATTCTCATCAAGCTCGTAGCGATCGCGATCGCGTTTTTCGATCTTGTCGAGGAACTCGAGCTCCTCGTTGTCTTCAAAACTGACCCCCATCGCCGATGCGTTCTCCTCCACGAGCGACTGATCCGGTGTCGGGTTGTCGCCGGCTACGGTTTCCGATCCACTGTCGTTGACGTCTTCCCACGATGCATCCAAATCCCCACCGGCGTCGCGCGGCGAAGCAGCGGTATTGTTGCGCAAGCGATGCGCGAGCAGATCCGGATCCTTCGGTGCGTGAGCAATCTCCTGTTCCATAAACTCCTCGATCTCAGGGTCAGGCACATAATCCGGATCGTTGGCCAAATACTCGAAGTCGTCGCCGCGTTTCTTAGCCATGCAAGTCTCCTCAGCTGTCCTCAGAAGCAATCTGTGGGGGTTGGTGCAAACTATACCCAATCGCACGGAAATCAGGAAATGAAAAGTGCCGCAAAAGCGCACAAACGATCACGTGAATTGATCTTGCTTTTATTTTGTGTCTTTTGTGCCTTTTTGCGGCAGATTTTGCAGGGCCAGTTGACGATTACTAACGTGGATCTTACACTTCAACTTGAACCAAACACCCTGCATAACTTCGCTTTTCAGGAAAGAGCTTGAGCACCACTATGCCAGATAGCGCCATTGATTGTTTGCAAACTTTCTCTTCCCCAACCGGTCCAGTAGGACAGCTTTACTCGCTGCCGCAACTCGAAAAGAATGGCGTCGGTCCAATCTCGCGGCTGCCGCACAGCATTCGTGTTGTGCTCGAATCCGTCGTGAGAAATTGTGACGGCGAGAAGATTACTGAAGACGACGTGCGCGAACTCGCAAACTGGCAGCCCAACGGCAGACGTGTCGAAGAAATCCCGTTCGTCGTCGCCCGCGTGTTGCTTCAGGACTTCACCGGCGTCCCGCTCCTCGTCGATCTCGCGGCCATGCGTTCCGCTGTAGCGCGTCTGGGAAAAAATACAGGCGTCATCGAACCACTCGTACCTGTCGATCTCGTGATCGATCATTCCGTTCAAGTCGACTTCTCCAGCACTCGCGATGCGTTCGAGAAGAACATGGAAATCGAGTTCCGGCGAAATCGCTCGCGTTACCAATTTTTGAAGTGGGGGACACAGGCTTTCGATGGCTTTTGCGTGATCCCGCCGGGCATCGGCATCTGTCACCAGGTCAATCTCGAATACCTCGCGAAGAACGTTTGGGAGAAGAACGTTTACTTTCCCGATTCACTCGTCGGTACCGATTCACACACCACGATGGTCAACGGTCTTGGTGTGGTCGGTTGGGGTGTCGGCGGTATCGAAGCCGAAGCGGCGATGTTGGGCCAACCGGTTTACTTTCTCACTCCGGACGTCGTTGGTGTTCATTTAAGCGGCAGTTTGCGCGAAGGCGTGACCGCGACTGATCTCGTCCTGCGTGTCACGGAGATGATGCGTAAAGCGAAAGTGGTCGGCAAGTTCGTTGAGTTTCATGGCGAAGGCGCGGCGAGTTTAGCGGTGACTGATCGCGCCACTATCGCAAACATGGCGCCGGAGTATGGCGCGACGATGGGCTTCTTCCCGGTCGACGAGGAAACTTGCGCTTACCTGCTCGCGACCGGCCGCTCGCAAGAGCACGTCGATGTGGTGCGAGCTTACTACACCGCGCAAGGCATGTTTGGCATGCCGCGAAAAGGCGAATGCGATTACAGCGTCGTGCTCGAGCTCGATCTCGATTCGATTGTTCCAAGCGTCGCTGGTCCAAAGCGGCCGCAGGACCGAATCGAACTGTCCGCTCTTAAAGAGCAGTTTAATCAGTTGATGCTGAAGCCGGCCGGCGAGGGAGGTTACGGCAAAACAGAAGACGAACTCTGGACGCGGTATCACGTGAAGACAGGCGCTGACCGGCAACGGGTAGTTGTCGGTGGTGGTGAGCAACGACCTGAGACGGTCCCCGCTGCTGTTGTTGCCCACGTGACGCCGAAGAACACAAACGTTTGGACTGAAACGGAGATGGTCAACAACCGTCCGACTCCGGACCGCGTTGGCGAAATTCCCGAAGACGAGTATCCGATGGGCGACGAGCTCGTGGGCCATGGCGACGTCTTGATCGCCGCTATCACTTCGTGCACCAACACTTCGAACCCGAGCGTCATGCTCGCCGCCGGATTGCTTGCAAAGAAGGCCGTCGAAAAAGGTCTCCGTGTGAGTCCGAAGGTGAAGAACTCTTTAGCGCCGGGATCGAGAGTTGTTACCGAGTATCTCGAACGGACCGGCCTTCAGCCTTACCTGAACGAGTTGGGCTTTAATCTGGTCGGCTACGGCTGCACCACGTGCATCGGAAACTCTGGACCACTCGATCCCGCGATCGAAG
>JBKPPH010000314.1:0-14358 GCA_046733535.1 Acidobacteriota bacterium
CGTCTAGACGGTCCAACTTTCCGACGCGGAGCAGTTGCTTGCGGAAATCCAAAAAGTGGATCGCGTCAAGAACTCAACTTGGATCTTCGTAGGGGCGGCCCTCCGTGGCCGCCCCTCGCCGGATTTCGAGCTCGTACGACAACACGAGGGGCGGCCACAGAGGGCCGCCCCTACAAACGATGTCGCAGAGCTGCTGAAAACGCTGGCCGACATTCCCGCAGTCTCGGGACACGAGCGCCGTGTTCGTGAAGCGATCAAGAGTTCTCTACCCGCCTGGGCGCAAACGCTCACACGCAACGACAACGAAGGAAACCTCATTCTCGAACTCGGACCGGATCGCGATCCGGTGATGTTCATCGCGCATCAGGACGAGGTCGGGTTTGAAGTCACCGGCATTGCCGTCGGTGGTGCAGTTTCGCTGCGCACACGTGGCGGACTTTACCCATCGCTGTGGGAGGGACAGCCCGCGCTACTTCATTTCGACGCCGACAAGCCTCCGCTGCGTGGCGTCTTCATTCCGCGAGACACGGCCACAACTAAACAACCCGAAGCGCTGATGGCATGGTTTGGGTATCCCGTGGACTTGAAGCAAAGCGGCCTGAATAGTTTGTCGGTAACAGCTTACAAGCGTGCGACTCGTTTGGGTGCCACTCGTTTCACCGCGCGCGCGTTGGACGATCGCGCAGGTTCGACGGCCCTCATCCTCGCCGCGAGGAGAATTCAACCTTCGACTCTGAAGCGCAAAGTCATCTTCGCGTGGTCTGTGCGCGAGGAGGTTGGTTTGGAAGGTGCGATGGCGCTGGCGAAACAGTATGGCTCGTCAGTTAAGAGAGTCTACAGCGTTGATACTTTCGTTTCGTCTGACTCGCCGGTTGAAACCACGCGATTCGCGTACGCGCCGCTCGGGCGTGGTGCAGTCATTCGCGGGCTTGATAACTCGTCCGTTGCTTCGATCGCTGAGATCGATCGACTCCTGAACATTGCGCGAGCGCAGAATATTCCGTTGCAGGTCGGCGCGACGAATGGCGGCACTGACGGTTCTGATTTTGTTCGTTATGGCGCGCTGCACGTCGGTTTGTCGTGGCCCGGGCGTTACAGTCACTCGCCGGTTGAAGTGCTCGACCTCAGAGATCTTCAGGCGTTGGAACGGCTCGTCTATGCGATTGCGACCGCGCCATGATCACAAGATTTACAAGATGTTTCAGGATTAACAGGATCCGAATCCTGCAAATCCTGAAACATCTTGTAAATCCTGTCACCCTGCTTTTTTTGCTCTCACTTCCAGCTTCTGCTCAACGAGATCTCACACGTTACGTAAATCCCTTCATCGGTACTGCCGGACATGGCCACACGTTTCCGGGCGCGATCGTGCCGTTTGGAATGGTCCAACTCAGTCCTGACACAAGGCTCACTGGCTGGGACGGCTGCTCCGGATACCACTATTCGGATTCCATCATTTACGGTTTCAGTCACACACATCTCAGCGGTACAGGCATCTCTGACTACGGCGACATTCTTTTGATGCCCACTGTTGGTGACCAGCGCCGGACCTCACGCTTCCAGCATCGAAACGAAACAGCGCGTCCGGGTTATTACTCCGTCAAACTCGACGACGACAACATCCTCGTCGAACTCACCGCGACGGCGCGCGCCGGCATGCACCGCTACACGTTTCCGCGAACTGAAGAAGCAAACGTCATCATCGACCTCGCGCACCGCGACAAAGTGATCGACTCCGGTTTGCGCATCACCGGCGACACAACCGTCGTCGGTTGGCGACGCTCGCAAGCATGGGCCAAGGATCAGATCGTCTACTTCGCGCTCGAGTTTTCGCAGCCGTTCACAGCACACCGAGAGGCGAATCTCAAGACTTACTTTCGCTTCGATACGCGCGCAGGCGCGCCTGTGCTCGTTAAGGTCGGAATCTCCGCCGTTGATATCGACGGAGCGTTGAAGAACCTGCACGCCGAGTTGAACCACTGGAACTTCGACAAGGTGAGATCTGACGCGACCGCCGCGTGGAACGCCGAACTCAACAAAATCGTCGTCGCGGGTGGAACCGAGCCACAGTTAACAAACTTCTACACCGCTCTGTATCACGTGATGACCGTGCCCAATCTCTTCATGGACGTCGATGGGCGTTATCGAGGGCGTGATTTCAAAACGCACAAGGCGCATGACTTCACGAATTACACAGTCTTCTCCCTCTGGGACACGTTTCGCGCGGCGCATCCGCTCTACGCAATCATCGATCGCAAACGCACGCGCGATTTCATCAAAACCTTTCTCACCCAATACGAGCAGGGCGGCCGCCTGCCCGTCTGGGAACTCGCAGCGAATGAAACCGACACCATGATCGGTTATCACGCCGTTTCGGTTATCGCCGACGCGGCGGTGAAGGGCATCGATGGATTCGATCTGCAAAAGGCGTTCGAAGCAATGAAGCACAGTGCTGAGTTGCGGCAGTATCGCGGACTCGGCGCGTACATCGACAAAGGCTTCATCGCGATGGAGGAGGAAAGAGAATCAGTTTCCACCGTGCTCGAGTATGCCTACGACGACTGGTGCATCGCGGAAGTCGCGCGCCTGCTCGGTAAAAATGCGGACTACCAGCGCTACAGCGCACGCGCGCAGTCGTACAAAAACGTCTTCGATGCAGCGTCGGGCTTCATGCGTCCGCGCAGCAACGGCAACTGGGTCGAGCCTTTCGATCCGCGCGAGGTTACGTTCGCGTTTACTGAAGCGAACTCCTGGCAATACACGTTCTTCGCGCCGCAGGACATCAGCGGCCTCGTCGCACTGATGGGCGGCCGCAGAAGCTTCGCCGGCAAACTAGATCAGTTGTTTGCGGCAGACAGCCGCACCACCGGACGCGAACAGGCAGACATCACCGGTCTGATCGGGCAGTACGCGCACGGCAACGAGCCGAGCCATCACATGGCTTATCTTTACAACTACGTGGGCCAGCCGTGGAAAACGCAGTCGCGCGTGCGCCGGATCACGAACGAGTTCTACAAGCCCGAACCTGACGGACTCATCGGCAACGAAGACTGTGGACAGATGTCTGCGTGGTACGTGTTGAGCGCCGCCGGATTTTATCCGGTGACTCCCGGTTCGAAAATCTATGCGATCGGATCGCCGCTGTTTCCGAAGGCGCGTTTCAATCTCGAGAATGGCAAGTCGTTTCTAATCCGCGCCGTCGATGTTTCGGATCGCAATGCTTACATTCAATCGGCGACGCTGAACGGGCGAGCCTACAACAAGTCGTTTATCGTGCACGACGATCTGATGGCGGGCGGCGAACTCGTTTTTCAAATGGGGCCGCGGCCAAATCCGAGGTGGGGAACCGGCGCGGGCAACGAACCCGTGTCGCGCATTGTTGCTCCTGAGATTGTTCCGGCGCCGATCATCAAAGCTGCCGGACAGACATTCAGAGATCGACTCGACATCAGTCTGGCCGCGATCGGCGCAAGTCCCGCGAGTCTCTATTACACGACCGACGGTTCAGAACCGAATTCAAACTCTCGCCGGTTCACAAAGCCGTTTGTGATCGACGCCGACACGACTGTGAAAGCGTTGGCGATCGCTGCGGATGGCAGGCGCAGTCTGGTCGCGACGGCGAAGTATCATCGCATTCCACACGACTGGAAGATCACTTTGCAATCGAGCTACAGCCCGCAGTACACAGGCGGCGGAGACTTCGCCCTCATCGACGGTATTCGCGGCACTGCGAATTGGAGCGGCGGCGGTTGGCAGGGATATCAAGGCAAAGACTTCGTTGCCGTAATCGATCTTGGCCGGGTGCAAACTGTTTCCACCGTTGGCGCCGGCTTCCTGCAGGACATCGGCTCGTGGATCTGGATGCCGAGGGGCGTTGAAATTGAGCTCTCGAGTGACGGCCGGACTTTTACTTCCGGTGCATCGATTACTAACGAAGGCCCGGATCGTGAGGAGGGTGTTGTGATCAGGGACCTCGTTGTCACGTTCTCAACTCAAACTGCACGCTACATTCGCATCCGCGCGCTGAACTTCGGAAAGATCCCGTCGTGGCATCCCGGTAGCGGCGGAGATGCGTGGATCTTCGTGGATGAAATCACGATCGAAAACTGAGCCACGGATTACACGGATGAACACAGATAAAACCTATCCGTGAAATCCGTGGCGAAGATCACCATTGCAACTCGAACTCGTACTCCGAAGCGCCGCCTCTCGGATCCCTGATGCGAACAATGGCGGTGAAGTCGTTCTCGCGCGACGGTTGTTGCTCGATAAAGATCTCGCCGCGTCCTCGCTTCTGAGTCAGCCTGACGGTCACGCGTCGATTGGGCAGTGAATTGAAGAAGTTCGGCTGGCCATCGTTGTACTCAGTGCCGCCGATGGTTTCAACATCAGCCGACCCGCCGCGAATCCTGATCCGCACGTCGTCGTCAACGCGGCCTCGCCACGTCATGCGCCCGCCGCGACCGCCTGAATCCGGATACTGACCACCCGGTCCGCCGCTCGACGAATCGTTGTTGAGCTCGCGTGAAATATCCTGCATCAGGCGCTGGACGTTGTACCAGGTGTTTCGTTGGAAGTTGTTTCGTTCGACTGACCGCGCGAGATTCGACAGTATGTCAAACGCATCGCGCAGTTCTCCGTTGCGGCGCCTGTCGACCACCATCCGGTCGAAAATCCGTGCTGCCGCTGCAAACTGCTGCGACAACATCACCGCCTCGACATCGTTTCGATTACTGCGCGAGTTTGAGAAGTTGTTGTAGTTCTGATCTGCAAAATCGCCCGCCTCGCGTGATAACCGCGCAGTGAGGTCACTCAGCCGGTTAGACGACTGGCCAAACTGGCTAACAGCCGGACTGGCAAGCAGCAAAACTGCCGCTACGGCCAAAAGACTTCTGTTAATCATAGGTCCTCCTGAAGTTTCATTCTCTGCCGGGGGTCGTCAAGTGATAATTCCTTTAGGTCGAGTGTTGTGTCAATGATAATTCGTTATAATGCACGCGATCGAAATAGTTGGGACGGCCCAACAAGGAGTTAAAAGATGAGTTGGAATCAAGCTTCGTATGTTCCGGCAGATGTCCGCGACGTTCGGGTTACGGCGTTTCTGAGCAAAGTCTACGGCTGGATGTTTCTCGGCCTGCTGATTACCTCGGGCACCGCGCTCGCAGTCGCGTCTTCGCCGTTTTTAATTGAAACCTTTGTGTTGAACCGAATCCTGTTTTTCATCCTGCTATTCGGGCAGCTCGGAGTCGTGTTCTACCTCGCAGCCCGGGTGGAAAAGATGGCGCCGGCAACTGCGGCCGCACTGTTCATGGTTTACTCGGCCATGGTAGGAGTCACGACATCAGTGATCCTGCTGGTCTATACTGGCGCATCCATTGTCTCGACGTTCATTGTTACTGCGGGAATGTTTGGCGCGTTGGCCGTGTTCGGCACTCTGACGAAGAGAAGTCTGGCCGGTGTCGGACAGTTTATGTTCATGGGCCTGATCGGGGTGATCCTCGCCTCGATCGTAGGCATATTCTGGCAGAACGATGTGTTGCAGTTTGTGATCGCGGTCGTCGGCGTGGTGGTGTTTACCGGACTGACAGCATGGGACGCACAGCGTCTCAAACACATGGCGGTCGCATTGCCTGATGGTCGCGTGGGAGCGTACGCGGTAGTCGGCGCGTTGTCTCTCTATCTCGACTTCATCAACCTTTTCTTCTTCCTCTTGCGTTTGATGGGTGGCCGCAGAAACTAGCCACCGAGGCACTAAACAATAAAAGGAGAAAAATCCATCCACGGATTGCACAGATTCGTTCTGTGTAATCTGTGGATGGTGTTCATCATGCTACTGCGAAAGCGCACCATCTTATTTCTTTCACTGCTCGCGATCGTTCTCTCGAGCGTTCCCGCACAAGCACAAGACGTACTGGGCGCGCTTCGCTTTCGGCACATCGGCCCAGTCGGTAATCGCCTCACTTCAGTCGTCGGCATTCCCGGCCAGCCGAATGTTTACTACGTCGGGGCGGCGTCCGGCGGCATTTGGAAGACGACCGACGGCGGCGTTCATTGGGAATCGATCTTCGACGCGCAACCCGTCTCCTCGATTGGAGCACTCGCAATTGCTCCGTCTAATCCCAACATTGTCTGGGCCGGCACAGGCGAACCGTGGATACGCAGCCATATCTCAGTGGGCCAGGGGATCTACAAATCAGTCGACGCGGGTAAGACGTGGACGCTGATGGGACTCCAAAATACCGGACGTATCAGTCGTGTCGTAATCGATCCTAAGAATCCGGACGTGGTCCTCGTCGGTGCGCTCGGCCACGCTTATGGACCACAACCCGATCGCGGCGTCTTCCGCACGACCGATGGCGGCAAGTCGTGGGAACGCGTGCTGTTCACGGACGAGAACACTGGTTGCTCTCACCTGGAAATGGATCCGAATAATCCGCAGGTTGTGTTTGCGGGCATGTGGCCGCTCGAGATTCACACGTGGGGCCGCGAGAGTGGCGGTCCAGGCAGTGGACTTTTTAAGTCGACTGACGGTGGCGCCACGTGGAAACGCCTTTCGGGCAACGGTCTGCCGACGCGCACGACTGGTAAGGTCGTCCCGGCAATTGCGCCCAGCAATTCACGGCGCGTTTATGCACTGATCGAAACCGGCGACGGCGTGCCGCTGAATGGCAAGGAGACTGATCGCGGCAAGCTGTGGCGTTCGGATGACGGCGGCGAAACGTGGCGTCTCGTCAGTTACGACCGGAATCTCGGGGGCCGTACGCACTACTACTTTCGCATGGCCGTGGCGCCGGACAACGAGAACGAGACTTACTATCTAACCTCTGGTTTCGCGCGCTCGAGTGACGGCGGTCAAACGGCCAAACTGATGATCGGAAGCGGCAGTCCCGGCGGCGATAATCACGACATCTGGATCGATCCGACGAATCCAAACCGAATTGCGGTCGCCAACGACGGCGGCGTGTCGATTTCAACGACGCGCGCGCAGACGTGGTATCGAATCCAACTTCCGATCGCGCAGATGTATCACGTCACTCTCGACAATCGGATCCCCTATTACGTCTACGGCAACGAACAGGACGATCCGTCTTATCGCGGGCCGAGTCGCACCATCGGCGGCAATTCGATTCCGCGGAGTGCGTGGCAGTCGGTTGGCGGTGGAGAAAGCGGATGGGCCACTCCGGATCCGGTTGATCCAAACATCGTCTGGTCTAGCGCGTCGGGTTCGGGCAGTATCGGCGGCATTGTCGAACGTTTTGATCTGCGCAACGGTCAGATGCGCCGCGTGGAAGTGTGGCCCGATCAAACGAATGGCTCGCCTGCAGCCGACTTGAAGTACAGGTTTGTCTGGACGTTTCCGTTGACCATCTCGCCGCACGATCACAAGAAGCTTTATGTAGGCAGCCAGTATGTTCACCAGACGACTGACGACGGGCAGAGTTGGCAGGTCATCAGTCCCGACCTGACCACGAATGACAAGAGCAAACAGGGCTTTTCGGGTGGTTTGACGGGTGACAACATCGGCGTCGAGTATTTTTCAACTATCTACGCGATCGCCGAGTCGCCGAAAGAAAAAGGACTGATCTGGGTCGGAACCAACGACGGCCTGGTCCAGCTAACACGCGACGGCGGCAAGAACTGGATGAACGTAACGAAGAACATTCCAAACCTGCCGCAGTGGGGGACGATCAGCAACATCGAGCCTTCGCGCTACGAACCCGGCGCCGCTTATCTCACGGTCGATTTCCACCAGGTGAATAATCGCGATCCCTTCATCTACAAAACGAAAGACTACGGCAAGACGTGGAAAGCGATCACCAACGGCATTCCGCACAGCATGTTGAGTTATGCGCACTGCGTTCGTGAAGATCCGGTGCGCGCAGGGTTGCTTTACGTTGGGACAGAGAACGGGCTGTACGTTTCATTCGACGACGGCGAGAAGTGGGAACCGTTGCAAGGTAACCTGCCGCGCGCGCCGGTCTACTGGATCGCGGTGCAGGAGCATTTCAACGACCTCGTAATCGCGACTTACGGACGCGGCTTCTGGATTCTCGACGACCTCACGCCGATCCAACAGATGAACCAAACAGTGCGCGATTCGAGCGCGCACCTGTTTCCGCCGCATGCGACTTATCGCTTCAGACCCGGTACCGTGCCCGTGACGATGTCTGACGATCCTTCAGCCGGACAGAACCCGCCCTACGGAGCCGAGATCAGTTACTACTTGAAATCGGCACCGGCCGGTGACGTACGCATCAGGATCGAGGACGCGAAGGGCCAGACCGTCCGAACTCTTACCGGAACAAAAAACGTCGGACTCAATCGCGTTACCTGGAATCTCGAAGGCGAACAGACCACCGAGGTGCGAATGCGAACGAGTCCGCTATACGCACCCGAGATCACGGTCGGATCGGATGGAACCAGGAGCGCTCCCGGCGCGCCGCGGATGTCCATTTTGTTGCCGCCCGGCACGTACACGGTAAAGCTTTCGGCAGCGGGCGGTGAGTTGAGTCAGCCGCTCGTAGTGAAAAAGGATCCAAATTCCGGCGGCACTGACGCAGACATCAATTCGCAAACGACGATGATGCTGGAGTTGCGCAGCGATCTCGAGGCTGGCGCTCGGATGGTCAACCAAATTGAGCTTATTCGCAGTCAACTTCTTAAATTGGTCTCGGATTCTGGACCCATGAAGTCTGCCGCCGACGACCTCGATAAGAAGTTGATCGACATCGAAGACGATTTGATTCAACTGAAACTGACGGGGCAGGGCCAGGACACCGTGCGCTGGCCGCCGAAGTTACTGACGAAGATCAACTATCTCGCGAGTGGACTTGCGAGTGGAGACTTTGGACCAACGAAGCAACAGCGTGAGGTGCATGCGCTACTCAAGCAACAACTCGAAGCACTGCGTCAGCGCCTCGATACACTGCTTGGCGATAGCAACGTCAAGACTTTGATTAGCCGCTGATGTTACGGATTTTAAAAAGCACGGATCGACACAGATAAATTCTTATCCGTGTCCGACCATCCGTGTAATCCGTGGTTAGCTCTTCGTCGGGAAGCCGCGCTTTTTCATCAACGCGTCGACCTTCGGATCGCGTCCGCGGAACGCGCGATACGCCTCAGCCGGATCGACAGTGTTGCCGATGGAGAAGATGTACTTGCGCAGTCGCTCCGCCACTGCGTGATCGTACGGTCCCTTGCCTTCCATAAAAGCTCCAAACGCATCCGCCGTGAGCACGTCCGCCCACAGGTAGCTGTAGTAACCAGCCGAATACGAATCACTCGAGAAGACATGCAGGAAGTGAGGCAGGCGATGTCGCATCACGATCTCTTTCGGCATGCCTAGCTGCGCCAGTGTCTCGCGCTCGAACGCGTCAGGATCGATTTTGCGATCGCCGGCCAGGTGCAGCTTCATGTCAACCAATGCTGCCGATAAGTATTCGACTGTCGCGAATCCCTGATTGAACGTTTTGGAGCGAATGATCTTGTCAACCAGAGCTTGCGGAATCGGTTTGCCTGTTTCGTAGTGAAGCGCGAAACGCTGAAGCACTTCCGGCGTCGCGAGCCAGTGTTCGAGAAGCTGCGACGGAAACTCGACGTAGTCGCGCGGAACGTTTGTTCCCGCCAATGAGGGATACGTGACGTTTGAGTTCAAACCATGCAGAGCGTGTCCAAACTCATGGAACATCGTGGTTGCGTCGTCCCAGGAGATTAGGACTGGTTCGCCCGGCTTTCCTTTCACGAAATTCGCATTGTTCGAAACGATTGTCGTGACCTCGCCATTGACGCGTTCCTGCGTGCGGTACGCATTCATCCACGCGCCCGAGCGTTTGCCCTCGCGGGCGTACGGATCGAAATACCAAAGACCGATGTGTTTTTTGGAAGTCTTGTCAGTGACTTCCCAGACGCGAACGTCCGGATGGGCCACCGGCACGTTTGTCACGGGTGTGAAGTTGAAGTTGAAGAGTTCACCGGCAACCCAGAAGATGCCTTCGCGCAGCTTCTCGAGTTGCAGGTAAGGCTTTATCTCGTTCTGGTCGAGATCGTATTTGGCCTTGCGGACCTTCTCCATGTAGTAACGATAGTCCCACGGTTCGATCTTGATCTTCGCGCCTTCTTTATCGGCGAGCGCCTGCATGTCGGCAACTTCTTCATGTACGCGAGCAACAGCAGGTTTCCACACAGCTTCCATCAACTCCATCGCGCGTTCTGGCGTCCTTGCCATCTGGTTTTCGAGGCGCCAATGCGCGTGTGTCGGATAGCCGAGGAGTTTGGCGCGTTGGGCGCGCAGTTGCAGGATCTCGGTGATGATGGCGTTGTTGTCGTGTTCGCCGCCGTTGTCGCCGCGATTGATGAACATGCGCCACGCTTTTTCGCGCAGGTCGCGACGGTCAGAGTAGGTCAAAAAGGGATCGATTGATGAACGCGTGTTCATGATCACCCACGCGCCGGGTTGCTTCTTCGTCTCGGCCGCTGCGGCGGCAGCATCGCGCAACGATTGCGGCAATCCCGCAAGTTCGTCTTCACTCTTGAGCACGATGAATTGATCGTTCTCCTCGGCGAGCACGTTTTGACTGAACCTCGTGAAGAGGCTGGCGAGTTGCTGGTTGATATCTGATAGTTGTTTTTTGGCCTCCGGGTTCAAACGGGCGCCGGCGCTAGCCCAGGTGGTGTAATAAAACCAAATCAGGCGTTGCTGTTCCGGCGTCAACTTCGCTTTGGCCGGGGAATTGTAAATGGCGTCGATGCGTTTGAAGATTGCTGCGTTCTGCTGGACCTGATCGTAAAAAGCGGCGAGCTTGGGCGCCATCTCGCGTTGGACCGCCTGATATTCAGGACTACTCATTGTCGAGCCCCAAACGCCATACAACACGCTCACGCGTTCCATGGTGTGGCCACTGCGTTCGAGAGCTGCGATCGTGTTTTCGAAATCAGGCGGAGCGGGATTCTTGGCGATCTGATCCGTCTCAGCGAGCGCTTCGGCCATGGCGGCTTCGAGTGCCGGTTTGAACAGTGGTATTTGCACGCGATCGAAGGGCGGGACACCGCCGTAAGGACCTTCCCACTTCGCGAGCAAAGGGTTTTCTTCTGTCATTGCATTCGAGTTTTTGGTGATGTTAGTAGCAAGCAGCGTGGTGGCGACGACCAGCGCAAGGATGGGAGTGATGAAGTCGCGCATAGGGGTACTTCCAATCTATTCAAATTTTCGGATGGGAGACGTGACAGTATAGACACAGTGAGGAAAAAAGGTACAGCCTCAGAGCGCGGCTCTTTGCGGTTAGTAAGGGCAGTGACGGCAGCCGCTCCCGCAGCAGTAACCGCGACGTTGAAGGTAGCTCGCAGTGAAGACCATGACGCCGTTTTCGGTGTAGTAGTCTCGGCCTTCCGTGAGTGAGCCTTTGAGTAAAGCAACGTCGACTGGCTGAAACGCATTCGGGTCTGTTACTTCAAACAACTCGGGATGAATCAGTTGAGCCAGCAACTCCGCGCCTTCCACCACGCGTGGACCTGGCCGCGCGAAATATGAATTCGCGTCGACTGCGTAGACACGGCCGTTTCGTACCGCGGGCAGATCAAAGAATGGCGAGTTCTGATAGCCGAAAACACTCCAAATCTGCTTCATCGTCTGCTGAAGATTGAAGCCACACGGCATGATTACGAGAACTTCCGGCGCCCACGCGGTGACCTCTTCCCAGGAGACGCGTACCGACTCACCGCGTTCACGTCCTAACTCGTCGACCCCGCCTGCGATCTTCACTAGCTCCGGTACCCAGTGCCCGCTCGCGTAAACCGGATCGAGCCACTCCATGCAGAAGACGCGTGGTTTGTGAGGGATCGTTTTCGTTCGATCAGATAGATTTTGGAGGCGAGCGAGGCAGTCGTTTACCAGGCTTCCGGCTTCTGCCGTGCGATCTGTTGCGGCGCCGAGTTCGCGGACGTTGTCGAAGATCTCGCTGAGCGATTGTGGTGTGAGCCAGAGAATCTCAGGCGCTTTGGGCAGCGCCTTGATAACTTGAGAAACTTCGTTTCCGGATGGCGCGCAAACCTGGCAAAGGTTCTGTGTGAGAATCAGATCGGGTGCGAGTTCGCGCAGCAGGTCTTCGTCGATCTGGTACAGGCTCTGTCCTTCACGTATTCGCTCCGCCACCGCGCGATCGATCTCGCTCTGACTCATTCTTTCGAGCGGCAACACGTTGCGCACGACGACTGGCTTGCTTTTTATTTCGGGAGGATAGTCGCACTCGTGCGTAATACCCACGATCGAGTCGGCAAGCCCGAGCGCGCAGGCCATTTCAGTTGCCGAAGGAAGAAACGAAACGATGCGTGGCATGCGCGAAAGTGTACCACCTGCAAACTTAGGTTGGCTTGTTGAACCCTTTTTGTAGGTTAACGGTTGATGATTCACGAGGGTGCGTTAGACTGCGGACGATGGATGTTAAAGAAATCGAGTCCGCCATCACGCAATTGCCGCCTGCTAAAGTAGCGGAGTTAGCTGAATGGTTTGAAGAATTTCACGCACAGCTCTGGGACAGTCAGGTCGAGCAGGATTTGAAAGCAGGACGCTTGAATTCTTTGCTGGAGGAAGCTGAAAAAGATCTCGAGTCCGGTCGCTGTGATTCGTTGTGAAGCATCTAGCCTCACCGCGGTTCTGGCGTCACTACCGCAATCTACCAGAGGCTGTGCGCCAGCTCGCTGATAAAAATTTTGAGTTGCTCAAGGCTAATCCTCATCATTCCGTCACTACATCTTAAAAGAATTGATCGGCTCTGGTCGGTGCGCGTAGGAGCTCACTATCGGGCGCTTGGACTGGACAGCTCCGAAGCAATTGTTTGGTTTTGGATTGGCTCACACGCGGATTACGACAAGCTTGTCTAATCGGCTGCATGCATAAATACTTCTGAATCTCGCTTCGCTGTTGTTTACTCTTAGCCGTCGCCTTTCTTGCCTTTCTTCTTCGCAGGCTCAGCTTCACGTGGTCGGGTTGCCGGGGGTGGCGGTGTGTCGACCTTTGGCGTTGCGGCTTCAGGCTTGGGTTGTGGATTCGCCGGAGCGTCGTCTGCCTTTGGCGGTGGCGGCAAAGTCATCTGCTCCAGTTTGGGTTGCGTGGTTGCGCTCGGCGGCAAGGCGTTCTCATCCTCGTTCTCTTCAGCCTTTGCTGCCATTTCGGCACGCTCGGCGGCCAGTTCACGCTGCCGTTGGCGGTAAAGCTCGCGCATGTCTTCCGGCATCTCCGGAGCTTTCGGAAACTCTTCCTTCGGCTTGTCCTGCAGGAATGTCTTCATGAATTCCACGAACATCGGCAATGCGCCCTTCGCGCCCGTCATGTCTTCGCCCAGCGGTCTCTTCTTTCCGGGATATCCCATCCAGACGCCGGTAACGTAAGTCGGTGTGTAACCGAGGAACCAAACGTCGGTATGGTCGTTCACAGTGCCCGTCTTGCCGGCGACAGGATGCGGGAGCACGTTCGCTGCGGTCGCCGTTCCGCCAGTCACGACACCCCGCATCATCGAAACCATCGTCAACGCGACGTATGGATCCATCACTTTGTAAGTAGTTCTCTCCCACTCTTCGAGCGTCGCCCCATCGCGATCGAGAACACGACGAATCAAATGGGGCTCGACGCGAATGCCTTTGTTTGGGAAAGCCGAATAAGCCGACACCATTTGATCGAGTGGCACTTCGGTCGCGCCCAACGCTGAGGGCAGGTACGGCGACATCGGGACTTTGATACCGAAACGACGGACCATCTGCGCACCTGTTTGAATACCGACTGTTTGCAGCAGATGCACCGCCGGAATATTCATCGACTTTGCGAGGGCCGTTTTCATCGGTAGATCACCGCTACCAAGCGAACCGTCGTAGTTGTGCGGCTGCCAATCACCGATCTTGATCGGTGCTCCACTGACCATGGTATCAGGAGTCATGCCCCACTCGACAGCGGCCGTGTAGATGAAAGGTTTGAAAGCCGAACCGGTCTGGCGATAAGCCTGTGTCGCGTTGTTGAATTTGTTGGTGTAGAAATCGTAGCCGCCAACCATCGTCACGATTTCGCCGGTCTTGGCGTTCAGCGTCATCATCGCGCCCTGCACAGCTGGAACTTGCGACAGTTCAACTTTCAAACGCCGGTTCTTTTCGTCTACTTCCTTGATCTCGAACTCAGCGAGATAACCATTCTTGAACTCATCTTTCGGTTGTCGCTTGCCCCAACCCATTTCGGCTGGAGTCACAGTCGCGGTGAAGTTGCCGAAGCGAACGGTGGCTTCGTTGCGCGCGCGGTCCACCTTCATGATCAGGCCCATCAAGTAACGACCGGGCTCATAGTCGTTACCGTACCAATCGGGGTGCTTGTAGTTA
>JBKPPH010000315.1:0-13183 GCA_046733535.1 Acidobacteriota bacterium
GGTCAGTACAGGGAGCGGTAGCGACCTGGTCAGTGATCAGCAAGCGGTATTTCCTAAAGATTTTGACTCCAATCGTTGACAAGGTCGCTACCGCTCCCTGTACTGACTGTCTCCAAGAATATCTTGGAGTTTTGAGGCAAAGCCCATCACGGTTTGGAGTGGCGCGCTGCGCACTGGACGGTGTGAATCGACCGAAACAGTTCTGCCGGAACGTAACATCAGGGCTGACGTTACTGAGCACTCTTCCGGAGCTTTTGTGCGTTCTGTTTGAGATCGACGGTTAGCAGGAGTACGTGTTCAAGATCTTCGCTCGCCTTTTTCGCCTGGTTGACATCCACCGCGTTTATCGCCTGGAAAACAGGATTGGTTACAAACCGCATTATGGTTTTATCAAGCAGCAGAAGTTCCTCACGAAACTGTCGAACTGTCGTGACTGCCGGCGCCTTCAAAGCTGTTTGAGGCTTTTCAGACTCGGGCAACGACAGGCCATCTTTGAGATCGTTGGCCTTGCTTCGAATCTTGGAAACCATGTCGCCTATAGACGAATAATCCAACGTATCTTGCAGCCACGCGTCGGCCATCATCTTGTTATTCAGTGACTGCAAGTCTCTGAAGTCGTCTTTGATCCTTTTGAAACGATTCACTCGCGCGGATTCAGATTCCTTATCTTTAGGTATCGCCCAGAGCAACAACCTGTCCATCTCAGCACGCTCAATGGCGCGAGCACGTTCAGCATTAACACCACGACCCTGTGCCTGAACGCCGCTAAAGGAACCCGCCAGCGCCAGAACAATCAGCAGCAGCTGAAATCTCGTTGCGTACGACATTTCGTCACTCCTTCGAATGCTTTAACTCGACCATTGCAAAAGAAAAAGGTGGCGATATTTCATCGCCACCTTGGACAAATGTGAATGTCTTGAATGGCGTGTTTAGAAATTAAACCGCGCCGCAAGTTGGATCACCCGAGGATTGCTGCTCAATACCGTGGATGGATTCAGAAAATCGAGAGTGAGTGGTGTCACCTGATTTAGAGTTGTCAAACCCGTCGTACCCACCGGATCCACACTATTAACTGAACCCGGTACATACTGCGGATGATTGAACGCATTGAAGAAATCAGCGCGAACCTGGAAGTATTTCGTTTCTCCGATCCGGAAGTTCTTGAAAATCGAAAAATCGAAATTGTTAATCGGCGGCAACAGGAACGTATTCCGCCCAATGGTAGACTGAGCTCCGGCACCAGCTTGAATGTAACGAGCATTCGGATTGTTCGCGAGATACCCTACTACAGTTCCGATGACATTCCCGTCCTCGTCAAAGGTGCACGCGCTTATTCGACATAACGGTGTCACCGAACTACCAACGCCCTCGGTTCCATTTGGATTGAGAATCGCGCGGTCTCCGGCGTTGTCTCCGTTTAGATTCGCATCGTTCCCGCTTCGCACCGTTATCCGCTCGCCAGTCTCATAGGTATAAGTTCCGGCGAGGTTAAAGCCGCCCAGGAGCGTCTTAGTGAGACCGTTACTCTTCGAAAACCACGGCACCTCGTAAATCCACGACGTCACAAACCGGTGACGGTGATCGAGAGCGGAACTGGCCCGTTCCCGGCGCAGGTTCTGGAAATCCTCTACGCGTCGAGGCGACAGTACAGTGGAAAACACTTCCGCAGTGGTGTCATCAATCAGGTGACTCAGCGTGTACGCTGCGGTCATTTGGAGACCACGAGAAAAGCGTTTACTTAGCTGAGCGGATCCACCGTGATAGGAAGAATTACCGTCCGAAAGGAACGCAACCACGCTGGCGCCGTTAAAGCCGGCGGCTGCGTAACGAGGCACGAAGCTCGAACGCGCGTTGATTTGATCCAGATTCAACGTCAAGGCGTCAAGCGCCGCTTGAGACGGCGCGGTAAAAAAGGTCGGTAAACCAGGACGACCCTCCTCCGGCGCCACTTTCGCTTGTCGATTGATTCGATTCTGCGACAGCAAGTGAACGCCACGCGTGCCTACATAGCGCAACTCGAATGCCCAGTCAGCGCCAAACTGTCGTTGAAAGCTGGTGGTCCAGGTCAACGAATAGGGAATTTCCTGATCGGGAATAAAGGCCCCGGTGTTTTCTCGAGCAACATCGGGATCAGTTATCGCGACTGGAGTATCCGGAAGGCCGCCGCTTGCCAAAAAGCCTGGAGTCGGAGCCAGTGTAGTATCGACGTCATTTGTCTGCTGCAGTTGCGGCGGGTTCGAGAGGATGTACAGATTATCGAAAATGTAATCATAACCCATCGAAAATCCTGCACGGAACGAGCTCTTTCCACCTGAGCCAAAGAGACTTCCGAGCCATCCTTCTTTGTAATCAGGTGACCATGCAAATCCTATCTTTGGTGCAAAGTTTTTCGTCTGTGCTTTTGGTTCACGAAACTCCAGTAAACCTGGGACAGTCGAAATAGCGTTCAGCGCCTGACTCGTTCTCGCGCCTAAAGGCACTTGTTGATAGGAGTAACTGACGCCCAGGTTAAACGTAAAGTTTGGACGAATGCGCCAGTCATCTTGAGCAAACGCGTACAGCACCTTCTGATTTCCATAGTAGATGTTATTGCCCGCATTACGCTCACCAAACGCATCCGGCGACAGGTCCAGCAGGAATTGTTCGGTTGACAGATATTCATAGTCTCCACGAACGCGTTGCGAAAAGCTCTGTGGAGAAATGATCCAACGAAAGTCGCCGCCGAACTTGAACGTGTGATTGCCGCGCAACCAGGTCATGTTATCGACAATTTGATAGTTGTTCTCAATTCCAAATTGTGGAGCATTTGGATCGGGTCCAATGTTCAGACCTAGGTCGTCGAGTGCAATGTTTGGAAAGACTGTAAGTCCCGGAAAATTGAACCCTGGAACCGGGAAGTTTTGAGACGAACGACGAAACGCAAGACGTGTCTCATTGATCAATTTCTCGGAGAAATTGTGAATGAGTGTGTAAGAAAACAGTCGCTGCTTGGTCGGCAAGGCGACGAAGAACACCGGCAGGTTTGCAGTGTTATCGATGTCCGCTCCGTTCGTGAAAGTGAAACGGATGTGATGCTGCGTTGCCGCATTCTGCAGGTAATCGAAGTTGATTACCGAGTGATTCTGTTTGAAAAAGTTCGGTGCAGCAAAAGAGACATTACCTACCGGGATATCGCGACCGAGCACTGAAATCGTTTCCTGATCGTTGACAGGAGCTACAGGAACGAATTCATTGAAAACTCCCAGGTTAGTTGCCGACAATCCTGGAATTGTCCTTAAAGTTGCGAAACCGGCAGCGGTAGGAGTCACAATGCCTCCGGAACTCGCCGCACTTCCCGTTTGGATTCTCTCGTAGGAAGTAAAGAAGAATAGTTTGTCCCTGCCGAGTGTGAATCCTGGACCACCCTCGCCGAAATGCGGCATCACAACTGGTCCACCAATGTTGAAACCGCCGCGGAAGTAATCCGTACGCGGCATGAAGAGATCGCCGTCCTCCCGGTTTCGAGTAACACCAGCGTTCTTTTGAATTGTGTCGAGCGCATTCAAATAGCGGTTGCGGAAGAAGCCGTAAGCCGTACCGTGGAAATCATTGGTGCCGCTCTTCGTTACCGTCAAAAAATTGCCGCCGTTTGATCGCGCGAATTCCGCTGAGAATTGATTTTGCAGCAAAGTAAACTCTGCTACTTCATCCGGAGAGATATAGGACTGCGGACCGGTAATCGACTTGTCGTTGTTGTCAACACCGTCGACCATGAAGTTGTTGTTGCGCGGGCGCTGTCCGCCGACAGAACCTCCCGTGCCTACGCCGACTCCGCCGGAACTGGTTACATTCGGAGCAAGCAGCGCAAGATTGTTCACGCCGGCAGGACTTCCCGCCGGACCGGCAGTCGTTTGAGCGAGCTCTACTACCTGTCTGCTGCTGAAAGCTTTGGACAAGTTTGCTGACGTCGTGTCAACCAACTCGACTCCGCCGGCTGTGACAGTAACAATCTCGGTAACCAACCCTGGAGCAAGTTGCACTGGCAAATCGGTAGTTTGATTCACGCTTACCCTGACGTCGGTGAGGGACATATTTTTGAAGTTCTGTGCTTCAACTGAAACACTATAATCGTCGCCCGGCTGTAAGTTCGTGAACTCAAACTGGCCCGAGCTACTCGTCTGGGCTGTCTGAGTTCCGCCGGTGGATTTCCTGGTGAGAGTTACTTGCGCCCCGGAGACAACCGCTCCGTTTTGATCTGTAACTACACCGCGGATGCCGCCAGTTGTCGCCTGGCCATGGGCTGAAAAAACGCAGCTCACCGCGAAAAGAAACACCCAGACGAATCTGCGTATTGCTAGGTTTTTCATATGAATTCCTTTTAGTGATGGTGGAAGCCCGGGAGACTGATTTCCAATTTGCAACTGCTATTCCTTGCCGCTTGTGTCGAAACCAACACGACGCCGATTCAAAATAGCGGCTGTCGAATGCATTTTTCTGTGTTCCGCAAAAACTTCGTTAGAAGGGGACCATCCGAAGACTCCAAGGAAATCCAGAAATATGGAGTCGAGTGGCGGTAAACGAACGTGCCCTGTTTTGCCACAGGCCGGCGGTTGTTGTGTGGGGTGGGTTAGGCGCGCCCGCAGAATTGAAGGGGGCGTTGGCGGTGGCAGATCTTTACGAGACCATCGTCTCGATGCTCTCCTCATTGGGAGTAAGCTCGAGGTATTCTGCCACTGAAGGAACGATGAATTTTTGGTCCAGCAGATAGGCGAGAATCTGCTCGGCATTTTCTTCGGCGGTGGAGCGGACAGTATCGATCACGATTTCAGGTTCGAGCGGCGCCTCGTATGGATCATCGACGCCGGTGAAGTTCTTCACTTTGCCTTCGCGCGCCTGCCGGTACATACCCTTGGGATCACGTTCTTCGCATACTTCCAACGGCGTGTCGACGAACACCTCGATAAACAGTTCGTTCCCCACCATGGCCCGGCACTCGTTACGCGTCGCCCGATAAGGACTGACCGCGGCGCAGATCACGCCGCCTCCGTGTCGCACAATCTCGGATGCCACATATCCGATTCTGCGAATGTTGATGTCGCGATCTTCCTTGCTGAAGCCGAGGCCCCGAGACAGGTGTGTCCGCACTACATCGCCGTCGAGCACCGTCGCTCGCCGTCCATATTCGAGCAGCATCGCGGCGAGGATATCGGCTGTCGTCGACTTCCCTGCCCCGCTCAATCCGGTGAACCAAATACAAAACCCGTGCTGATGCCGCGGCGGATGCGACTCTGCCAGAATTGACGCCACCTCCGGCCGCGTAAACCACGACGGCAGCTTCACACCGCTTTGCAGATACTGTTCGCGAACCTGGGTTCCCGAAAGCGAGGCGATTCGCTTCCCCGCAGGAACTCGAGTCGATTCTTCGTAGCGGTCTTCTTCCGGCAGATAAACCATCTCGTTGAACGTTAGTGGACGAACGCCCAACTCCTCGGCGTGCTTCGTCATCAACTCCTGCGCGTCGTATGGACCATAGAACGGTTTGCCCTGTGAATCGCGACCGGGGCTCGCGTGATCTCGTCCGACTATCAAATGATTCGCACCAAAGTTGCGGCGTATGATCGCATGCCAGAGAGCTTCTCGTGGTCCACCCATGCGCATCGCGAGCGGCAACAACGCTAATAGCGTGCGCTGCCGATCGTAATAGCGCTCGGCGAGGACGCTGTACGAACGCACGCGTGTGTAATGATCGATATCTCCGGGTTTGGTGAGTCCGACAACAGGGTGCAACAACAGAGTGCCGTCGATCGCTTGCGCGGCGCGCACTGTTAACTCTTCATGAGCTCGATGCAACGGGTTGCGCGTTTGAAATGCGACAACGTTGCGGTGCCCGAGCGCGGTGAGGCGTTCGCGCACTTCGGCGGGCGTGAGCCGGAGAGCGCGGAAATCGTAGTAACGCGGCAACGCCAGCATTCGCAGTGGTCCACTGATGTTATATCGACCCCACGAGTGCATCTCCGCGACGAGTGGGTGACGCAGATCAGTGGTTCCGTAGACCTGTTGCGCTTCGGTTTGCAGATCCCACTCGTATATTTCTTCCACGCGCATGATCGCGAGCAGGTGGTTTTGCTGGTCGGTGAGTGCAAGCTCACCATCGAGATGGATCGCGTTCTGCGGTGCGACGGATAACGTGAGCGGAATCGAGATGAGCTTTCCGGAAGCCAAACGCATCTCGCCGACCACGTGTTCGTAGTCGTCCTTACCGAGAAAGCGATCGAGCGGCGAGAACGCGCCGGTTGCAAGCAGTTCGAGATCACAAATGTTCCGTGGCGAAAGTTGCAGGCGAGGTAACGATGAAGCACGCTCGACTGACTCTTCGCGGGCCTCGCGAGGCACCATCAGGTTTACAAGCTGTTCGCCATACGGAGAGATAAGCAATTCTTTTTGTTCGTGTAGGTTCATTGTCGTTGTGCGAGTCCCGCTTCAAGCGCAGCGCGGGATCTTGGTGGGTAATCCTGCAAATCCTGTAAAACGAGTTCTCGTGCCTGCGCGCGAAAAGTAAGCTTCACAGGATTTACATGATCGCTATTGAGCGTCAACGGTCATACCGCTGATTTTGTGCTCGGAATTAATTCCGAAGCGGAAGTACAGGGTCCCCTTCTCGAATTGGCACTTTAGGAAGACCACTGAGTTTTTAGCGCCTTCCTTCACTTCGCTATTCAAAACCTTTTGGAATTGGCCGGCTTCAGCCACGACGGACCCCCAAAACTCCTTAAGCTTCGCAGGCGGCAACTCTTTTTGACTGGCTTCGTTAAGGCGGCTGTACAGGGTGTCAAAATCTCCTTTGACCATCAACTCGAGGGCCTCATTTCCCTCAGCATTGAGTTTGGCTGCATTGGGAGTTTCCGTCTTTTGAGCAAGTGCGGAATGGAATATCCCGAGGAATAAGATCGTCAAAACCAAAGCTGTAGCTCTTTTCATGTTGCTCCTTTCATTGATCCCGCTGGAAGGTGAATTGATAGGGCTCGCGTCTCACTGATCATGCGCTTTGATAACATGGTCGTCAACCGGCTCAAACCGGCGATCACGATTGCGAGGCCGCTTGCTCCATCTGTTTT
This sequence comes from Acidobacteriota bacterium, assembly GCA_046733535.1. Classification (GTDB taxonomy): domain Bacteria; phylum Acidobacteriota; class Blastocatellia; order Pyrinomonadales; family Pyrinomonadaceae; genus PSRF01. Next base: position 7,095 of record JBKPPH010000315.1, read on the forward strand.
CTGAGACTCAATGGACGCATGTCGGTCCACACCTCTTTTATGTAAGCGAGGCATTCGGCTTTAGTCCCAGTCTTGCCGGCATCGACCCAACCCAGCGGATTTTCTCGATCAGCCGGCCAAATTGAATACTGCTCTTCGTGGTTAAGGACCACCTTGTAAATGGTAGTGTCCTCGGTCTCATCTCTGCTCATGTTTTTCTCCTTCTTCCGAATGTGAGTTCAAATCTAAATCACGACGCTTGCGGTTCAGTTCGTTGCAGCCATGGCACTGGCAGAAAAGAATCGATGACGGTGCCACACTCTGCCTCCAACGCGCGTTCGTAAACGAGTTTGCCGACAGCTATGTCCAGGATCCCGAGTCCAAACGGACTAAAGACGAGGGTTGAGTTGTTGTCGTTGCGCGGTTGCGCCCTGCCTAAAAGAACGTCACCCAAACTGGCTCTGATGAAGTGTCGGTGTCCGCAAAGTTGCTCCGCCAAATGGATCGACGTCTGGGCGCGACTCACGTGATCGCTGTCGTCGACGAGGTTGTCACACGACAAGATCAGCTCCGGCGCCAGATCGCGCAGAGAAATGTGCAGAATCGTCCGGGGTTCGCGAGACTGGGCCAGTTCGCCGACGTGCGGCTGACTGGCCGTGGTGGCGAAAGAGATCAGCGATGTGTTTTGCAGCACAGCGTCGATATCGTCTGCGCGACTGACCGATATCCGCGGATCCAAAGCGTGGCACTTGTCACTAAACTGGACTGCTTTAACCGGAGTTGTATCGAACACCAGCAAACGCTGCAACTCAGGAAACACCGCCCGCAGAAAACGCACGATCTCGAAATTGATCAACCCACAACCAATGATTCCCACTGCAAGCGAACTGTTTCCTCGATGCAAGCAGCTTGCGGCCAGCGCCGCACTCGCTGCTGTTCGCTTCGCGCTGATGATCGAGCCTTCGAAGATTGCCGTTGGGACTCCAGTCTTCGCGGAGTTCAGAATCATCACCGCTGAGGCACGGTCCAAACCGACTTCGTGGTTGCCGGGAAATGAAGCGATCCACTTCATACCCGCGATCTGAAATCCGTCACCCAGATACGACGGCAGCGCGATGATGCGATTACGCGGCGCCTGGGGAAACAGTAGAAAGGTCGAATGTGGCAGCGAGGTTTGCCCTCGAGCATGGACCTCGTAAGCCTGCCGCACACTTTGAATGAGTTCCAGCTCACGCCCTTCGAGCAGTGAAAGGACTTCGTTGCCCTTGAGTATTAATAAGTCATCGCTGCGCATATTTCTATCATCTCGGATGTTTCCCAAAGGTGTGCAACGTCACCGAAGTGACTCTTCACCCAATGGTCTGAATAGATCGTATCGAGATACCTTTCTCCGCGATCAGGAAAGATGAGAACACAGTTGGCGCCGCGCTCGATGTCGAGCTTGATTGAGTCAATCGCCATCAGCACGGCCCCTGACGATCCGCCGCCTAAAATTGCTTCCTGCTTCACTAGTCGACGACAGCCGACGATGCAATCGAGATCGGAAACTTGAATGCACCTCTCCGCCAGATCGTCCTGGAAAAGCTGTGGTCTAACTGCCGCTCCGTGACCCGGAATCAGTCGCTTGCACGAGTGCCCACCGAAGATGACGCTGCCGAGTGCATCGACCGCGATCACGTGAGTTCTCAAGTCGTGTTGCTGCACGTACTCGGCACATCCGCGGAGCGTTCCGCACGTGCTCGTAGCGCAGAACAGGTAATCGACCTGGCCCAGTTCATCTCCGATCTCGCGCATCGTCTGATGATGGGCCAGAGCGTTGTTGAGATTGGTGTACTGATCGGGCCAGAAGCTGTTGGGGATTGTGTCTTGCAGGTACTTCACGCGGTTGATGCGCGCGTGGAGGAACTCACCTGTCTCCGGATCCGGTGTCGAGATCAGATCGACCTCAGCGCCATACGCTTTCAAGATCTCGACATTCTGTCGCGTGGTTTTAGCATCGATGACGCAGATGAAGCGCAGGCCAAGGCTGGCGCATGTTTGGGCCAGGCCGATACCCATGTTGCCGGAGCTGGACTCGATGACTGTCGTACGCTCGTTGATGTCGCCATTTTCCAGGCTCTGCCGAATGATGTTGAGCGCTGCCCGGTCTTTGATACTGCCTCCGGGATTGAACGCCTCGAGCTTCGCATAGACCTGAAACGGCACCTCTTTGAAGATTTGCGCGAGTCTTACGAGGGGCGTGTTACCGATAGTCGAGAGGATACCTGCGTACATGATTTATTCTCCGACAGCGTCTCCGAGCCCGGACAGCCGAGACGAGATGATTGATTGTGTCGTTATTGAAGTTGTGTTTACGACGGCTCTGCCTCAAAAGGCAGGTGAGATGGTTAGCTACGGAAGCTGAGACGATTTCTCATTCGCGTGCGCGCGGAAAACTTCGTCGGCGATGTCGACATTGAACCGGAGCTTTTTGATCTGGATGGTGACGTCTCCAAACTCCTCGGTGTGCTGGACCGTCCTGAAAGGTACGCGCACATTGTCCACTATTCTGAAATCACTGAAGGACTCGATGATCGTGTCTGAACCCGGCGCCTCGATCGTTTCGCGGCGCAGCAAGTTGAATGATTTCGCTGAGACATAGTCAACCACCGACGTTCCGTTTGCAGCAATCTTTTCCACAACGTAGACTCGCTCAGGTCCGATGTTCGACATGTGTGCGATCTTCACGCTCTTAAACAGTCCGGTCCAATTGAGCAACTGGTTGTGGAAGTCAGACTCGATCTTCTTAACTTCAACAGCCGCGTCATCCAGGGCTTCCGCCGGACTAAAGCTCGACTCTTCACCTCCCTCGCGGCCATCGAAGTATTCGCGAGTAGTTCCAATCGTTTTGCCGAGCGCGGTCAAGGTCGTTTCGGCAGACAGAGAGTTCGGAGCCCGTGAGGAGATCGAGCCATAACCGCTGACACCCTGGTTCTCGAAGTCGACTGCAATTGATGCCTGCATCGAAATGTGCTTGCGGAGGTTTGCTTCTCCACCAGCCGCGGCAATCATGTGTTGCATCAGGTTCTTCACCGGCATGCGGGGAACCAGCGCTTTGGCAGTTTTATTCATGCGCTTGAGTTCCTCAGTGCCCTCAGGTTCGACTAAAATTACGCCTGCGACTTTGCCGGAACCGTCTCGCTTGACGCGAACGCTGTACGACGCCTCTAACTCCACTACGCGAAATTCGTCATGACCCTTGGGGACGAGAGTGTACGCGGGTTCGCCCGCCATCAGCAGCACTGCCTTACCATCCTTGATCTTTATTTCAGCTACTGATGCGTCTTCAAGCTTTTGATAAGTTGCTACCAACTCGTCGAGGTTAACTTCTTTTTTCGAAGCATCATCCGCAGCAGAGGAATTTTCCACTTTGACATCAAGGAGATTGGTCCACATGATACGTCTCGCCGCGGCATCGAGAGATGACTCTTCGACGTTAGCTAACAATGCAAAGCCGATGTTCTTGTCCGGCACCATTTCGATCAGACAATGAAAGCCGTCAGAGCCGCCGTTGTGCAGCTTCAGGTGTAGACCATTCCAATCTGCAAGCACCCAGCCGAGTCCGTAATCCACATGCTCGCGCACATTCATCTGCGGTGACCAAAGTTGTGCAAAACTCTGTTGTGAAACGATCCGCTTGCCATTGAAAACACCGCCACCGAGCATGAGGCGCACCCACTGGGCCAGGTCTGTCGCATTTGAGTTGATTGACCCGGCAGGGCCAATGGCCGAAAGGTCGCGCATCGGCAGTGCCTCATTCTTCCCGGTCGACTCGGCTAGTGAATATCGCTGTGAGAAGTCGGGTGACTGCTCCATCTGCGCAATCGACGTATTGGTTTGTTTCATCCCGAGTGGTTTGAAAATCAGCGCGTCGATCAACTGCTCCCAGGTAGTTTGATGCGCGCGCGCGACAGCTTCTCCCGCGCTCGCAAACATCACATTGTTGTATTGGAATTTTTCGCGGAACGCCGCCGTGGGTTTTGCGAATCCCGCAGTTTGGATCAACTCCTGACGGTTCAGTGCTCCGGTGGCGAGGGCGAGGTCAGAGTAGCCCATCAGACCTGTTCGATGGCAAAGCAAGTCGCGTATGGTTACCTTCGCGTTGGCCGACGGATCACGAAGCCTGAAGTAAGGAAGAAATTTTCTCGGAGAGTCGTCGAGAGAAAGTTTGCGCTCGTCAACGCCCATCACGGCCAACATCGATGTAAACGATTTAGTCGTCGAGCCGATGCTGAAAAGAGTATCGGGTGTTACCGGCAAGTTGCGCTCAACATCCCTGAGACCGAACCCTTTGAGATAAACAACCTGATCGTCCTTGACGATAACGAGCGACAGTCCAGGTATCCCGAGTTCCTTTCGCATGGCCTCGATAGATCGTTCGATCGCGCCGAGGCGTTCCTGCATGCCGTCCCTGGTTTGTGGAAGAGCCATCCCAGGAAGAGCAGTCGCGAAGAAGATAGCCATAATCAGCCGCCGTAGACGTTCTGAAGACATGGAAGTAAATCCTGTAAAGTGAGTTTCACACCATATACGTGATTATCAGGACAAACACGCGTTTCGTACAACTCGGCCCAGTCGGGTGATACCTTCTTCAATGCGTTCAGGAGTACAGTTCGAAAAATTCAAACGCAGACAGTGGTTGGCATGAGTGCGCCCCGGCATACAAAAAGCACTGCCCGGGACGAAAGCGACTTTCTCGACTTCAACAGCGACTTTGAGCAAAGCGACAGCATCGAGTTCCCGCGGTAGTTCAACCCAGATAAATATTCCGCTCGCGGGCTTGTTCCAATAGACGTCGCCCGGAAAATTTTCTTCGAGAGCCTGCAGCATCGTGTCGCGACGAGCTTGGTTGACGCGTCGTAACTTTGCGAGGTGGCTGTGCATCAGACCCGCATTCAGGAAGACTGAAGTAGCTCGTTGTGACAGGCTCGCTACATCCATGTCGCTCGCGTGCTTTACGACTGAGAGCTTCTGGCTCAACTCATCTGAGACCACTATCCAACCGATCCGCAGTGCGGGCGCCAAAATTTTCGAGAACGAGCCGACATAAAACACCCACTGATCATCGAGCGCTCGCAACGGCCTCGCTCCTTCGCCGTCATAGTAAAGGAGGCCGTAGGCATCATCTTCAATAATCGGGACCCGATACTTTCGCGCCAGCTCAATAAGCCGTTCTTGTTTGTCGTAGCTAAGCGTGTTGCCAAGCGGGTTGTGTCCCGTCGGAATGGTGTAGAGAAACGCCGGGCGCGCGCCCTGGATCAGCAGGTCTTCCATGGCGTCGGTGTCGATTCCATGCTCTGCGTCGGTCGGTACGGTCAGGATCTCCGGTTTGAACGGCTTGATGACTGTCGGCAATCCGTCATAAGTCGTCTCTTCGATCATGACCTGGCCGCCCGGATCGAGTAGCAAGTGGGCCAGCAGACTCATCGCGTGCTGCGCTCCGGTGGTGAGGAAAATCTGCTCCTTGCGACAGTGGACTCCGCGCTGCTCCATTAACGAGACGATATGTGCCTTCAATGGTTCGCAAGGGAGTCCGTATTGCAAGGCCTGTGGATCGTTTTCCAGAACGTACGCAACAGCGTCGGCATAGTCCTGTGTCGGAAACAGATCGGCGGCAGGCATACCCAACGCGAACGAGAGGATGTCAGGCCGCACTGCGGTAGCGAGCAGTTCCCGAAGTGGAGATTGCACGAGTGTCTGCGCCCAGTGGGCGAGCTGGACCTCGTCAAGAACCTGAACCGCCTGGTCCATCACCGAGTTTCTTAGCCATGGTTGTGGTTTCATTTTGATATACCCCGCCACGCAAGGATCAAGGAATTGCTTTTGTGTTTGCTGTGCTTTTTTCTGATTGAAACAGCCGGTTGACGTGAGGGTTCAAACTGCAACGCTGATGGAATCCGCAAAGCCCTGCATTTGATATAAGTGCCAGTACAACCCGCGCAGAGCTAACAGTTGTTGATGGGTCCCCGACTCCCGGATTTCACCGTGGTGCAATACGATGATTCGGTCGACTGATTCCACTGTGGATAATCTGTGGGCGATCATGATCGAGGTACGATCCTTCATTAACC
>JBKPPH010000316.1:0-5693 GCA_046733535.1 Acidobacteriota bacterium
GGGTCCGTCGAAGAGTCACATCATCGTAGCGATCATCGATCGCGAGCCGTTGCCCGTCAGTAAGTTGGCGCAAAACATTCCGGAAGCACTCGAGTGGATCGTGTCTGAAGCTTTAACGAAAGACCCGGAAGAGCGAACTCAAACCGCGAAAGAACTGCTCGGAAAACTGAAGCGGCTAAAACAGCGAATCGAGACTGGCGATTCGCAAATGAGTTCACCACCAGTGACACACGCGACGATCGGTGACCCGCAAAGTTCAACGGCGGAGCAAGTCGTTGCCGTGCCCACGCGCGATGTATCGAACGTTGATGTCATACCGCGTCAGATAAGCAAATTTAAGAAGGCTTCTTTAGCGCTGCTCGGGATTGCGATCGTGTGCGTGGCTGCGATCGGCGTAGGACTGTACTGGACACTCACTCGACAACCAAAACAGTTTGGTCCAGTGAGGATGACTGCACTCACGACCGGTGGAAGAATCAACGGTGAAGACATTAACGGCCAACTGTCGATCTCTCCCGACGGCAAATACGTCGTCTTCGCCGCGAACGACACGAAGCAGCAGGCGAGTTTGTGGTTGCGACAAATATCTACGAATAGTCTCGTGCGCATTGTGCCGGCGCAAAACGGCGCATACCTCGCCACCACCTTCTCATCTGACGGCGAAATGATTTACTACGTGGCGATGTTGGAACGCGATCAGTTTGTGCCGACGCTTTATCGAGTTCCCGTCCTCGGTGGGAATTCGACGAAAGTTTTGGACCGTGTCTTTGGCGCGATTGGCTTCTCCCCCGACGGAGCACAATTCGCTTTTGTTCGTGACACGCAGGACGGCACGTCACTGATGGTGGCGCAGACGGATGGCAGCACCGAGCCTCGCACGATTGCGAGTGTCAAACGACCGAGCTTCTTCTCAAGATCTGGACCAGCATGGTCGCCCGACGGGAAGCGTATAGCTTGCGGCTTCCTCGACGCGGCGGATGGTGGATACTCGTCAGTGGCCGAAGTACCGGTTACGGGCGGAGATCCTCACTCGATCGGTACGCAAAAATGGGGGGACGTCGGTCGCTTGATCTGGCTCACGGACGGAACCGGTTTGATTATGACGGCCCGACCTGAGTCTTCCTCGATCGGCGCACAGATCTGGCTGGTTCCGTATAACAGTGGCAGCGCTCGTCGGATTACGAACGACCTGAATGCTTATGGTGACGTCAGTCTTGGTCTTACGGCAGATCTATCGACCATCGCCACCATCCAACAAATTACTAACAGTACCATCACGATCACTGCACCTAACGAACCCGAAACTCAAGCGCAGGAAATTGTGAAAACAAACTCTCCTGACTTTCTTTCGTGGACGCCCGATGGAAAAGTTGTTTACGCGATGCGTACGGGAGAGAACTGGGACATTTGGATCGCTAATGCCGATGGTTCCGGAACCAAGCAATTGACGTCTGACACTTTCATCGATCGCGTGCCGTCAGTCTGTGGTGATGGCCGTTACATCGTCTTCCAGTCGAATCGCTCGCGCAGTCAAAACATCTGGCGCATGAACGTGGACGGTACGAATTTGAAACAACTGACGTTTGGAAATGATGTGGATGCATATCCAGTTTGTTTCCCTGACGGCAACTCGGTCGTGTTTATGTCCACCAGCTCGAGAGTCTGGACTGTGTCGAGAGTCGGAATCGACGGTGGTACCCCGGTACAGATGAGTAAAAGATCCTGTGAACTTGCCTCAATCTCGCCTGATGGCAAGCTGATCGCATGCATATACCCGGATGAATCATCCAACCAGCCAAAGGTGGCGCTGATTCCTTTCGAAGGTGGCGAACCGGTGAAAACGATCGAATTACCGCGTTCCGCGTCGCCGATTGCTTTAGCCTGGCTGCCGGACGGGAAGTCGGTTGCGTACCTCGACAACGCTTCCGGCATTCTAAACATTTGGAGTACACCCCTTGACGGCGGCCCACGAAAACAGCTAACTAAGTTCAAGTCAGAGTTCATAAACAGCTTCGCAATCTCGCGAGAGGGCAAGATCGCCGCATACCGCTTTACCGCGTCCCGAGACATCGTTTTAATCAAAGACTTTCGATAACCCGACTCGCCCAGAGTCGAAGGAGATCTCCCATGAAGCAAAAAGAATGGACCATTATGATTTACATGGCGGGGGACAATAACCTCGCCGTCGATATGGCCTACGCGCTCGAACAGATCAAGGGCGTTGCCGAAGCCAGCGCCGATAGTCCTAACCTCATGGTCTACTATGACGGCAGCTCACCCTCTATTCCCACGCTCTACTGCGATTTTTCCGAACCGGGAAAAGCCCGCTACGTGCGTTCTTACAAGGTGCCCAACAAGCTGTATTACGTTCCGAAGAAGCAGAACGAGAATGCTGCCGACAAATTTTCGATCCTCAACTTCGTCGATTGGTGTGTGAACAAAGTCGAGGTCGAAAACGATGGCGAGATCACTTTCGGCCGGCGCGCTGAGAAGTACGCCTTAATCTTTGCCGGTCATTCTCTGGGTTTTCAGGACATCGGCCTGTTCAAGGATGAGTCGACAGGCAAGACGATGAAGATGAATGATTTTTGGTTTGTGCTTCAGTCGCTCACCAACACGCGAAAAGAGTTGGAGAAATACTGTGACGAAAACCAAATGGACGACGCCACTCGTGAACTCGTCACCACAGTGCTGCTCGGCCAGAAGATTGACTTACTCGGTTTTGATAGTTGTGTAATGGGCATGCTCGAGGTCGGATATCAATTCAACAATGTCGCGAAGACGATGATTGCTTCCGAGGGCAGCGTCCCGAGTGCTGGTTGGACTTACGCGAAGATACTCGGGTGTTTGGCGCGCGAGCAAAATCGGAAGCTGGATACGCTCAGCGTTGCAGAAATGTTTGTGACGCAGTTTGTGAAGAGTCAGGACTCTTACACCGTAGGAGGTGTGTCCGTCGACATGGCCGCCTGGGATCTAAGCCGCTTCAGTCACCTGGCGGCGGCGTTCGATAAGCTCGCGGAGGCGCTGCTCGACTGTTTCGCCGACGAAGAAAGTCGCATCTACCGGCAGATGGAACGAGTGATTCTTCAGGCTCATTGGAAATGTCAATCGTACATGTTCGATCAGAATGTCGATCTTGGAGATTTTTGCGAGTTGCTCGATATTGAATGTGGGCGAGTAGCGGAAGAGCTTGGCGCGGGCGATGACATCGAGAAATTGCGGGTGGTCCAAAAGCAGTGTCACAAAGTACTGAAAGAATTGAACAAGGCCGTAATCCTCAGCGGATATAGCGGGGGCAATTATCAGTATTCGAATGGTGTGTCGGTGTTCTTCCCGTGGTCGCGCGAAGGTTACGAAGTGTCGAAGAAGAATTATGAGGGTTTGTGGTTTGCGAAAGACGTGAAGCGAAAGCAACTATCGTGGACGGATTTTCTGAAGAAGTATTTGTATGAAGTTAGCTTGCGGAAGCTGGAGCCGACGAAGACGGAGGTGCCGATCGGGGCCAGATACAGATACCCGTCAGGGGTAGTCTTCGACGAACGTTTTGGTGCTCACGCATACGCGGCCACAGCAGTCGCCGGTCGGATCGCCGGTCAAGAAGGAACGCGGATCGCTGGACAAGAAGGGACGCGGATCGCCGGACAAGAAGGGACGCGGATCGCCGGTCAGGAAGGGACGCGGATCGCCGGTCAGGAAGGGACGCGGATCGCCGGTCAGGAAGGGACGCGGATCGCCGGTCAGGAAGGAACTCGGATCGCCGGACAAGAAGGGACGCGGATGGCTGGCGGTGGCTCAAGTCAATTCTTCGACAACCTAAAGCTCTTCAAAAACGTTGAAAGCCGCTGGGACATCTCTGGGTTCTCTAAAAAACTTCAGTGACGACGCTGTATCGCTACTTAAGCTTTTGGCGAACGTACAATTGCTAATCCCTTTAGACTTCGCGCCTCGTGATGCCTTTTGTTCTCAATCCGCGCGCGTTCGAGCGTCATGACGGTCTCGACCCGAGGCGAGTTTCTACCCGAAGAGCTCAATCACTCGCTCTGTCGCCGTTTCCGTGTCGATTTCGCTTTCGTCAAGCAGCAGGTCGGGTTGGGCCGGGACCAGCTTTTTGTCTGAGCCGAGCCGGTACCAACCACCACCTGTGAGGTGCAGGAGCACCTTCGCATCTGAGGGTATCTGGCGCGACCGCGCGACCTTCAGCAAAGTCGCAAACGCGACGGCGCTCGCCGGATCCAGATCGATGCCCTCGGTCTCTTCGAAGAGCCGAGCGGAGTGCAGCGTCTCCAGATTGTCGGCGACCAGCATGTCGCCCTTCGTTTCTATAAGAGTGTCGTAAACACCGCCGCGTATGGCATAAGGCGGTTGCCGGTTTGAGAGGACGTGAGCCGCAATTTGTCGTATCTGTTTCTTGGCATCATCGCTGTTGAGGTTCACTAACTCTCGCCGCTCCGACTTCCAAGAGAGATACATTGGGATAAACGGGAGATTCTGGCTCAGCATCAACTTCGGCAGTTGATGGCCATAGCGACCATCTGCGATGAGCCTTTTGGCAGCGTCGGTGACAGCGATGCCTCCGGTGCCGCTGCCAACCGCCTGAAAGTAGTAATCAGGCAGAGCGCCGATCGTTTCCGTGGCATTGAGCATCGTCGTGCCCAGGCCATCACGTCGCGCAACATTTTTCACACCGCCTTCAGCAAAAAAGCCCTTCGTGCGAGTGACGCGGTCAGACAGCGCAATCGCGTCGTAGTAATCCGTGAAACCCACCAGCGCGACAAGCTTGACACAGGGATCGAGCGGCTCAACAAACTGCATCTTGCCCAGCCCGCTCTCGGGAATGATGATGAGACAAGCTCTTCGATTGAGCGAGCAAGCGCGTGCAAACGCGGCGGCAGTGTTTCCCGCAGAGGCGACAACCAACACTCCCTCCGGCGCCTCAGAGAGACGCGAGAGCACCGCGTAGGCTTCAAACTCCTTGAAGGTCGCGGTCTCCAAATCGGCCCCTTTCTCCGGCCAGTAACCATTGAACGCAATCCAAAGGTTCGGCAACTCCGTGAGAGCACAGAGTCGTTCGCTACGATAAGTGACTGTTCGCGACGAACCCTTCAGAAAATGCAGGATCGGCAACCAACGACGATACCTGTAAATGCCCTCAGCCGCGGCGTCAGGCTCGAACCGCTCTTCGGAGTATTCGGCCACGAGGAGTGCCGGTTCGTGCGTCGCAGGGCATTGCAATTGGAGTCCGTCGTCCTCAAACTTCCCGGCGCAAACAGGACACCGCAGTTTGTAATGGCGTTCTACCGGAGAGGGAGACACTTGCGCCGGCGACTCTCTGTTATTCGGCTCATTAGGTGAGTGAGTCAAAGGAAGAGCTCCTATGTCCGTAGAGTCTCTCGAAAACGAGCCCACGATCTAGGTAACTCTCAACAGGTGTTGGATCCCACAAATATCGTGAGTGAGTTTCAGAGTATCAGAATCGATTTTGGACTGCCAGCAGTTTCCGGTTAAGTGCTTCTTCGCGTGATTTGATTTTAAAGTAGTTACTGTTGAGGGTCGATGTCCGCGAATCGAGCAATAAGATTTGCGCATGCAGCACGTACCATTTGGTTGGCCCATTCACGTGCGTGCTTGGACCAGTTTGAGGCCTCAACTCCAATGGGCAAATGATCTGTTTCAGATGAAACTAGCGCGAACGC
>JBKPPH010000317.1:0-6205 GCA_046733535.1 Acidobacteriota bacterium
CCGTATCCAGGCAGAACTACAGCACCCCTACTCCTCAACGCCAACCACCTTCGCCACGGTGGGCCACATCTGCGTCGCCCATAACTCATACCCTTCATCAGATGGATGAAACCCGTCGGCGGAAAAATACTCCGGATGCGACGCAAGCTGCTCGTGCGTGATCGAGTAGATATCAAACACTGTCACGCCGTGACGCGCGGCGATCTCTTCCAGCCTGCGACTAAACCGGATGATTTCTTGTTGATACTGCTTGCGCAACGCGTTTGGAATTCGCGGCGCGCCCGAGACGTCGGGAATATTCGCAACCAGGATCTGAGCTCGCGTCTTCTCGCGCAGTGTGCTGAGAATCTCTTCGTAATTTTTTGAGAACTGCTCCAGCGTCAATCCATGACCGATGTCGTTGATGCCTACACCCACCGTAACGAGATCGGGATTGAGCGCAACGCCACGCTGCAACTGCCCGCGGACGACGTCGGTGGTCGTCGCGCCACTCACACAAAGATTAGTCAACCGCGACTCCGGCAGGCGTTTGACGAGCCGGTTAAAAAGGCGCACCACGTATCCACCTTCCCTCGCGCCCACACCCGATCCGGTTGAGTCTCCGAGAGCAACATAAACAATACGTCGTGTAGTCATTGGCTTCACAGGTGTTTGTTCGACCACGCTCACTTGATTACATGCGCCGATAAGAATCACGAGCGCGAGTGCCGAAAAGAGCAGCGCCGCAAACATGCCGCGCGTTTGATTCTCCATAAAATCGTAATCGGCAAAACTGCGATCTGGCCTTGACTTTAATCTACAGGGACATTAATGTGCCACGCACTCCTTGAGAGCTGGGCTGTGAGTAGCACTCCTTCTGCGTGCCTGTTTGTGCCTCAATAGCTAAACGTTAGAAAAATTTATCCGTGATCATTTCCTGATCCTCTCCCGAGCTCATTCGGGTTAGTCCGTTTCAAAATACACGCTCAGTAAGAAAGGACCGCGCATGAAAAAGACACTGTTGGTAAGTAGCTTACTTATCCTTATCGCCCTGTTGGTGTCCGCCCGCTGGGGTACAAAGGCCGACGACGCGCCTCCCTCCGATACTCTCGGAACGCCGGACACGACCCTCGCCGTTGCGCTCTCACTTGAAGACATGGTCAACCAGTCAGACGTGATCGCGATCGGAAATTGTGTAGACACGAAGAGCATCTGGGTGGATCAATCTCTCGTGACTCTGGCTACAGTTTCCGTCAGCGAAACAATCAAGGGGACCACTGAATCCGGAACCGTCACAGTGGTTCTACCCGGTGGCATCGACGCCAACCGTAAGTTCCCCGTTGCGATGTCGTATCCCGGTGCGCCGCGACTGACGCCCGGTGAAGATGTCTTTCTGTTTCTTACCTCCGACACAGGCTTTGCAGGCGGCTACAACGTTGCCGGCTTTTCTCAAGGGAAATTCTCGATCGTGAACGACGAAGACGGGACACCCGTCGTCTCGCGTGATCTGACCAAGATGTCACTCCAGGGCAATAACGGAGTTCGTCGAGGCGGAGCAAACGTGACCCCGCTCTCGACGTTCAAGGACCAGGTCAGGGGTTACATGAAGACTCAGTAACGCTCACGACCGCGTCACTCACATTGGATTAGCCGGCCGGCTGATCCGAAAACATTCGAGAAGACATCCCCTTAGGAGGATTTATGAAAAGAAAGCTCACGTCTATTTTGTTGGCTACATCCATGATTTTAATGACCGTCGGCACTACGTTTGCCGGCGGCCCGTTCGAAAGCGTAGATATCACGAATGCCGGTGCGTCACCCATCCCGGGTCACGTGTTGGCTCGCGTCATCCCCATTAAGTGGGACGCGCGAACGATTCCGGTGCAATATCGCGTCAACAGCACTCTCGATCCTGTTCCCAATCCGTTGGGCGCGCCGTTCTTGAGTGTGGCGCAAGCCAGTGTGGCGTTGCAGGCGTCGTTTGACGCATGGAATTCGATCCCCACTTCCTACATCAGTTCGCACATTGTGGGAACGACCGGCAACACGGGATTGATTAAGTTCGACATGATCAACGAACTAACTTTCCGCACGGCGGCGAACTTTTCCGCCATCGCGTCGTCACCATCCATAAACTTGATTCAGGACACCACTTTGGTGAATGGCGATGACATCGACGGCGACGGCGACTCTGATGTTTCGAGCGCAATTACCGTAGTTGCCGATGTTGATAACGATGGCGATCACGAGTTTCCCGCCGGCTTTTATAAAGCGGGAACGATTCTCGATAACGACGTTCAGTTCAACACAAAGGTCACCAACGGCTTCCGCTTTACTGTCGACGATGCCCAGGCGGATACCGTGACTCGCTCTGTCGATCTCGAGTGTGTGGCGGTCCACGAGTTTGGACACTCGATCGGTCTGTCGCATTCGCAGGACAACCAGACGAGCATCAGCGACGGTCACGGCGCAACCATGTTTCCGTTGATCGACACCGGCGACCCGGCGGCCGAATTGGGCCAGGCCACTCTTGACATCGACGATATAGCGTGGGCGGCGTTCACTTATCCCGAAGGTACTGCTACGTCAGGTCCGGCAGCTCTCCAGGCGGGAGACGTGCCGTTCTCAACCGCATTCGGTCTGATCACGGGTGAGTTGAGACACGGCGTAACAAATCAGCCGATAGCTGGTGGAAGTCTATTCGCCGTTAACTGGGACACGGGCGAGAATACGGTAAGCGGATTCAGCGGTACCGCGAACCTTTCATTCAACCCGGCTACCGGCGGCTTGTTCTTTATTCCAGCGGCGAATATCGGGCAGGCAATTCTGAATGGCAACTATGTAATACCGGTCCCGCCGGGAAATTACAGCGTTGGTGTGGAAGCAGTTGACGGTAGTCCCAATTCCGCCGGACAAATCAGCTTCAGAACTCAGATCGGAAACTTCTACGGTCAACAAAACTTCATCGAGGAGTTTTTCAACAACAACAGCGAAGCCGCGATTGAACGCGATCCGGAGCAGGACAAGAACGTCCACGTGAATGCCGGACAGACCAATACCGGTACTAACATCATCACTAACGACGTGTTCACTATCAATCCCTTTGGCGCGCGGACAAACATCGGGTTCATCAATCCTCCGGCGGGCGGCTTTATCTACGCGGTGCGATTTCCAGCTTCCGAGATCAGCGCCCTGAACGGCGGAAACCCGACACTGCTTCAGGCAGGGCTTTTTGATACCTTGGTGCTTGATGCTTCCGTTCCGGTACTTTTCGCGAAGGCATCGCTGTGCAAGGGTGTGATCAATCCTGACACTACGGCCACGATCGACCTGGCGACGCCGTTCACCAGCACAGACGCATTCCTCGCGCAGGACACTGATTTCGCGCCGTTCTACTTCAAGAACCCGCAAGATCTCAGTGAAACTATTCGGCTCGGCCTTGCCGACGGATCGATCCAGAACCTGTTTCTGGTTCTTCAGATTCCGCCTGCACCGTTCCCGGGTATCAGCAATCAGCCGCCGCTGATCGGTTTGAGCACCCAGGCGCCGATCTTAGGACGGTCATTCCTTTCGACGAACGGCGGTTTGACATTCAACAGGAGAAACGATTTGAATTTCCGGTTCTCCCTGGTTGCGTCGAAAATTCCATAATTTCGTCGATCCTTTTTCCCACGGGTTGCGCAGAACTTTTTAGTGCAATCTGCGCAACCTGTGGTTAAACTAGCCCCATGCCGCACTACGAACCCGAAGCATGGCGAGACGCCGAGCAACCTGCCGGCGATCCGTCTGTGCGGGAACAGTGCCGGCTGCTCGATCTGCTCGGCCGCATCAACTACCGGATACTCAGTGGTAATCGAGTTTATATAGAGGTTGGTGGAGTTGTTTACAAAACCATCTATGGTGGTTACTGGCGCAGCGTCTTCACCGGTATCGAGCATTACCTGTTGCATTGCGAGCAGGTTTCGAGTGCGGTTTGGAAGGAAGAGAACACGACTGCCGTAGACTTGCCGATCGCGTACTCGAATGGTGGTTGGACCACCAAAGGCCACTCGCTCTCGTTCATCCTTAACAGGGATTAGGCCGCGGATTAACGCGGATTAAAAACGCGGATTTCTGATCCGGGGTTTCATCCGCGTTCATCTGTGGTTAGTTCTTTTTGGCTAACGCAGGACGTCCGTGAGAGTTGAAACCAACAAATCTGCATCGGAGTCGGAGAATGGCATTGGTGGTCTGATCTTGAGCACGTTGTGAAGCGGGCCTTCGGTGCCGAGCAGGATTCCGCGTTCGCGCATTCGATTCACAATGCGGCCGGCGTCGTGGCTTAACTCAACACCGAGGAATAGTCCTGAGCCGCGCACATCGGTGATGATATCGTTGCGGTGTTGCAAGTCGCGCAAGCCTGCGAGTAGACGTTCACCAACTTCGAGCGCATGCGCTTGCAGGTTTTCTTCGTGAACGACCTCGAGCACCTTCAATCCGATCGCGCACGAAACGTTGTTCCCGCCAAACGTGCTGAAGAATTCCATGCCGTTAGCAAACGAGTCGGCGATCTGACGTGTGGTAATCACTGCACCGATCGGATGGCCGTTGCCAATCGGCTTACCCAGCACGACGATGTCCGGAGTGACGCCGTACTTCTCGAAGGCGTAGAAGTGAGTGCCGATGCGTCCGTAACCGGTTTGCACTTCATCCGCAATACAAACTCCTCCCGCAGCCCGCACCGCGTCGTACACCTTTGCGAGATAGCCTTCAGGTAAAACGATCTGTCCCGCGACGCTCGGCATCGACTCGGCGATAAAGCCGCACAAGGGTTCGCGAATTAAGTGGACGACGTGTTCGGTGTCCTTGTCTGAAACAGGTAGCGGTGCTTTGTGTACCCACGAGGGCGCGCCTTCACCGCCTGGACCATCATGCTTGTATGGACTGATGTCGATCAGCGTTGTCGTGTTTCCGTGATATCCATGATCGAGCACGATGAGGTCACGTGCTTTTGTGTGGGCGCGCGCGAGGCGAAGCGCGAGCTCGTTTGCCTCGCTGCCGGAGTTGACGAAATAGCACACGTTGAGCGGATCCGGAAGTGTCGCCGCGAGACGCTCCGCATATTCGAGAATGAGTTCACTGAGATACCGCGTATTCGTATTCAACAGTTGCATCTGTTGCTGGCCGGCAGCAACGACTTTCGCATGACAGTGGCCCACGTGCGCGACGTTGTTGTACGCGTCGAGATAACGCCGCCCGTCGTCGTCATAGAGATACTGCATCTCGCCGCGCACGATATTCAGCGGCTTCTCATACGCGATGCTGAGATTCCCTCCGAGCAGTCGCCGTCTTGCTTCCAACAGTGAGTCAATCCGTGTAGTCATTCGTGAAAATCCGTGGCAAGCTCTGTTCGATCGCCTTTTGACTGATGCCCAGATATTCGTTATCAGGCTGCTGTCGGTGCTGATATGTCGCCATACAAACACTCATCGCGAGTCTCAGACGCACGAGCGGCCACAAAGCTTTTCTTTCGTTATTGAGCAATCCAAACTCACTCGTGTAACCGTCGATAACTTCTCGCGCTGCATCTCGCGGATCATCTTTCTCCAACACGACGTACGCCAGCGCTATTGCGAGATCGCCGGCCGTGTAGCTGTAAACCATGTCGCCGAAATCGATCAGCCCGGAAACGGTCAGTGTCTCCGGATCTACGAGGACGTTGTAATCGTTCGCATCGCCGTGAATCACGCTGCGGCGCAGATCGCTTTCAGGTTCGCACCGGCACTTCAAGACAAGCTCGCGCAAAGCAGCGTTACCGATCAATCTCCCATACTCGGTTATTATTCGATTGCCATTCTGCAAGTCCCAATGAAAGTCACGATGCACGGCCGGGTGATCGAAGTCTGTCAGGGCATGCGTCAACTGCCCCAGCTTCTTGCCGAGATCGCGCAACAAACCGGGCGGGTGCGGCTTGATCTCGGCGAGCGGCACACCGGGAAGATAATTGACGACGCGTACAAAGTGACCTTCGAAACTTGCGATCTCCTCCCCCGAAGAGGCCGGCACTAAGCGTTGGCAAAATGAGACGCGCTCCGCCAGATGTTTCAAAACAGAGTTCTGCGCTTCGAGAAAATCGCGTGACTCGCGCGCGTTGGCGATCTTGAGGACAAACTTTCGATCCGCTGCGTCAGTCAAGAAAAAGTTCTGATCGCGTTCACTCGGCAACTCGCTGGCAGTCGCACGAATG
>JBKPPH010000318.1:0-4955 GCA_046733535.1 Acidobacteriota bacterium
TACGGAAACACCGCTGTCGAGACGGGTCGCTCAACAATGACCGGGCAAGATAAAGGCAAAGATGTTCCGCGTGACACTCGGTTTACCAGGGTGTGGGTAAAGCAGCAAGGACGATGGCGATTAGTTGCCAACCACTACTCGATAAGGATCATGCAACAATAACTTAGACTGAGGGGGCACAATCTTCGTGGCGCGGTGAACGTATTGAGAATTGGTGTGGCGCGGTAAAATAAATCGTTGGCCGTGACAAGCGGGAGCGTGTTTCGCATGAAGCTTTTCTAAATCAAAATTGGCGCTAGCGCGGGGCCGCGTCAGCTACACCGTCGGCACCGGGCGGCCTGTTGCACAGAATGCAAAATCGATCGTGAAACGAGCGGCCGTCACCATCATTCTACTTGCGTGCTGCGCAATCGCGGCGCAAACGCTGCCCGACGGAACTCAGCGGAGCGGCGCGCAGACCGCTCCTCTGCCCATCGGTTTCGATGAGTCTCCGGCTGGTTATTCCTTGGCGAGTTGCTCTCCAGCAGAGCTCGCCTCCGCTTCGCCAACCAACAGAGACTCTGAACCAGAAGTGCTATTGTGAGAAGACAAATATTATTCAACCGCAAGTGTGGCTAATTGAAACTGTTTCAACGGAGGGGTTCAACCCATCGGCTTTGCCAATTGGTGGACAAAATTTTTTCGATTTACAGAAATTAACGTCGTCAGTTCCACTATGATCTGCCAAAAAAACCACTTAAAACGAGAAAAGCTGAAGTAGTCCTAACCGACGTCCAATTCTCATGCCTCGGAACCGTGCGCTCGTCAAGATGTAAATCAGTGATTTGCTTCAGATGCGTGAGTTAGAAGAAAGAAGAGCTCTGCTGGATCACGCCCGCGCGGATTGAAAGAATTGTTTTAGCTGCTGCCACCGCTCAGGCTTCATGACGTGAGTGAGTAACGATTGTAGCGGCCTCCGTGGCCACCGTTCTGCGATGGGGTTTTCGTGCGCCACGAACGGCCGCCCTACAGATATCGTTAACGTGGTCTGTCCACATTGCGCGTGGTGGCGACTGAGCCCACCGGACTTTCACTGTAGGTTCATGAGCCAGATATCCGACTCGGTTGTGACGACGCTTAAGTAGACCAGACGATCATCACGCGTTACGGTGAGGCCCTGGAACACATTCGGAGTAACCGAAAAGATCTCATGAGTTGTTTTTGACTGGCTGTCTATCACGTAGAGCTTCCCTTGATTCTGAAACAACAGCCGTCGACCGTCGCTCAGCCAAGCAGGCTGGCCTCCGAAATCCGTGAGTTTCTCATAGTGTTGAGATTCGAAATCGTAAATAAGAATGCCATTTTGGGGTCCGGTGAGCTGTTTGCTACCGGCAATTCTTCTCCCGTCCGCAGACCACGACCATACGCTCCACCTATCAAAGTCGCGGTTTGGGGGTAACACCTGGGGCGACTGCTCAGTCCATGGCTTGTCAACTGCGATGATCGAAGGGCTTCCCTCTGGATTACGGTACGCGATGCGACTACCATCCGGTGACCATAAAGGATTAGTAGTCGTGCCGGTAGTATAAGTTAGTTGCTTCAAGCCGCTTCCGTCTGAGTTGATAATCCAAACCTCCCACTTGCCGCTGCGATCGGAGAAAAACGCAATTCGTTTCGCGTCGGGCGACCACCGGGGAGCCCGGTCCTTATAAAGATCATCAGTCAACTGGCGCAGATTCGTCCCGTCTCGCCTGACGACGAATAGATCGTCTTGCTTGCCTCCCTGAGAATCAAAGACCACCCATTCACCGTCTCTAGTAACGTGCGGAAGACTTGCGAACCTGGAGCCTTGCGTGATCCACTCACCCTGGCCAGTAACCGTTTCCTTATCAGGATCGAATTCGATTCTCTTAACATTTGCGGCCCTTGCTATCTGCGCATATGCAACCCGAGTCCCATCACGCGAGAAGCTAAGCTGAGCGCTATACGAAGATGGAGTTGTCAACGGCTCTGCTGGTCCGAGCAACCTTCCCGTTTCTTCGTCGATCCGTACGCGCCAAACGTTCATGCTCCCTGCTCGATCGCTTGTAAAGTAAAGATACTTTCCGTCAGGTGACCAAACGGGACTACCCTCAACGGCCGCATCGTTGGTCACTTCCACTGTTTCACCGCCACCCGACGGAATGGTCCAGATGTCCCTTTGCGTCGCATTTCGCCTCCCGCCATAAGCAATTCTATATCCGTGTGGCGACCAGTTGGGCTGTATCGAGTCTTCCTTAGTAACTTGCCGCTTTTCTCCCGTGTCGATATTCACTGCCCAAACTCGGCTGTTAGGATTATTTCTTATGGCAGGGTTTAGTGGCCCCTCGTCCCCACACGCAATGTCCTTCCCATCCGGCGACCAGGTTGGATTGTGGCCAAAATCGCTGACGCGCTTTACATTTTCGCCAGTGGCGCCCATTACAAAGATCCCTCCCCCTTCGCGCTCGGAGCGAAATGCGATTCGCTCGCCATCAGGAGAGATCGCCGGCTGTGTGTCATCCGCGGAAGAATCCTTCGTCAAGTTAACGGGATTCTTCCCGCCCACTCTCTGAAAATAGACATCCCAATTACCCGAAGCGTAGCTGGCGTAAACGAATGACTTACCGTCGGGCGAGAGCGACGGGAAATATTCCGCTCCAGCTTGATCCGTGAGCTGGATGAACGTAGTGTTCGCGACCGTAACATTCTGCGTGGATGAAAAACGGCGAGAGATTACGTATGCGCCGCTGACGGCTGCAACGGCGATCAGACCCAGTATCAGCACTACTGCTCTCTTGTGCTGCCTGATCTCGGAAACAATATATTCAGCACTCGACGGATACTGTGCTGTCGCGGCCGCAGACTGTCCTTTGCTCATGGAGCGTGCACTCGGCGGCGGTAACGAGAGTTGCATCTCTGCGTCATGGTCCAATTCTTTTCTGAAACTCCTGAGATCGATCAGCAGATCTTTTGCTGTTTGGTAACGTTGCTCTCGGTCCTTACGCAGTGCTTTCTTGACGATGCGTTCTAATTCACCAGGGACTTCAGGTAAGTAATGCGATAGCGGTAGTGGTTCCCTCTGTAAGATCAAAGCCATCACATCGCTGGCTGTGTCTGCATCGAATGGCTGATGGCCCGACACCATTTCATAAAGCATCGCTCCAAGGCTCCAGATGTCGGTCCTTGCATCAACAGCCAATCCGCGCGCCTGCTCCGGAGACATATAACTCACCGTTCCCATCACTATTCCCGGTTCGGTCTCGATCTTTGGCAACGTAGGCGCACTGGTCTCGAGTCCTTTCGGCTCAACGAGCTTGGCCAGTCCAAAATCCAATACTTTGACGTAACCATCACTGCGCAGAATTACGTTTTCGGGCTTTACGTCTCGGTGAACAATTCCCGCTTGATGCGCCGCCGACAGAGCGCTCGCCACTTGAATCGCTACATCGAGCGCCTGGCCCAACGCCATCGGTGCCTGCGAAATGTGCTGCCGCAGCGTTTCTCCTTCGACGTATTCCGTCGCGATGTAGAGCAAAGATGCTTCTTGTCCAATCTCATGAATGGTGAGGATGTTTGGATGATTCAAAGCGGAGGCTGCCTGCGCTTCCTGTTGAAAGCGTCGCAGTCGATCTTCGTTTGCTGTTAGATCACTCCGCAGCAGTTTCAGCGCAACCTTGCGGTTCAGTCTGGTGTCCTGAGATAGAAAGACTTCACCCATGCCGCCGCGTCCGATGCGGCTCAGCACCTGGTAATGGCCGATTTGTTTGCCTTTAATGGACCCCTGCTCAGCGGACAGCATCTTGGTAGCCGCTTCGGCTGCCATTATTTCAATTGAGTCTCCAGCTTGCTCGTGCGAAGAAATCAGCGATTCCACTTCGTTGCGCAGCGCGACATTGTCACCGCACGCTTGATTGAGAAATGCAGAACGCTCCGCCGGCGCTCGCTCGAGCGCGGATAGGAAAATGTGCTTCAGTTGCCGCCACCGTTCCGGTTTCATCAGTGGAAGTGATTGATTACGTCTCCTACTGATTCTTGATTTGCTGATGAAGCCAGGCTTTGGCCATGCTCCATTCTCGCTTCACAGTTCGCGGTGATATTCCCAAAGCTTCGGCCGTGTCTTCGACTGTAAGTCCGCCGAAGACGCGAAGCTCAACCACGCGACTCTGCTGTGGGTCGATATCTGCGAGCGTGTTGAGTGCCTCATTCAAGATCAATAAATCGCCATCCTTTTCTTCAGACGATATAGCGGCCTCGTCAAGCGACAACCGACAATAAGCTCCGCCTCTCTTGGCTGCGTTCCGGCTCCTTGCATAGTCGACGAGAACGTGTCGCATCACTTTTGCAGCGGCAGCGAAGAACTGCACGCGGTTATGCCAGTTCGCCTTCTTCTGATCGACGAGCTTTAAGTACGCTTCGTGAACCAACGCAGTTGTTTGAAGACTATGACCGCGTCGTTCATGACGAAGGTAGCCCTTTGCGAGTCGATGCAATTCATCGTAGACCAACGGCATCAGCCTGTTCAGCGCTTCAGGATCGCCGTTGCTCCAATCGTTAAGAAGGTCGGTCACTTCCTCTCGTGAAGGTGTCATAAGAAGCGAATAAGTATGAACGGTCAATCGTTTCTGTAGCCTAAATTTACTGCTGAGTTCTACACGTAATGGCTTTGCCTCAAAACTCCAAGATCATTCTTGGAGACAGGCAGTACAGGGAGCGGTAGCGACCTGGTCAACGATTGGAGTCAAAAAATTTTAGGCAATATCGCATGCTGATCACTGACCAGGTCGCTACCGCTCCCTGTACTGACCGTCTCCAATAATGACGCCCGACTTTTAAGGCAAGGCTACTCCTAATCAATAAAAGTCCCGGCTCGCACACCAAGATACTATCGGCTTTAGCCACGGGGTGTCTCCCTGTTTCACATTCGCGGCTTTGCCTCAACAGTCAGACATCGGGCT
>JBKPPH010000319.1:0-4095 GCA_046733535.1 Acidobacteriota bacterium
GTCTCGATACTGGTTTTATCGCGCGCTTCAACGAGCGGCGAACGCCGGCCGATGCGGCGCCGTCTGTTGAAGCCGACCTCGCTGCGATCGCAGCCGCGCTCAGCTACGCCGGACGGCAACAGCAGCCTTCCAATGCGGTGACCGTGAACAGTCGTTGGAAAATGGCTGGACGAAACGCGGCGTTGAAAGTGCAGCCGCAACAGACTTCCTCGAAATGGAGGGAGTCGTGAAACTGAAAGCACTGATCCGAGATCGTGAAGAGGAGCTCGTCGTCAAAGTCGAGAACGGGCGAGTGTCCGCGGAAGTTGGTGGGCGCGTTTACGATTTGGAGGTGCGTGAGCCGCAGCCCGGCGCGTACCTATTCTTTCTCAATAGCGACGTGCATGAGTGCCGTGTCAGCCAACGCGCGGCGTCGAAAGAAGCTTTCGAGGTCAGTATTCGCGGGCGCAGTTATGAAGTGACGATCGTCGATCCCAAGCGTCTGCGCAGCGGGCAGAATTCGGATCGGCATCATCACGGTGCGGCGCAGATCCTCGCGCCGATGCCGGGTAAAGTCGTGCGCGTGCAAACTGAAGCCGGCGCTGCGGTGGAGAAAGGCGCGGGCATTGTGGTGGTGGAAGCTATGAAGATGCAGAACGAAATGAAGTCGCCGCGCGCGGGTGTGGTTGTTTCGATCGGCGTTAAGCCGGGTGATACGGTGAACGCGGGCGACGTGTTGGCGGTGATTGAATAATGCGCATCCTACTTTGGGACATTGACGGCACGCTCATTCACTCTGCAAGGGTGGGCGGGTATAAGGAATACACCATTCCGGTGCTCGAGGAGATCTTCGGCACATCCGGACGACTCGCCGACATGCGAGTGTCAGGGATGACTGACTTGCAGATCGTGTTCGAGGCGCTGAGTGATGCGGGTATCAGTCAGGAAGAGATTCTGGCGCGTGCGGAAGTGCTTGTTTCTCGTTTGACTGAAGAAGCGAGAAGAGTGGCGGGGAATGGTGCGAAGTTTTTTGAAGTGCTTCCGGGAGTGAGAGAGACGTTGGAGGCGCTCGCGCAGCACCCGCGATACGAGTCGGCGCTCGTGACGGGAAACATCAAGCCGATGGCGTATTTGAAGATGGAGCTCGTGGGGTTGGATAAGTTCTTTACGTTGCCGGGTGCGTTTGGAGATGAGTCACATAACCGGCGCGATCTGCCGGCACGCGCGGCTGAGCGTATTCGAAAATATTTAGGAATCGATCTCGCGCCCGAGCAGTTCATCGTCATCGGCGACACGCCGAACGATATCGATTGTGCGCAGCACTTCGGCGCGCGGGCGGTGGCGGTTGGGACGGGTCGGTTTTATTCGATGGAAGAGATCCTCGCGTGCAAGCCCGATGCGCTGCTGCCGGACCTTGTTGATACTGCTTTGATGATCAGGACACTGGACGCGCTTTAGACAGGATTACAGGATTTGACAAGATGAACAGGATTGACGAGTTCCGTTTAGGATTCCCAGTGAACACGATTTCCTGTAAATCTTGTCAAATCCTGTAATGCTGTCTATATGCGATGAAAGCCTTTGAGGATGTCGCGGGTTCGGAGGCGGAGGATGACGGGGCGGCCGTGCGGGCAGGTCGTCGGTGAGGATGTTTGTAACAATCTCTCGATCAACCAGCGCATCTTCTCGGGCGCGAGCGGCATGTTCACCTTGATCGCAGCGTGACACGCGAGCGACGCCGCAATCTCGTCGCGCAAAGTCTCGCGCGCGGTGCTCTTCTTCTCCGCGTCAACCGTGTCCAACAACTCCGCCAGCATGTTGCGTGCTTCACCGCCCGGCAGGTCCGCCGGCGTCGCTTTGATTGCGACAGTACGCCCCGAAAGTCGCATCAACTCAAATCCATAGTTCTCCAACTCCGGCGCGAGATCGTCGAACACAGCCGCCTGCGCGGGGGTCAGATCGAAAGTTTCAGGCACGAGTAGCTGCTGTGAGTCAGTGCGACGCTCCGATTCCAAAGCTCGATACTTATCAAACAAGATTCGCTCGTGCGCGACGTGCTGATCGATCAGGAGCAAACCTTCCTCGTCAGTGGCGATGATGAAACTCTCGTCGAGTTGGCCCAGCGGTCGGATGTTGGAAGATAGAGATTCAGGACTAATTTCGCGGGTGAACTTCTCGGCTGAATTCAAAGGCGGAAGCGGGACCGCGGATTTAACGGAAGGGACGGATTTAACCGCGGATTGCAGCATCACTTCGATGTCGCGTGCGATCTCGTCGCCGGAGGGTTCCACCGGTGCGCGCGGCGGCGGAGGTACTGACGGCGGCGGAGCAACGAATTCGATTCTCGGCTGCGGAGTGAACGAGCTGACTGCGGCCGTTGCGGTCATCGGCTCCGGAATCGGTTCCGGCATTTGCGGCTGCTCCGGTGGTGGAACATAGCTCGCACTCGCAAGCGCCGCCCGCACCGCTTCCCTCACCGCGTCGGCAACCGCGGCCTGGCGGCGGAAACGCACCTCGGTCTTGGCTGGGTGCACGTTCACATCGACTTCTTCGAGAGGCGTTTCGACAAACAACAACGCCGCCGGATAAACGCCGTGCGGCAAAATCGATCGATAACCTTCCGAAAGCGCACGGCCAATCATTCGGTCGCGCACGAAGCGCCGGTTAACAAACAGGTACTGCGAATCGCGCGACGTGCGCCGGTCTCGCGGCGCGGAAACAAAGCCGCTGATGCGGGCGACCTGTGGCTCTCCGCCATTCACTTCAAGCAGGTTCTCCAGAAACTCCGCGCCAAAGATCTGAAAGGCGCGTTCACGAAGATCCTTCGCGGCCGCCGCGCGCACCACCTCGCGCCCGTTGTTTACAAACGTGAACGCGATCTCGGGATGGGCCAACGCGTAATGGGTAACGAGATTCGTGAGATGAAAAGTTTCAGTCGCTTCGGATCGCAAAAACTTGCGCCGCGCGGGGATGTTGAAAAACAGATCGCGGACGACGATCGTCGTACCACGCGGGTGGGCTGCATCTTTAACGTCACGCATGCGGCCGCCGTCGATCGTGACGCGCGTGGCGGCACTTGCGCCTTCGATGCACGTCATCAATTCAACTCTTGCAACGGAAGCGATCGACGCCAGGGCTTCACCGCGAAAGCCGAGCGTGCCGATCGCTGCGAGATCGTCTGTCCCACGAATCTTCGAGGTTGCGTGTCTTTCGAAGGCGAGTATCGCGTCGTCGCGCACCATGCCTTCGCCGTCGTCCGCGACTTTCAACAGGCGCCGGCCGCCGGCTTCTATCTCGATCGTGATGCGCGTGGCGCCCGCGTCGATCGCGTTCTCGACGAGCTCTTTGGCGACGGATGCAGGACGTTCGACGACTTCGCCCGCGGCGATTTGGTTTGCGACGTGGTCTGCGAGGACGCGTATTTTCGACATGAGCTACATGATTATAACTTCACAATTTGATGTTCGTTTGATCCGAGGTTGATCGCGTTGTAGATCCACTCGATCACGTACGTCCCGTGACGTGCGAGGAGCGAAGTGATGTTGATGTGGCGCTCCTGTAGATCCTTGTTCGGATAGAGCTGATCGAAGGCGCGGTGCAACTGCCGGTGAGCGGCCTCGTCGCGCGTCATCTGCGCGCGCACGAAGCGTGTGCGCAGTCCTTCGAGCTGGTAGTTGATCTTTTTACGCCCCGTGTCGAGCGCGCTCGCCAGCGTCGGATCGATCGACTCGAGTTCCCGTCGCAAACGATCGAGCTCGTGATTGACGTTCTCTTCTGCATTCGAGAAGAGCTTCGCGGTATCGGCGCCGAGATGTTCTTCGACGACGCGCTTCATCACCGGTTCGAGTCCCTCAAAGAAATCGGCCAGCGAGAGTTCGTATTTTTCGAGCATGCGCCCGGTGTGGCGTTCGATCATCGTAAGGCTGGAGCGCGGCAGAATCGGCGTTGCCGGACGTTCGAGCACGCGATAGACCTCGGCGGTTTGCGCGAAGTATGCGATCTCCGCGGAGCCGCCGTAGTAGGCAATCGTCGGCAACAGGTAATCCTGCACGACTGCGCGCAGAGTGACGTTCGGACTGAACCGCTCCGGTGTGTCCAGAGCCATCGTCGCGAGTT
>JBKPPH010000320.1:0-18874 GCA_046733535.1 Acidobacteriota bacterium
CGTGCGCAACGCGGCTTTCGCAAAATTCCACGAGCCTTTGAGATTCGTGTCGAGCACTTCGTCCCAGTCGTCTTCCTTCATCCGCAGAATGAGATTGTCGCGCGTGATGCCGGCGTTGTTGACGAGAAAATCGATTCGGCCAAACGCGTCTTTGACTTGCTTGACCATCTCCGCGGCCGCTTCCGTGTCCGCAACGTCACATTGGACCGCCAGTGAGCGAACACCCAACGATTCGAGCTCGGCCTTGAGACTCTCAGCCGCGTCCGCGCTCTTCGCGTAGTTGAAGGCGACGTCAGCGCCGCGTCTCGCAAGCTCGAGCACGATTGCGCGGCCGATACCACGCGTCCCTCCAGTGACGATCGCTGCACGACCAGCGAATGGTTTTTGATCAGACAAGTTGATTCTCCTTAGCAGGGATCTGTGGCACTATAATCCAACATATGCTTGATCTCAATTACGTCAGAGAGAACATTGACAAAGTGCGCGAGGCGCTGAATGCGCGCCGCGCTGACACGAAAGCGCTCGACGATTTCACGCGCGCCGACGAAGAACGCCGCCGCGTCATTGCGGAATCGGACCAACTGAATGCACGGCGCAACGCTTCGAGTCGCGAGATCGGCGCGTTGATGAAAGAAGGTAAAAAGGCGGAAGCAGAGGCGCATCGTGCTGAAGTCACGGGGCTCAAAGATCAAATCAGCGAACTCGATCAACGCCGGGCAGCAACCGAGACGCATATGCACGAGCTGCTCTCGACGCTGCCAAACATCCCTCACGAGACCGTGCCGGTTGGCGCGGATGAATCGGACAATGTTGAGGTCCGTCGCTGGGGCAAGCCGCCGGAGTTTGCTTTCGAACCCAAGGACCACGTCGATCTCGGCACCGCGCTCGGCATTCTCGATCTCGAGCGTGCGACAAAGATCGCTTCGTCGCGTTTCGCGATTCTGAACGGCGCGGGCGCGCGGTTAGAACGCGCGCTCATCAATTTCATGCTTGACGTGCAGACTCGCGAACACGGGTACCTCGAAACGCTCCCGCCGTTTATCGTCAATCGCAGTGCATTGTTCGGTACCGCGCAGTTGCCAAAGTTTGAAGCGGATCTTTTCAAACTCGAAGACGTGCGCGATCTCTATCTGATTCCCACCGCCGAAGTGCCTGTGACCAACTATTATCGCGAAGAGATCCTCGACGTTTCACAACTGCCGATGCGTTGGGCTGCGTACACGCCATGCTTCCGCTCCGAGGCCGGCAGCTATGGACGAGACACGCGCGGCGTGATCCGGCAACACCAGTTTGAGAAAGTCGAACTGGTAAAATACTCGTTGCCGGAGAACTCTTACGAAGAGCTCGAATCGCTGACACGCGATGCGGAAACGATTCTGCAAAAGCTCGGCATTCACTATCGAGTCGTGGCGCTTTCGACTGCCGATCTCGGATTTGGTTCAGCTAAGACTTACGACATCGAAGTGTGGCTGCCGTCGCAGAACACGTTTCGTGAGATCTCGTCGTGCTCAAACTATGAGGCGTTCCAGGCAAGGCGTGCGCAGATCCGTTTCCGTCGCGGCAGCGGCGCCAAGCCGGAGTTTGTGCACACACTGAACGGATCGGGGTTGGCGATCGGTCGCACGTGGATAGCAGTGCTGGAGAATTACCAGCAGGAGGATGGATCGGTGATCGTTCCTGAGGTCTTAAGGCCCTACGTCGGAGTAGACAGGATTTCATGATTACCAAGATTTACATGTAAATCTTGAAAAATCCTGTCCATCCTGTCTATTTAACTCTGATGTCATACGGCATCAACAGCATCGACTCACCGTTCTTCATACGATCCATCAACGCCATGTAACGCAACGCTCGTCGCGCGTCTTCCGGCAACGCCGCAAACACCGCGCGCTGCTTTTCAACTTCAGTGTTGGAATTGTCGCCGCCACCACTCAACAACTCCTGCAGGAACGTTGTCGGATACGGCAGAATCACGCGTTCGACGCCCTTGTCTGCGGGAATCTTCGCCAGTTGTTTCGCAACGTCGATCGCCTTATCAAGCCCGCCGAAATCGTCTACGAGGCTGCGGTCCTTTGCCTGCGCCCCGGTCCACACGCGGCCCTGTCCGACAGAATCGACAAACCCCGCGTCTTTGTTCCGTCCCTTCGCCACCTTCGGTACGAAGTCCTGGTAATAAGTCGTCTTGATCCAGTCTTCAAACTTCGCCCGCTCTTCGTCGGAAAACTTCTCCGTCTCACGAAACATGCCCGCGTTCTTCCCGCGCAACACGTACTCGTTCGAGATGCCGAGCCAATCATAAAACCCGCGCATCACCGGCTTACCAGCGACGACGCCGATCGATCCCGTGATCGTCGAAGGTTGAGCAATGATCTTCGCAGCACTCGCGGAGATGTAGTAACCACCTGACGCGGCCACGTCGCTCATCGAAACCACGACCGGCTTCTTCTGGTTGGCTGCTTCTACCGCGTGCCAGATGACGTCCGACGCGAGGCCCGAACCACCGGGGCTATCGACGCGCAACACGATCGCTCTGATCGACTTGTCCGCAGCCGCATCGTTGAGAGCTTTCGAAACAGTATCCGAACCGATCGATTGATCGCCTGAAGGGCTGTTCTCGGAACTACCCGAACCAATCGTGCCGCTCGCATAGATGACGGCGATCCGCTCTCCCTTGTTCAAGCCGAGCGACTCGGGAGAAACGTCTCTGTAATCATTGCTGCGCACAGCTACGAACGCATCGGTGTCCTTGTAACCCAACAGCCTCTTCATCATGGTCTCAACGTCGTCTCGATAAAGCGCCTCGTCGATGAGACCTGCTTCCTTCGCCTTGATCGCGCTGTAGGGAGCATTGTCGATCAACGCGCGCACTTCCTCGGGCGTCTTATGCCGCGCCTGCGCGATCGCGCTGATGTAGTGACTGTAAAGATCGTCGAGCATCGAGTTGATGTACTCGCGATGCGCGTCAGTCATCTCCTTCTGCGTGAACATGTCGCCGGCGCTTTTGTATTTACCAATCTGAAAAATGTCAGGATAGATACCCAGTTTATCGAGGGAGCCGCGGAAGAACATCACGTCGGCGGCGAGTCCATTGATGAACAACTCACCGGGAGGCGGAACAATGATTTTGTCGCACGCGGTCGCGATGTAGTATTCCTTGTTCAAACCAAATTCGATGTAGGCGTACACAGGTTTGCCGGACGAGCGAAAGTCGGTGATCGCGTCGCGGATCTCTTCGGCCTTTCCCCAACCGACGCCGGACATGTTGACGTCGAGCAGGATGGCCTTGATTCGTTTGTCGATCTTTGCCTTCTTGAACTGCATCACCAGGCCGGTGAGCGATTGATCGGGTCCGCCAAAGAATTTCTTGAAAGGATCGTCGGGGCTGTAGTCGGGCAGTGAGCCGGCCACGCGAAGCGTGAGCACGCTGTTATCCTGAATGGACGGTTCGCCTCTGCGCAGGGCCGCCCAGATCATTGCGGCGCCGAGCAAGGCAACTAAAACCAGGCCGCCTAAAATGCTGAATATGATTAAGAGTGTCTTTCGTGTTCCTGACATATTAAATCCTCATTTAATGTGAGTACGTAATGATTCGAGAAAAGGTTTTAACCACGGATTACGCGGATCTAACGATCCAGCCGCCGCCAACAACCTCGTCGCCGCGGTAAAAGACTGATGCTTGTCCGGGTGTGATCGCGCGCTGCGGCTCGTCGAAGACGATGCGCGCGCGGTGGTTGGGCAGCGGAGTGATCGTCGCCGGCGCTGCAGTGTGACGATAACGCACGCGCACTTCAGCGCGCACCGGTTCGTTCGGATCGTCGAAAGCGATCCAATTGACTCGAGCAACGGTGAACTCGGTGGTGAGCAGTTCTTCTGACGGACCCGCCGTAACGCGATTCTTATCAGCGTCAATCGAGACCACGTACAACGGCTTCTCATCCGCAATACCCAAGCCCCGACGCTGTCCGATCGTGTAGCGATGAATTCCTTCATGCCGCCCGATCACGCGGCCGCTCGTGTCGACTATTTCGCCACTGCCCGGCAAACGATCAGTCGCATCCTCTGCTTCAAGGTAGCGATCGATGAACCCTGCATAATCGCCGTCCGGAACGAAACAGATTTCCTGCGATTCCTTCTTCTCGGAAACACCAGTCAAACCGTGTTGACGCGCTGCGTCGCGCGCTTCCGGCTTCGACATCTCGCCGAGCGGAAACAACGCTCGCGACAACTGCTCCTGCGTCAGTTCCCATAGAAAATACGACTGGTCCTTCTGGTGGTTTTGTCCGCGCAGCAGGCTGTAACGATTCGCCGCTGTGTCAAACTCAACGCGCGCGTAGTGACCGGTGGCTACTTTCTCGCACCCCAAACTCAACGCGAGCCGATCCAACGACGCAAACTTCAAACGACTATTGCACGACACGCATGGTATCGGCGTCTCACCACTGAGATAACTGGAGACAAACGGTTCCACCACGTCGCGCTCGAAATCACGCTCGAGATTAAGCACGTAAAATGGAAAGTCCAACTCTTCCGCCACGCGACGCGCGTCGTAAACGTCGTCGAGCGAACAGCAACGTGAAGGCAGCGGGTCGCCGTTTTCGTCGACGTTGATACCACGCCGCTGATCCCACAGTTGCATCGTAAAGCCGACGAGTTCGTGGCCCTGCTCTTTCAGTATCGCCGCGGCCGCGGAAGAATCCACGCCACCACTCATTGCTACCGCGATCTTCATTATTTCTTCCAAGTCCGCCTTTATCAGGGTAAATCCGCGGCTAAATTTGAGAGGGTCCCTCTCGAATGTTAAGATGCCAATAAATGCCTGAAAGCGCAATCGAGGAATATAGAGTCGCAACCGAGCCTTATTACCTGCCCGTCGGCAGGGAGGTGGAACTGTTCGAAGCCGCTCACGCGGCAAAACTTCCAGTCATTCTCAAAGGGCCGACCGGCTGCGGTAAAACGCGTTTTGTCGAACACATGGCGTGGCGTCTTGAACGCCCGCTGATCACGGTCGCTTGTCACGAAGATCTCTCGTCGAGCGATTTGGTCGGACGTTTCCTGCTGGAAGGTGAGGAGACGATTTGGCACGACGGGCCGTTGACGTCCGCCGTTCGCAACGGCGCTATTTGCTATCTCGATGAAGTAGTCGAGGCGCGCAAAGACACGGTCGTGATCATTCACCCGCTGACCGATCACCGGCGTCGTTTGCCGATCGAAAAACTCGGCACCGTTGTCGACGCGCCAACGGATTTCATGCTGGTGGTTTCTTACAACCCCGGCTACCAGTCGATACTGAAAGATTTGAAACAGTCGACGCGGCAGCGGTTTGTCGCGATTGAGTTTGACTATCCGCCGCCGGAGATGGAGGCGGAGATTGTCGCGCGCGAAGGCGGCGTCGACGAAGGCACCGCGCGCGATCTGGTTTTGATTGGACAAAAGGTGCGCAACCTTCGCGGGCATGGTTTGGAAGAAGGCGTTTCCACACGACTGCTGATCTACGCTGCACAACTCATCGCACTCGGCATTCCTCCAGTTGATGCCGCCGACGTGGCGATGTGCTCGCCTATCACCGACGATCGCGAACTGCAACGCAGCATCCGCGAGATCGTAACGACAGTGATCTAGGACCACGGATTCAACGGATTAAGGAAGAGATCTACGCGGATCAAGAAGAAGTATGTCTGAAGAGCAACATCAATCCGCTGAGCGACAGTCATTTCTTGATCTCACGCGCAGTCTCACCGGCTTACCGCTCGATCAGGCGGCGGCAGTGCTCGAGACAAGCGCGGCAATCGCGAGCGTCTCGCTGCGCGCCGGGATCGAATTTTTGCGCGCAGCGCCTGCAGCCTCACATGTTTTGCAACCGGCGGAATTGCGCGCGTGGGGAGACATGGGCCGGCGCATTGCCATGGCCGACTACGAATCCGCGATCGCATTTTTTGCGGAAGGCGTCGAGCCACTTAAAAGCGTTGCGCCCGAGCTACACGCCGCTGTGTTCGTGTTGTGCGCGCGACAGATGGTCCTCTCGACCGTGGTCGGTCGCGAGACTCTCAAGTCGTTGCCGTCGTTAGCTGCCGAAGTAAATGACGACGAACTGCTTCGCGCGGTACTCGACGTCGCCACCGAGATCGCGCGACGATCCGCAAAGCACAGCGCGGAGTTTCTCAACGCCAGCGCCGTTGTCTCGCGCGAACTCAACAACTTTCACGATCCAAACCTGACGTCAACCGCACTCGGCCTCGCAGGTGCGTTCGCGGCGCGAGCCGGCGGCATTGCCGCCGATGCCTGGTCCATGATTCCGGAGGCGTTGGCCGAACTCTCATCCGCTGACGCCGTCCGTCTGCTGAGTACCACCCACGCGTTTCTCGAACGCGGAGGCGGAGCCGCTCTGCACATTTTGATCGCCGGTGG
Organism: Acidobacteriota bacterium; assembly: GCA_046733535.1. Taxonomy (GTDB): domain Bacteria; phylum Acidobacteriota; class Blastocatellia; order Pyrinomonadales; family Pyrinomonadaceae; genus PSRF01. The sequence goes on from JBKPPH010000320.1 coordinate 6,406, forward strand.
CGAGATTCTGCGCCGCGCGCCTGAGATATTCGACGAGTGGATCGCGCTGCTGTGGGTCGTCGCCACGCACGGCAACGCCAGCCTTGTAGCATTCGTTCGCAGCAGTCCCGGCTTCGTTCGCCTGCTGATCTCTGACACAAACCGCGCCGCGGCGATCGCGCTTTCACTGCGCGTGCTGGCTCTCACAAAAGACATTGCGACAGTCGATAGCGAGGCCGCCTTGGCGTGTTTCCGTTCGAGCGCACGCGCGTTGCGCACTGTTTCGATCGAGCAGTTTGAAGCGTGGGCGCGACGTGGTCTAACGACAGGCCGTAGCGATTCGCGCGCGCGTCGTAGTTACTTCTCGCTCGAGACGCGTGGAAGTTACGAAGCGTTACTCAGCGGCAGCGCGGGTTTAGCGCTTGATTCGGTTCAACATCTGCTGCGGCTTTACGTCGAAGCTTTGACCGGACGTGAAGTTGAAATCGCGCCGCTCGCCGCTGTGCCCGATGAAGCGCGGATCGACGATGGACAAACGATCCACTTGCCGTCACTCGTGAATGAATTTGGCGACGAGGATCTCGATTTCAGGTTGTACAAAGTGCTGGCAGCGCATGCTGCCGGGCAGATTGAATTCGGAACCTACGCGCGTGGTGGAATGTTGCCGGCAGCTTACGCGTCGATTTCCGCAGCGTACGCCAAAGAGAACGTCGATGCGTTGGACGCGTTCGCGATTCCTGATGAGATGCTTCACCTGCACAACGATCGCGGCGAAGCACAGCAAATCACAAACCAGCTCGGCTATCGTGACGTTCTGAAACTGTTCCCGCAGCCGCAGCTGGCGCGCCGCGTCTTTGGGACTCTCGAGAACGGTCGCATCGATCGCCGCCTCCGCAGTGCGTATCGTGGGCTGAGTCGCGACCTTGATTTGATTCGCCAGCACCTCGGCCGCAGCCGGCCGCGAATAATGGAGTTGCCGAGTGCTCTCGTTCCGTTTGAATTGCTTTTCCAGGTAACGATGTTGGGCGGCGCGCGCGACGACGCTCGCGTCGCTTACGGCCAGATCGTTTCGGAGTTGGAAACGATCGTCAGCGAGTATCTTTCGCGTGGCCAGACCACGGTCGCCGACACGCTGATGGCGACGAGCCGTGTTTACGATCTTTTTCAATCGGTGATTCCGGTTGATGATTCAGTCCAGCAGGTTGAGGCGCCTGAAGATCAATCGGAGTCAGACGACGACTCCTCTGCAACTGACAGACTGAAGCAGCGGCAAGCCGAACAGATGCCGCAGCGTCGCGACGCGCGCGAGCTATTCAACGCGTGGAACGATCCTTCACCGGAAGGCGATCCGGACGAACTCGCCGGCGCTGAAGCATGGTCCGAAGCTGAAACTCCGGAGCAGGTGCTGGCGGAAGGCGAGGTGGCGTACAACTACGATGAGTGGGACCGCGAGCTGACCGATCATCGTCTCGGCTGGTGCCGCGTGGTCGAGAAACAGGTGAAGCATGGCGATCGTCATTTCGTCGATCAAACCAAAGAGCGCCACAAGGGCGTGATCTCGTCGATCCGGCACCAGTTTCAGTTGATGAAGCCGGAGAACCTCACGCGCGTCACGAACGAAGTTGACGGCGAAGAGTTTGATCTGAATGCCGTGATCGATTACGTAATCGATCGCCGCGCTGACGGGCAGCAATCGGAACGGATCTACACGAAACGTATCCGCCGCCGACGCGATGTCGCGGTGTCGTTCCTGTTGGACCAGTCGTCTTCGACTGCGCGTACGATCGGCCGTCATCCGTTACAGCCGTACACGCGTCCCGGCCGCCGCATCATCGAGATCGAGAAGGAAGGTTTGGTGTTGATGAGCGAGGCGCTCGAGGCTGTCGGAGATGTCTATTCGATCAACGGATTCACTTCCGAGGGACGGCGGAACGTGAAGTTTTACGTCGTGAAAGACTTTAACGAGACATACAGCGACGAAGTGAAACGCCGGATCGGCGGCATCAACTACCAAAACAACACGCGGCTCGGAGCGGCGATTCGTCACGCGACTGCGAAGCTCGCGAAACAGGACGCGCGCACGCGACTGCTGATCGTGCTTTCCGACGGGCGTCCGTACGACCACGATTACGGCGACGCTCGCTACGCGCGCGAAGACACGCGCGAGGCTTTGCGACAGGCGAAGAACGAAGGCATCACGCCTTTCTGCATCACGATCGATCGCGAGTCGGAAGCTGAGCTACGCGATCTGTACGGCGAGGTCGGCTACAGCATCATCGACGACGTCCTTTCCCTTCCTGAACGCCTCCCCGGGATCTATCGACGGCTAACAACTTAGCCGCAGATGAACGCAGATAAACGCAGATCATATTTCTGATCCGCGTTTATCTGCGTTCATCTGCGGCTCTTCCCCAACCGCCACCACCGGGCGTCTCAATCCTAATTCGATCCCCGGCCTTTAATTCGCGCGAGCCTTTCGCTGCTATCTTTTGTGTTCGACCATCGCGAATGATCGCGTTTGCCCCGGCAGCACCATCTGCGCCACCGAACAATCCATACGGCCCGTGCTTGCGGCGGTCGCACAACAACGACATGCGCGCGGGCACCAGTGTCTCGATCTCTCGCACGACACCATCGCCACCTCGATGCTTCCCTGCACCGCCCGAATTTTTCCGCAGCCGATACTCGCGCACGCGCAGCGGATAAGCGTACTCGAGCGCTTCGGCCGGCGTGTTCAAGCTGTTCGTCATGTGTGTGTGCACGCCGCTCATCCCGTCTGCCGCAGGACGCGCGCCCATGCCACCGGCAACGGTTTCGTAGTACGAAAACTCGAGGCCGTTACGCGAATCGATGCCGCCAATCGTGAGATTGTTCATCGTGCCCTGGCTCGCCGCGGGTACTCGATCCGGCAGCGCTTTCGCCAACGCTCGGAATAAAACGTCGACGATGCGTTGCGAGGTTTCGACATTTCCACCGGCGACAGACGCGGGTGGATTGGCGTTGACGACAGTTCCACGCGGCGCGATCACCTCGATCGGTTCCATCAATCCCGCGCTCGCCGGCACTTCGCCGCCGACCAAACAACGAAAAACGTACGACACCGCCGAGACCGTGATTGCTTCGACGGCGTTGATCGCGCCAGTCACCTGCGGCGCGCTGCCGGTGAAGTCGATAACCGCGCGTTCTCCTTTGATCGAGACGCGCACCTTGATCGTCACCGCACGGTCGTCGACGCCGTCATCGTCCAACGCATCTTCCGCTTCATACACACCGTCAGGAATGGAAGCGATCGTGTATCGCATCAGGCGCGCCGAGTAGTTGATGAGTTGCGACGCGTATTCACTCACCTCTTTCTCGCCACGTCGTTCGATTATCTCCAGCAGACGGGCCGCGCCCGTCTTCAACGAACCGATCTGCGCGTCAAAGTCACCACGACGCTCGACGTTCCCGCGAACGTTGGCGAGCAACAGCCGCATCGTGTCGCGATCCAGCACTCCCTTTCGCACGAGGCGGACTGGCGGAATGCGTATGCCTTCGCCGTAGATGTCGGTGGCAAGACCCATCGAGCCGGGCGTTGCGCCGCCGATGTCGGCGTGATGCGCGCGATTGGCGACGTAGAAGAGCATGCGTGGTCCAACAGCTACCGGCATGACGAGTGTGACGTCGGGCAGATGCGTTCCGCCTGCAAACGGATCGTTGAGGGCCACGACGTCGCCGGGCGCGAGCTCGATCTCGGCGAGCGCAGCCGCGACGGCCATCGGCATCGATCCGAGATGTACCGGCATGTGATCGCCCTGCGCGATCACGCGTCCTTTCGCGTCGAAGACTGCGCACGAGTAATCGCGACGCTCTTTGATGTTTGGTGAAAACGCGGTGCGGCGGAGCGCGACGCCCATCTCTTCCGCGACGGAAGTGAACAGCGCGCGGTAAATCTCGAGTGTCGTTGGGTCGAACATCTTCATAGACAGGATTTACAACATGTTTCAGGATTTACATGTTCATCCTGAAACATCTTGTAAATCCTGTAGAATAAGGTTGCCAAATTGGTCAACGCGAGCTTTCCAATCAGCAGGGATCAGCGTTGTGGCTGAGTACTCGGTGACGATGCACGGCGTTTGTAGTTTGGTACCGGCACGAAGTTCGTCGCGCTTGTACACGCCAGGACTGGCCTTCTTTACTTTCCCCGAGGCAATCTTTCTTTGCGGCAGCTTCGCAACCAAGCCAAACGATCTCAGACGCGCACTCACGATCTCGATCTCGCTCTCTTCCTGCGCGTAGCCGTAACGCTCGCGATGCGCCCGATGAAACGCCGCCGCGAGATCTCTCGCCGTGTCCCTCACCTCCAGCTCAAACGACTGCCCGCGATAACGCATCGCGAGCGCACGTTCGTGTCGTTGCTTCGAACGCGGAAAGCCTTCGGCGCGCAACAACCTCGTCGCTTCTCTTTCCAACTCGCTGAAAACCTTCTCCAACTTCGCCATTGACCTCCGTTCGTAAGTAAACATCACCGTGCGGCTCTGGTCCTTTATCACGTCCGCAACCAGCACGCCGACCGCGGAAAGCGCGCCCGGAGCCACCGGCGCGATGATCGTCGGAATGCGAAGCGCGCGCGCAAGCTCAACGGCGTGCAAACCTCCGGCGCCGCCAAACGGCATGAGGGCAAATTGCCTTGGATCGTAACCGCGCTCGACCGAAATGTGCCTCAAAGCGCGTTCCATGTTCGTGTTGGCAACCGCTAACACTCCCTCCGCCGCGTCAGTAACGCTGCGTCGTTTGCCGGAAACTCTGCTGAGATCTTCTGCGAGCTTTGTCATCGCTTCGCGCGCGCGTTCTTCGTCGAGCTTGAACTCTCCGCCCAACAAACCTGCGCCTCCGAAGTGGCCCAGCACAACATGAGCGTCGGTCACAGTCGGCAACAGCGAACGTCCGTAGCAAGCTGGTCCAGGATCTGCGCCCGCCGACTCTGGCCCAACACGCAGCGAACCTCCTTCGTCGACGCGCGCAATCGATCCGCCACCCGCTCCGACGGTATGGATGTCCATGACGGAGACGGCGACCGGCAACCCGGCGACGGTCGCTTCATTCGTGGTGCGAATCGCGCCGCTATCGCACAACGCGACGTCCGTCGACGTGCCGCCCATGTCAAACGTGATGACGTTTTGAATTCCAGCCGACTGCGCCGCGCGCAAAGCGCCGACGACGCCACCCGAAGGTCCGGAAAGAATCGTGCGCACCGGCTCGGTCGCGGCTGCGTCAGCCGAGATGCTGCCGCCGGATGATTGCATCACACGCAGGTTGAGCTTTGTTTCGCCACTGAGCCGGTTCAAATAGCGACCCATCAATGGTTGCAGGTAAGCGTTGATGACTACGGTCGACGTGCGTTCGTATTCGCGATACTCGGGCAGGATGCGATTCGATATCGACAACGGCACCGCGAGCGAGGCGAGCGCTGCAGCAATTCGCTCCTCGTGTTCCGGGTGCAGAAACGAAAAGAGCAACGAGATCGCGACTGCTTCGACGTTAGCCTGCTTCAGTTTCCGCGCGAGGCGTTGAAGTTCTCGTTCGTCGAGCGGCTCCAGCACTTCGCCTGATGCAACAACACGCTCGCCGATGCCGAGCCTGAGTTCATCCGCGACGAGTGGCGGTGGTTTGACTGCGTTGAGATTGTAAAGCTCCGGGCGCGCCTGGCGTCCGATCGCAAGCACGTCTTCGAACCCCTTCGTGGTGACGAGCGCGATGCGTGCACCGCGACGCTGGAGCAAAGCGTTAGTGCCGACAGTCGTGCCGTGAACAACTTCGATGTGATCGAGTCGACAATCAGTTTGGGCGCAGATGCGCTCGAGACCCTGGCGAATTGCGAGTGAGGGATCGGAAGGCGTGGAAGGAAGTTTGAAGAGTTGGAGACGGCCGTCTCGTTCGAAAACGAAATCGGTAAAAGTTCCGCCCGTGTCAACGCCAATACGTATGATGTCACCTGGTTTTAGCCGCAGATTTCCGCTGATAAAAACGCAGAACTGATCTGCGTCGATCTGCGGTTACTTATTGACTGTCACCCAGCGTCCACTCTCACTGGACGCACGGAGCGCGTCGAGCACGAGCTGAATGCGATAACCATCCTCAAAAGTCGCGGCGTCTTTCACGATAGTTTTCCCGGCGCGCATTGCTTCAACGATGGCCACCGAGAAAGCAGTGAAACCTCTGGACCAACTCCCCTCGCGCATTCCCTGGGCCATGTGGTCCTGGTCTACCTGCACTGGACGCCACGCGCCGGAACCGAGCGGCGAGCGCCACAGCTCGCCAGTCTCTTCAACCATCAACGCGCCCTTCGTGCCGTAGATCTCGAGCCGGTTCTCGTACTTCCCTGACTCGAGCACGGAAATAGACGCAGCGCCAGTTGCAGCCTGAGTGTGTGGTCCATCAGCAAACTTAAAGAGCAGCTTTGCTTCGTCGTCGGTCGTGACCTCGCGCAATGCCCCACTGCTTTTATCGGTGCGTTGCTTGATGTGAGTTGTCAGCATACCGAGGGCGCTGGTGATTTCGGTGCTCAATGTCCAACGGAAGGAATCGATCACATGAGATCCAATCGCGCCGAGGGCGCCGCCCCCCATGGCAGCATCCGACCACCAATCCCAATTGCGATCCGCGACGCCGCGATAGTCAGAGCGAAATACGTAATTGCTATGACGAACCGAACCAATCTCTCCCCTCTCCAGCATCCCGCGCATCACGCGCCGGCTGTTGAGGAAACGCAGTTCATGATCGATCAAGGCGAGCACGCCTGCGGCCTTTGCCTTTTCCACCATCCGCAACGCCTCACCGGCATTCATCGCCATCGGCTTTTCGCAGAGTACGGCTTTGCGTTGCTCGAGTGCGGCGAGAGCGATGTCCATGTGAGTGGATGGAGGCGTAACAACGCTGACGAGATCGACGTCCGGGTGGGCCACCAGTTCCTGCCAATCGGCGGCGACGTGTTCGATTCCAAACTCTTTCGCAACAACCTCCGCGCGGTCGCGATGGCGACTCGTGATGGCGACAATCTTCGCGCCCATGCAATCGCGAAAGCCTGGGATCTGCGTGGTCCGGGCAAACCCCGTCCCGACAATTCCGATTCCGACCGGTGCTTTCTTCATGGCCTATTATTTAGCCATAAATTTGTACGGATTGCACAGGTCTGAATTAGACGTCGCGACCGGCGAGTCTTGCGATCATGGAGACGAGTTGGCCGGCGCCGATTGGTTTGGCGATGTGCATCTGATAACCAGCGGCGAGCGCCTGACGCCGATCCACGTCGCGAGCGTAAGCAGTCAACGCAGCGGCGGGTGTGTCGCCGCCTTTATCACGCGGCAGCGATCGTACCTTGCCGATAAAGCTGTAACCGTCTTCTTCGGGCATCGCGATGTCGCTGAGGATCACGTCCGGCTTCCAGTCCATCAAGTTCGCGAGTGCTTCGCGTGCCGACGCGCAGATCTTTACTTCCGCTCCCGTGCGCGTGATCACCGTGCCGATAATTTGGCGTGCTTCGGGTTCGTCGTCGACAAGCAAAACGCGCAATCCATCAAGCGAACGCATGTCCGAGAAATTGATTTCGCTGCTGTGGGCTAGGGCGATTGGTTCAGTGCGATCGGCGAGGAGCGGGAACGTTGCTGAAAACGACGCGCCACGATCGATTCCCTCGCTGTACGCGGAAACGGTGCCGCCATGAAGCTCGACGAGATGTCGGACGATCGCGAGTCCCAATCCCAATCCACCGAAGCTACGCGTCGTCGAACTATCAGCCTGACGAAAGCGATCGAACACTCGCGGCAGAAACTCCGGATCGATTCCCTGCCCGGTGTCTTGCACCGTCACGCGCGCGTCGACTCCATCCTGCTCGACGCGCACCGAGATCTTGCCGCCGTGCGGAGTGAATTTCACCGCATTCGATAACAGGTTCCAGATGATCTGGTGCAGGCGTGCGGAGTCAGCGGAGATTGCTCCAAGCCCCGGCTGTGCCCAATAGTCGAGGGTGATGTTTTTAGCGTCCGCCGCCGGGCGCACAACGTTGATCGCCGCTCGTGTTACAGACGAGATGTCCAGCGGCCTGACTTCAAGATTGAGCTTGCCGGAAACGATGCGCGACACGTCGAGGAGATCGTCGATGAGTTGCGCCTGGACCTTTGCATTGCGATCGATCGCTTCGAGTCCCTGGCTCAACACCTTCTCATCACGCTGTGCTTCACGAAGCACGCTGGACCAGCCGAGCAGTGAAGTCAAAGGGGTGCGCAATTCGTGAGAAAGCGTCGCCAGAAATTCGTCTTTGATTCGATTAGCCGCTTCAGCTTCGGAGCGCGCGCGTTCAGCACGCAGCAATAACTGGCCCCGCGCTTCTTCAGAATGCTGCAACTCGCTGATGTATTTTGAGAGCTCCTCGACGTGAAGACGCGCCGCCTCGGTCTGGGCCACTGAAGCTTCGATGTTCTTGAGATAGGTCTGATAAGTGAAACAGATAATGAGGATGATGGGCGCAGTCGCCACGACTGCGTAGAAGCCGTATTTGTAGATGAGAATCGTGATGATGCCCGCCGCCGACGCGCCCGCGAAATACGTCACCGAAGTCCATAAGTAGTAAGTTCGCCAGGTGTTCCATACGGACTCTTTAATCTTGCCGGCCTTCTCGATCGCAATGAGAGTCGTGTTGGCAATGTACTGCACGAAACCCATCACGCAGATCGCGTAAAAGAACTGTGCTGAGAAGCCCTTCTCAGCAAGGCTTGCGGGTGGACCAAAGACCAGGTTCAAAACTGCCGAGGTAAAAAACGTACTCGTGGCGAGAATCGCAGAGTTCAACAGGAATATGCGTGGCTTCTTGCTGATGATGACCGTCACGGCGACGCCTTCCAGAGCAGAAAGCAGAATCGCCGCAGCGCCGCCGTACATGAGCATCCCGAGAAAGATGAATGTGTCGGCAACTGTTATGCGGCCACTGACGCGGGGAATTCGGACTGCGATAAACGAACTCGCAATCACCATCAAACACAGGAAGATGAAACGAGCATCGAGATTGTAGAAGGGCAACTGATAGAGGGCGACAAGCGCGATCGCTACTCCCGTGGCCATGAGTGCCCACAAATAAACCTCGCCGAAGTGCGGTCGGTTAACATTAACTTCTGCAGCGCTCATCGTGCTTACCTCAACCGCAGATTACACCGATTACACAGATCGACGGGATCTGTGTAATCAATGTAGAGCTTGTGAATCAGTTTAGTAGTCCAGGCAGTCAGTGCCACTGTCTGCTGAAGCTGACATGGATGAACCGCTCTCGCCGTTGAGCATTGCGGATTGCGCAGTCATGACAAGATCGCCCGTGACCACGCCATCTCCGGTTACGACGCCGTCTCCCGTGACGACACCATCGCCAGTGACTACACCATCGCTCAACCAACTACTTTCGGTCAAGAGATCTCGATACAGTAGATTGACGGCCAGGAAAGCCGCGCCGTCTCCAGTCACCACCCCATAGCTCGTTAGGATTTGATCGCCAGTAACTACACCATCCGAGTAGAACGAAGGATCGAGCATCAACACGCCGTCACCAGTGACGACGCCGCTGCCGAGTAGATTGCCGGGAGAGTAAATAAGCTGATACTTCGTGATTAGATCCACGCCGGTCACATACGTGTGATTGAGAATGATGCCGCGTGACCAGGTGAACGTTTGATTCGCAATAGTTGTTTGCGGTGCAGGCGGAACTGAAACCGTGAGCAGCGCCGAGCCGACCATCGTCGCCGCGCTCAGATCGGCTCGAACCAGTTTAGCCAATTGGACCGCGCCCGCGACGTTTAACTGTCCCGCGCCTTGTTCGAGCATGTTGAATCCCGCGAGAGGTTGCGCGGTGTACATCAGCAATGCTTTAACGAGGTTTGGAGTAAGGCTTGGGTTTGCCTGAAGCATTAATGCAGCAGTTCCCGCGGCGACCGGCGTCGCCATCGAAGAACCACTCAAGTACATCATCTTACGAGCGTCAGCACCACTGACGCCGGCATCCAGCGACGGATTGTGCGCGATCAGGTAATTGTCGACCGACTCCGCCTCGACCAGTTTATTACCCGGGGCGACGATGTCGGGCTTGATGATGTTGTCGTAATGCTTGACGCCTGCTGAGTCGGTAGTAAAACTTCGCGTCGGTCCGCGCGAGCTGAATGATGAGACAGCGTCGTCGCCGCGTCCGTCCGTGCCAAATGTGTTTGAGGCGCCGACCGTAATTGCTGACGGTTCGTTGCCCGGCGAGTGGATGTGACCGTAAAGCTTGTTGCCCTGGCTGTCCTTACCGTTGTTGCCGGCAGCAGCAAAGACGACCACACCTGAATCAACGAGACGACGCACCGCTCGACAAATAGGATCGTTGACGTATGAGTCGATCGCCGGCATGCCCAGGCTCATGTTCACGACGCGAACGTTGTAAGTCGCGCGATTTGAAGCGACCCAATCGAGTGCGCGCAACACCCAGGCGGTTGTGCCGACACCTTCGGAATTCAAGACGCGCAGATTGATTATGTTTGCGTTTGACGCGATGCCGACGTATTGAGCGTTTGAGATGCGGCCATTGCCTGCGGCGAGCGCAGCGACGTGCGTCCCGTGGCCATAAGGATCGTCAGTCCGGCCTTCGCCCGTAAAGTCTTCACTGTAAACGACGCGAACAGCGTTTGATCGATTCAGAAAAGAAGCATGGGCGTAGTCGATGCCGGAATCGATAATCGCGATCCCGATGCCTGTGCCGTCCAGCGAGGTACCATTGCTGCCGCTGGTTCGAATCTGGTCGGCGCCGGTTGTGAGCGAGACGTGACCCATCGATCTCACGTCGCGGTTGAGCGAAACGTAGGCGACATCACTTCGGCTGGCGATTGCCACCGCGGCCTGCACCGGCAACGTCACCACGCGAACCGGGAAGGTCTTAAACTTACGGATGTTGCTCCCGCCAGACTCTTCGAGCGTTGAGTCGATTGAGAGATCCGATTGGTTTGCGGCAGGCTGGATGATTACGCGAACCAGCTCGGAGCTGCGGCCTGCGGCAACCTTCTCGAGGATGTCTTTTGAGATTTTGGTTTGCGATGGGACGCTGGTGACCGACTCCGCGCGCCCTCTTTTCTCGAAAACGAGGAGCGATAAGGTGAGGAGGCCGAGAAAGACACTCCACACGATGGGGTAAAGAAAACGCTTCATTTAATACTCCGGGAAACCGTGAAGAAGTTTCAACTAGCTGTGACTGCAACGATTAAGTGGTGGATGAAGGGGCAGTCGTTAGGCAAATTCATACACCGTTCGGGAAGACGCGGTCGGGGGAGAAGGCAGTCTAACAGGTTTTAACATTTTGAAATGTGGAGATTGTGTGTCAGAAAAAGATTAGGATGTTTGCCACGAAGACGCAGAAAGGCGACTCGGCCGGAGGGCCGGGATAGCAGGCCCGTCGATGCGAAATGCTTTTGCTTTTATTTTCATAAAGTCAGGAAGAACAGATTTGCGAACGGCCGAGTTTTCGCCCGAGCTTGTTAGCCCAGTAACAATCTCCACGTGCGGGAGTCAATCGAGCAGATCTCCTGGACGTAATTCCCATACGTGACAATCAAACCAGATCCATAAGGAGGATCCCGATATGTCTACCCCACGCACGCAAGTGGAACAAAATGCTGAGCCCAAAAACGAATGGACAATCATGGTCTTTTTTGCGGGTGATCCGGAACTGTCACCGAGCATGACTGCACAACTTAAATCACTTAAGGACGCAGGCTTTCAGGACAACACCACGGTTTTGGTTCACTACGATCCAAACGAGAGAGGAGTCGCACCCACCACTCTTGCAATCAACCAGCAGCGCAAGTTAGAGCGGCGAAAGGAGCTCAAGGAGGCTAACAAACCCACGGCCGCCACGATTATCGGTGACGGGAGAGATCCATTTATCCGCAACTTGCGGGAAGACATCATTGAGGGACCGTCCAGAACGCAAACTGCCGAACAGGCCCTGGCAGCGTTTCTGGAGATCGGTCCAACGCGGTATCCTGCGGACCACTACATAGTTTGTCTTGTCGGACACGGCGTAGTCGTTGGAAACGATGCTTTCTTGCCTGACAGGGAGCCTGACAGTTCGATCACATTAGAAGAACTCGGCGATATCATGCGGTCTTTCAACACGCGCGTCCAGAAGAGCGGTGGAACGTTTGAGCTGATCGGCATGCATAGCTGTTCGATGAGCGCTATAGAGGTGCTATACGAGCTCAAGGGCACGGCTCGATACATGCTGGGTACCGAAGGCGTCTCGTTCGTTTCCAGTTGGCCTTACCGTCAGCTCATGAAAAAGATTTTGAATGCGATCGCGGGAACCAAAACGGAGAACGGGAAACCAAAGAATGGAAGCCATATGGACGTCGATGACCTAATTGCGTCGATCCAGGGCCTATCCCTGCATAACACCACTGACTTCATGTTTTCAGGACTTTCGGGGGACCTCACTCTAACC
>JBKPPH010000321.1:0-21238 GCA_046733535.1 Acidobacteriota bacterium
CGGGATGGCTTCCAAGGCCTCTTCCTTCTATGTTGGGTTTCTTGAGCCATCGGCATCGATATCTTGCGGACAATATCTTGTGCAACCGGGGCGCAAGCATACAACAACTTGTCAGAAAATACTACCGAATCTATTTTTAAATCGTGACACGAAGTGCGTCAGCTTGCCTGTAGATCCGCGTCTGCTCACGCCTGTTCGTATCTCGGCGGCTTGCGTGCGATGCGCGAGCAACGCCAAACCCGCCGCGGCAGTCCATGCCGGACTCTGAATGTCTTCAATCAACCCGCCGAAGCGATCGCGTTCGGGATATCCGATTCGAACCGGGGCATCGAAAACTTGTTCGGCAATCTCAGTCATGCCGTGCAGCAAAGCCCCGCCGCCCGTCAACACGACGCCGCTCGAGAGTTGCCGTTCCCAACCTGCGTCTTTGATCTCGTCGGCAACGTGCATCAACACTTCTTCCGCGCGCGGTTGCAGGATGTCGCAAAGGATCTGTCGCGAGAGTTGGCGTGGGGGACGTCCGCCGACTGAAGGCACATCGACAAGCTCACCGCGTTCCATCTCACTCAATGAGCTGCTGCATGCGCAGCCGACAGTTCTCTTGATCTTCTCTGCTTCGGGAATCGGCGTACGCAGCCCGAAGGCGATGTCGTTCGTGAAATGCGAACCGCCGAGAGGGAAAACTGCCGTGTGCTGGACCGCACCACGCTGGTAAATGATGAGCCCGGTCGTTTCGGCGCCGACGTCCACGAGCGCCGCTCCGAATTCCTTATCATCTTCAGTGAGCGAAGCCTCGGCGGCGGCGAGTTGCTCCAGGACCATGTCCGCGACGACGAGTCCGGCGCGGTTCACGGCGTTGATCGCGTTCTGGCGAGCAGTCACGGGGCTCGTGACGATATGCACTTTCACCGCGAGACGCGCGCCGATCATTCCGACTGGATCGTTGATGCCGTCCTGATCGTCGACGATGAACTCCTGCGGGAGTCGATCGACTATCTCGCGCCCGGCCGGCAGTTGAATCGCACACGCTGAATCGATGGCGCGCCGCACGTCTTCCGCGACGATCTCGCGATCGCGACCCGAGACCGCGACGATCGCTTGCCCGTTGAAGCCGAGGATGTGCGAGCCTGCGAGATTGATCGTGACTTCTTCCGCTTCGAGTCCACTCATCCGCTCTGCATCCTCGACGGCTCGCTTGATCGCGTCGACGGCTGCGTCAGGATTCACGATGACGCCCTTGCGCAAGCCGCGCGCTTCCGCTTCTCCGATGCCGACGACTTCGAGCAGTCCACCTTCGCCAGGTTCGCCGGCGATACACGTCACCTTGCTCGTCCCGATGTCGAGACCGATCGTGTGCTGTGTACGCTTGGCCATGTTGTCGGGTGCTCCGGGGTTTACTCGTTCTTTGATTCGGCAACAGTGTGGCTGCCGGTTACCAACCCGACGATCGCTCTTTTACCCTGTGTGAGATCGATGTAACTGATGAGTGGTCCACGCGCGGTTTGACGTTGCGCATCGAGGACAGTCAACGCCTTCCCGAGCCGCGCACTCTGATCCTGAGAGCCGAGTCGAACCTCGATCTGCGAATCGTCGCCCGCGAGTTGCACTCGCACGTCGCGCAGATCGAGCAGGTTCACTTCGCTCACACGTTCCGAGACTCCCTGCGCACCCCAATCTCGCTGCAACTCGAGAAACTTGCTGACGCGTTCGCGATTTTCAGCTTGCACGGTCGCGGCGGCGTCTTCGTTCCAGCCGCGCAGAAAGAACGCCGGCATCTGATCCGTCGGCGACATCTCGCCGAGATACACAGCATCGTCGTCAACCCACATAAAACGCCCTGCCGAAGTTCGCACGACTGCTTTCGGTTCGCGTTCGGTGATGCGCACTCGAATGCCATCGGGCAGCACACGAGTGACTATCGCTGTGCGCACCCACGGCAGGCGTTCGAGATGCTTGCTGAGCTCCGGTAGATCAGCTTGCCAAACTCCGGTTTGACTTACGTCGCGACGCACCACGGTTTGAATCTCGTCAATCGAAGCGCGTGCAGTTCCTTTCGTCTCGATACGGCGAATCTGGAAAAAACTTGCCGATGCAGCCGCACGGTATCCAACAAAACCAATCAACAGGACGATGGCGATCACGCCGATGCGAAGCGCGAGCGGAACGTAAGCCAGCAGTGATTTGAGCCGCGCGCCAATCGACTCCGCAGGCGCACGCCGCGCCGGATGCTGGCCCACAGCGGAGCGACCCTTACCGATCCCACTGCGATTACCGACTTTTTGCGGCACGATCTGCTCTCTCATCGCTGCCCCTCCTTCCCACTCTGATCCGCGTTCATCTGCGTCTGCTCATCCGCGTTCATCTGCGACTCGCTGTTCGCGCGCCAAAGCTCAACCTCGTATTCCAACTCGATCCCCTGTTCGCGTCGCACGCGCTCTCGAATCTCTTCCGCGAGTGCAAGCGCATCTTCCGCGCGCGCGTTCTCACCTTCAGTCACGATGAAGTTCGCGTGCACGGGTGAAACCACCGCGCTGCCTCGCCGCTGACCTTTCATGCCCATCTCGTCGATGATCTTGCCGGTGCCGACAGTGCTCGCGGGCGGGTTCTTGAAGAAGCAACCGGCGGAACGCGAACCGTGCGGCTGCGTTGCGAGCCGCTTGCTCTTCGCGTCGTCCATGCGCGCCTTGATACGCTCCGGGTCGTCGTGCTGAAGACGCAACGTTGCGCCAAGCAACAGCTCGCCTTCTTTGAACGATGTGTGGCGGTAGTTCCACTGGATGCTCTCGCCTGGAATCTCGACGACCTTTCCTTCGCGTGCAACGCGCACGGTTTCGGTGACAGTTCCGATCTCGTGACCATAAGCTCCGGCGTTCATCCAGAGCGCGCCGCCGACTGTGCCGGGAATGCCGCCGAGCCCTTCGATCCCGGAGAGTCCGGCGCGAGCAACGTCGATGCAGAGTCGCGGCAGCGAATACCCGGCGCTGACTGAAACGCGTTCGCCGTCGATATGGACCTCGCCTTTCATATTGCTCAAACTAAGCACGACGTAGTGATGGTCCGCATCGTCAGCCAGGACGTTGCTGCCGGAGCCGAGTGGCCGCCAACCGATGCCGGCTTTCTCCAACTCGTGAACGATCGCTGCCGCCTGCTCTTCCGTATCAGGCGTGATGACCCAATCGATGGCCCCGCCGACGCGCAGACTCGTCAACTCCGCGAAACGCCGTCCGCGCTCAGCACGCACGCCCACTCTTGCTGCAATCTCTTCGATCATCTTCCGTTCGATCCGTGCCCTGCCTGTTCTCGCAATAGAAACAACAACTGATCGCTGACGCGATTCACCGTGCCGGCGCCAAGCGTCAACACGAGGTCACCCGGCTGAACATGCTCGCGCAATGTCGCAGCAGCGCTGTCGAGCGCACCGACATAGTTGACGTCCTTGTGTCCGAAACGCTTGATTGCCGCCGTCAATGCCTCGGCTGTAACACCTTCGATTGGATCCTCGCTCGCCGCGTAAATGTCGGTGATGAAGAGCACGTCGGCATTGTTGAAAGAACGCGCAAACTCCTGCATCAGATCGTGAGTGCGCGAGTATCGATGCGGCTGAAACAGCACCACGATGCGCCTTCCGCCTGACCCGAGCTTGGCTGCCGCGAGCGTGGCCCTGATTTCCGTCGGATGGTGGCCGTAATCGTCAACCACCAGCACGCCGTCCACCTCACCCTTGGTCTGAAACCTGCGGCCCGCACCGGTGAAGCTGTGAAGTCCTTCGACGATCTTTTCGAACGAGACTTCCAACTCGAACCCGACGGCAATCGCCGCGAGGGCGTTGTAAACGTTGTGCACTCCCGGCACCCGCAAGATCATTTCGCCAACGACATCCGTTCCGCGCCACACGGTAAACGACGAACCGAAGTTGTTGTCGTGACGAATGCCGTGAGCAGAGACGTCAGCTTGCGCGCTCAGTCCATACGTCATCCGCCGGCGCTCGAGCAGCGGAATGATTGCCTGCACGTTCGGATCGTCGAGACACAGGACCGACGAACCGTAGAACGGCACCTTGTTGACGAAGTTCGCGAAGCATTCGCGGACGTCGTCCATGTCGTGGTAGTAGTCCATGTGCTCGCGATCGATGTTGGTGACGACGGCGATCGTCGGCGTCAACATTAAAAACGAGCGATCGCTTTCGTCGGCTTCGACAACCATCAGATCGCTGGTGCCCAGGTGCGCATTCGATCCAAATGCGCCGACGACTCCGCCGACGACCATCGTCGGATCCAACCCGGCATGGCCCAATACAGTCGCGACCATCGAAGTGGTAGTTGTCTTTCCGTGCGAACCGGCGACGGCGACGGTGTGCGGTTTGAGTCGCATCAACTCCGCGAGCATCTCGGCGCGCGGGATGACGGGAATCGAGCGGCGATTCGCTTCGACGATCTCGGGATTGTCATCACGCACGGCTGTCGAACGAACGACGACGTGCGGGTGCCCGACATTTTCCGCGGTGTGACCTTCGAAGATCTCAACACCCATGTGCTGCAGGCGATCGGTGACGCTCGAGCGCTTGAGATCGGAACCGGACACGCGGAAACCGAGGTTGACGAGCACCTCCGCGATGCCGGACATGCCGATGCCACCAATGCCGACGAAATGGACGTGTTGGATTCTTCTAAACATTCTGTAAATCTTGTACTACTACTTACGTCGTTGACTTAGCTCTTCAATCATATCTACTGCCGCTGCGGCGGCGTCGCCGTGTGCGAGTTTGCGGCTCGACTCTTCCATTTGATTCAGTTCCTCGGGCGCTTGGACCAGCTTCTCGATCTCATGCGCCAATCGCTCACCACTCAACTCGTGCTGCAAGATCATTCGTCCGGCGCCGGCGGACTGCAAAGCCTCTGCGTTCTTTCGCTGGTGGTCATCGCTGGCTTGTGGAAACGGCACCATGATCGATGCCTTGCCGGCTGCGATCAGCTCCGCGGTCGTCGTTGCGCCTGCGCGACAGAGCACAAGATCCGCTTCCGCGAAATCCGCCACCATGTTGTCAATGTAACTGCGAACGTCCGCGTATTCGTTCCAGCCCGCGTCGAGGTAAGCGGCTTTTACCTTCTCAAAATCAGCAGCGCCGGTTTGATGCTTGATGCGAAGTTGCACCGGCAACTCTTTTAACGTCGGCAACGCCGCCACCATCGCTTCATTGATCGCGCGCGCGCCTTGCGATCCACCAAACACGAGGAGTGAAAACTTCCCCGGGTCGCGCCGCTTTGGTGGAATTTCAAAAAACTCTCGCCGCACAGGATTGCCGGTCACCTTCGCCTTGCCACGAAAGTAAGGCACCGCCTGCTCGAACGAAACTGCCGCACGATCGACAAAGCGCGCCAGCACCCGATTCGTCAAACCGGGCAACGCGTTTGACTCCATCACGAGTGTCGGCCGGTTCGTGAGGGCTGCCGTCAGCACCACCGGACCCGACACATAACCGCCTGCTCCTACAACGACGTCCGGCTGAAACGCCCGCATTACCTTCCGTGCCGACAAAAAACCTTTCGGCAGGATTGCGAGCCCTTTCACGCGTGCGCCCAGCCTCACGTTCTTCAACCCGGCACTTTCAATGAGCGACAACTCAAAACCCGCTTGCGGCACGAGGCGCGTTTCCAAGCCGCGCGCGGTGCCGACAAAATGCACTTTCGAACCGGCATCGCGCCGCATGATCTCCTGGGCCACCGCGATGCCCGGATAAATGTGTCCGCCAGTGCCGCCGGCAGCGATCAGTACGCGCATGTCAATGAACAAAGCGAGTGGTTCGTACGTTACCGGGCGGCGCGACGGTGAGACTCTTTCGCTCTCGCAACTTCGTCGCCGCCTTCTCGAGCAACCCGCCACCACCACCAATCGATCCGCTCGCGTGTTGCGAAACGTTTAGCAGTATTCCGACTGCCGCGAGTGTCGGCACCAGAGACGATCCGCCGTAAGAGATGAACGGCAGCGGTATCCCTTTCGTCGGGACGAGCGAAAGCACGACGCTGATATTAAAGAGCGCCTGGGCCACAATGCTGGTGACGATGCCGATACTCAGCAACATTCCAAATCTGTCGGGCGCCAGCAAAGCCGTGCGGATGCCACGCCAGAGAAAGAGTGCAAACACCAGAATCACGGCAACCGCGCCAACCAGTCCCAGTTCCTCGCCGACGACTGCGAAAATGAAATCCGAATGCGCAAACGGAAGAAACAACATCTTCTGCTTACCCTGAGCGAAGCCGAGCCCGTTGGTGCCGCCGGATCCGATGGCGATCAGTGACTGGACCACCTGAAACCCTGCGCCTTGCTGGTCTGCCCATGGATCGAGAAACGTGATGAGACGTTTGAGACGCCATGGCACGAAGATTAGTAATCCCGCGGCGACCACTAACGCCGGCGCAGCAGCCATCGCCAGATGAAGTACACGCGCTCCGGCGGTGTAGATCACTACCGTGAAGATCAATACGAGCATCATCGCGGTGCCGAAGTCGGGTTCGATCACGACGAGCAACGCAAGGCCGCCGGTCACGATCCCGCACGGAAGAAACGTGCGCAAGAGGTCTCCTTCTTCACCGGCGCGCTTCTCGAGAAAGTAAGCGAGAAAGATAATCAGCGACAGCTTTGAGACTTCCGACGGCTGTAGCGAGAAACCGGGAAACTTCAACCAGCGGTGCGCGCCGTTGATGCTGCTGAAAGCAAACACGCCGAGCAGGCCGAGTGTGCAAAGAAACAAGAGGCTGTAGACGATGCGACGGCTTTTGAGTTGCTGATAGTTGAACTGCATCGCCAGCAACATGACGACGAAGCCGATCGCCACCCAAACGCTTTGCTTGATCACGTAGTAAAACTGGTTGCCGTTTTCCTTTTGCGCCAGGATGGCTGAAGCGCTGTAGACCATGACCACGCCGAACAGCGCGAGCCCGGTCGTCGCGGCGAAGAGCCATTTGTCTGGAGCTAGTTTTCTCGCCATTAATCCTGTATCAATCCTGCAAATCCTGTAAAAAACCGACCTCGTCTTTGAACACCCTCCCGCGATGTTCGAAACTCTCAAACATATCGAAGCTCGCACACGCCGGAGCGAGCAGCACAACATCACCTCTCTCCGCTGCCTTGAACGAACGCGCAACTGCATCCTTCATATCCGACGCCCGCTCGTAAGCCGCAAACTCGCCTAACTGAGCCGCGATCGTCTCCGCATCTTCGCCGATGAGCACCAGCTTTCTGACCTTCTCCCGCACGAGCGCTTCAAGCGGCGCGTAGGGAGCTTTCTTCCCGCGACCGCCAAGAATCAAAACAACTTTCCCCGCCCCACTCGCAAACGCTTCGAGTGCTTTCAACGTCGCATCTACGCTCGTCGCTTTCGAATCGTTGTAAAACTTCACTCCTTCGATCTCGGCGACGAACTCGAGCCGGTGCTCGACCGGATCGAATCGTTTCGTCGTGCCGTTCATCGACTCGACGCTCGCCCCCGCTGCAATCCCTGCCGCGAATGCTGCCGCAACGTTTTCGACGTTATGCAATCCGCGCAGTTTCATCTCGTCGACGTTCAGCAAAACTTCTCCTCGATAAACCAATTCACGACCGCGCAGGAACACGCCGTTTTCGAGCTCTTGCTTGACACTGAAGTTCATCACGGTGGCTCGCAACCCGCTCGCCCACGATGAAACTGTCGGATCATCGGCATTGAGCACCGCTACGTCTTCACTCGTCTGGTTCATGAAGATGCGATGCTTCGCGGCGGCGTAGTCGTTGAATGTTTCATACCGGTCCATATGATTCGGCGTCACGTTCAGCACGGTCGCGATCGACGGGTGAAACGTGCTTGTAGTCTCTAACTGAAAACTCGAAAGCTCCGCGACCGTCCAACCGTCCTCGCGCGAAGTCTCGACCATCGAAATCAACGGCTTACCGATGTTGCCGCCAACCTGCACCGTCAATCCGGCATCTCGCAGCAGCTCGCCGGTGAGCGAAGTCGTCGTCGTCTTACCGTTACTTCCAGTGATAGCGATGATGCGTCCTTTCAAAAAGCGCGATGCGAGTTCGACTTCGCCGATGACTTCCGCGCCGGCGCGCTCCGCGTAACGAATCGGAATGATGTTTGCCGGCACTCCCGGACTAACAACTACGACGTCAAGTTGATCGAGCAACCAGCTCGGCGGGTCGCCCGGCAACAAACCGACACCGGAATCTTTCAGCGCGAGCGCTTCCGGCGTCCATTTTTCAATCGGCTTCTGATCGCTGAGCGCCACCACCGCGCCCTGGTCCAACAAGAACCTTGCGGCCGCAATCCCGCTGCGCGCCGCACCGATAATCAAAACTTTCTTACCCCTGAGAACCACACTCACCTGAGCTTCAACGTCGACAGGCTCAACAACGCAAACAGGATCGCGAGAATCAAAAACCGAAAGACGATCTTCGACTCCTTCCAGTCCTGCATCTCGAAATGATGATGCAGCGGCGTCATCTTGAATAAACGCCGCCCGGTGCCCGTCGTGCGTCTCGTCATCTTGAAGACGCTCACCTGCAACATTACCGACATCGCCTCGATCACAAACACACCGCCGACCATCAGCAGCATGAACTCCTGCTTCGTCAACACCGCCACTGTGCCCATCGCTCCGCCGATCGCGAGACTGCCGACGTCGCCCATGAAGACCTGTGCGGGCGGCGCGTTGTACCAGAGGAACCCGAGACTCGCTCCGGCCATCGCTCCGCAAAACACCGTCAACTCTGCCGCTTCGGGCCGGTGCGTCAGTTCAAGATATCCCGCCCAGCGCGCGTCGCTGCTGAGATAAGTGAAACCCGTCAACGCCGTCATCGCGATAAACGTGACGCTGATCGCCAGCCCATCCAATCCGTCGGTGAGATTCACCGCGTTCGACGATCCCAGCAGCACGACGACGATCAGGATCAGGTAAATATAAGGACCGATAAAACTCTTACCGAACGGATCGGCTGTCGCTTTGAAAAACGGAATACTGAAATTCCACGAGTAACCAGTGCCACCCCAAAATCGCGTTGACGTGAAGAGCACTGCCCAAACAAGAACCGCGACGAGCAGTTGGGCCAACAACTTTTGTCGCGCGGTCAATCCGAGGCTTCGCTTCTTCGCCATCTTCGAGTAGTCGTCGACGAAACCGATGGCGGCAAAGAGCAACGTCGCGATCATTGCGGTCCAGACGTAAACGCTGGACAGCTTGGCCCACAGAAGCGTGGAGATCAGGACCGCGCCGACGATCAGCACTCCGCCCATCGTCGGAGTGCCGCGCTTGACCATGTGTTCCTTCGGTCCTTCTTCACGAATCTGCTGGCCTACGTTCCACTTCTTCAACGCATCGATGAGCGTGCTGCCAAAGAAGAGCGAGATCAGCAACGCAGTTATGGTGGCGTAAGCGGTGCGGAAGGTGACGTACTGAAAAACGTTGAGGGCCTTTACGAGATACCACTCCTTTTCGCGGAAATGGAGGTAGAGGAGTTCGTAAAGGAAGTAGTAGATCATCCTGAAAAATCGTGTAATCCTGTCGAAACTAGCTTTCGTCTTTTCCGGCCAACGGAAACCGCTCACGCAACGCTTTCACGATCTTGTCTGTCGCCACGCCACGCGAGCCCTTTATCAATATCAGATCACCCTCGCGCACCTCTTTGATTAACTCGTTCGCAACTTCATCAGACGATTCGAAAAATCGCGTCGTCTTCAGTCCGGCCTCGTTTGCTCCTGCGACGATCGCTGTGCCCAGTCCGCGCACGCCCCACAGCAAATCAATCCCACTCGCGGCGATCTCGCTGCCAACGTCTCTGTGTAACGAAACCTCATCAGGGCCGAGCTCGAGCATCTCTCCTGCAATGACGACGAGTCGCTTCCGCCCCTGACCGGCTTCCACCATCGTTCGCACCATATTCAGCAACGAACGCGGATTCGAGTTGTACGAATCGTCTATCACCGTGAAACCCGCGGCAAAGTCAAACACTTCACCGCGCATCTTTGGCGGTTGCGCGGTTTTCAACGCCTGCGCGATCTCTTCCGGCGGAATCGAAAACGCTGTACCAACGGCGGACGCTGCGAGGGCGTTACTCAGATTGTGACGCCCGCTCATCGGCAACGACGCGTGCGCTTCTCCCAGCGGCGTTCGCAAACGAAACTCAATCCTTCCCAGTGAACGCGTGTCAATCTCATTAGCGGTGATGTCCGCCACGTTGTCGATACCAAACGTCAACGTCCGGCCCTGGTGCTTATCACGCATCTGCATGACCAGCGGATCGTCGGCGTTCAGAATCGCAGTGCCTTCCGCCTTGAGTCCCTCAACCAATTCCGCCTTCGCCGCGGCGATGTTTTCAATCGTGCCGAGATACTCGAGATGGACCGGCGCAACCATTAGTTCCACAGCCACATCCGGCGGCGTGATCCGGCAGAGTCGCTGAATCTCGTGCGTCGGCGACGACATTCCCATCTCCAGCACGGCGAGATCGAATTCGTCAGGTGAACGGTCCTCGCTGACCATGCGCAAAACGGACAACGGCAGTCCCAACCCGTTGTTGTAATTCCGCTCGCTCTTCAACACGCGATGACCTGCGCCTTTGAGAACTTGCGCCGTCAACTCCTTCGCCGTCGTCTTTCCCGCGCTGCCCGTGATTGCAACGACAGGTTTGCCCCACGCTGTGTAAACACGATGCGCGAGTTGCTGCAACGCTGCGATCGCGTCGTCAACGAGCAGCAGTCGATCCTTCATCTTCTCGAGATCGGGATCGCCGTTGACTCGATCCGCGCGCGCTACAGCCGCGATCGCACCACGGTCGAACGCGTCCGCGATGAAGCGATGCGCATCAACAAATTCACCATTAAAACCGGCGCGGGCGTAGTCCTGTTGCGAGAGCGCAAAGAAGAGTTCGCCCGCGCCTACCGAACGCGAGTCGATTGAGTAATCTCTAATCTGTTTGTCAAACATCTCGGCGCTCATGCTGCTGGCATCCGCGCCCATCAAATCCGCTGCCTCTCCAACCTTCACGTTATTACAGCCTTTTCCCGTTCGATCGATTCTTCCGGCGAGGGCGTGTTAACCGGGTCGAGCAGGCATTCAACCAATCTTGAAAGCGAGCTCTGGCTCATCGAAACATTTGCCAAAACTTCGGCATAGCTGCCAACACGACCGCCGGCCGGTCTCACGTCACCGTTCGAGCCATCTTTTGGGGGATGATGCTGTGCCCGGAGGGTTGAACGCTGGCTGCGTAGTCGTTTTCTGCAGTCAGCAATGCCGTAGTTTACGTCATCTTCGAGACTTTCTTCATCTGTCGGGTATGACAACTTCACTGCGACCTCCCAAAATCAACGTAGACAAGCTGCCCTGTGCTCACTTCCGTACCCGCCGAGGGATTCTGTTTCAGCACTTTGCCCTCGCCGCGAGCTTCAACTTGCAAGCCGAGTTGTGCGCAAGTTCTCGCAACATCACGCACGCTACGCCCACGCAGATCCGGCATCAACATCGCCGTCTTCGTCGCGACAGCGTAAACAACTTCTCCACCGCGTCCTCCGTTGCTATCCACGGTCGGCAATGTGGCTCGCCGCTCTTGTTCGGCTTGCGCCTGCTCGTCACGCAGCTTCGCGGCGCGTTCCGGGTCGTCGTTGACCTGCGCGATCAAATCGGGCGCCGGTTTGATTTCGATGTCAGGCATGACGCCGAGGCCCGGGAGGATCTGTTCGGCAACTTCACGAAAAACCGGCGCGGCGACGTCGCCGCCGTGATAAGCGCCGGCAGGTTCGTCGATCACCACGATGATGACGACTTGCGGATTGCTCACGGGGGCGAAACCGACGAACGAACCGACGAACTTCGTCGATGAATAAGCTCGTGTCTTCGGATCGATTTTTTGCGCGGTGCCGGTCTTGCCTGCTGCTGAGTAACCGTCCAACTGTGCTTTCTTCGCAGTGCCGTTCAGCGTCACGCCTTCAAGCATTCCTCGCAAAGAGATCGCAGTGTCGGCGCTGATCACGCGTCGCTGTTCCGGTTGCGCGCGATACACCACGTTGCCCTGCGCGTCGCGAACTTCGCGGATCAAATGCGGCGCGATTCGCACGCCGTCGTTTGCCAGTGCGCCAAACGCGGCGACCATCTGCACGGGAGTGACGCCAACTTCCTGGCCAATCGCGAGTGAGCCGATCGACGACGGCTGCCAGCGTTCAACCTTGCGCAGAATGCCCGCCGTCTCGCCCGGCAACTCGATTCCCGTTCGCGAACCAAAACCGAAGCGCTTCATGTAGTCGTACATCGTTTGGTCACCGACACGCATGCCGAGTTTGATTGCGGCGACGTTGCTCGACTTCGCCAACGCTTCGGTAATCGTCAACGAACCAAACGGGTGGTGATCGTGGACCAGACGTCCAGCGACCGTGATCGCGCCCATCTGGCAATCGATGTGATCGTCGGGCTTTGCGAGCTTCTTCTCCAGCGCGGCGGAAAAGGCGACGACTTTGAACGTCGAACCCGGCTCGTAAATATTTTGCAGCGCCCAATTAGACCTCGTTTCGGGCTTCGCGTCCGCGACCTTGTTCGGATCGAACGTCGGCGCGTTTGCGAGCGCGAGAATCTCCCCGCTGCGGGGATCGAGCACGATCACCGTACCGGACTTTGCTCGCGAACGCTGGACCGCGGCTTGGAGTGCCTGTTCTGCCTGATACTGAATCGACTGATCGATCGTCAGCACGACTGTCTGCCCGGGCTTCGACGCGATCTCGTAACTCTCGTAAGGTTTGCCGTTCGCGTCTTTCTCGAGAAACAGTCGACCGGGTTCGCCGGAGATCTTGGAGTTGTACGACTGCTCCATGCCGCCGAGACCTTGTCCATCGAGTCCGACGTATCCGAGCACGTGCGCTGCCAGTGGACCATTCGGGTAATAACGCTTCGGTTCGAGTCGCTGTTGAATGCCGGGAAGATTCATCGCGACGATCTTGTTGGCAAGGTCTGCATCGAGGCGGCGCGCGATCCAGATGAACCTTCGCTTCTGTTCACGAGCTTCGCGAAACTGTTTGCTGAGATCTGCTTGCTTAATGCCCAGCGTGCGGGCAAGTTGCTGAGCGTTACGGTCCAACGTCTCTGCGTCGAGACCGTCAGGATCGAGAAACAACGAGACTGTCTGCACGCTGCGAGCGAGTTGTCGTTCCTGGCGGTCCAACAACTCACCGCGTTGCGCGCTGGTTTCGATCGAGTTTTGCTGTTGTTGCCGAGCGCGATTGGCGAGCGCGTCGTACTGCGAGAATTGCAGGTAGACGAGGCGGGCACAGACGACCAGCATCCAGAAGCCAATAAAAGCCGCGACGAAAACCGCGCGGCCTGGTGAAACGTCCGGTCTGGATTTTGATCGAGCAACGAGGCGTGCCAGCATCACCTACTTGTTTCCCCCTAACCAGTAGCGTGATGAGGACGCTTTCATTAGCCGCGGATAAACGCGGATCTTCGCTGATCAGCGTTTATCCGCGTTCATCTGCGGCTTATTTCCAATTTGTGCCGGGCGCGCCGGTTTCAATCCCAATCGTCGCGCCGCGGGCTCGAGCTTGTCCGGCGCGGTTGCGCGTTCCTTTTCGAGAGCGAGTCGCTGGTTCTCTTCCAGCAAGCGCTTGCGCTCGGTGCGCAAGGTTTCGTTTTCATAACCAAACTGCACGGCAGCGAAGTGCTGTTTGGCCGCGAAGACAAATCCCCCTGCCAACACGAGTCCACAAAACAACAGCAGCGCGAGTCGTGACAGCGCCGTGGTGTCGCGAGTGCGGCGAATTTTTGCGTTTAGTTGTTGCTCAGGAAATCTCTTCATCTTTGTAATCCGGGGTTAAAGTTTTTGGCACGCGCGCAGCTTCGCGCTACGCGCCCGCGGATTCTCCTCGACCTCGCGCAAGCCTGGAACGACCGGACGTCGCGTCAGCACTTCAACTGCTTCACGCGCTCCGCAGGAACAAACCGGCAAACGTGGCGGACATTCACAATGTCCGGAAAGTCTTTTCAGTTCACGTTTGAGGATCCGATCCTCTAGCGAGTGAAAACTGATTCCGACAAACCGCCCGCCGGGGATTAAAAGATCGACCGCTTTCTCAACAAATTCTCCAAGCCCTTCAAGCTCTTGATTGACGGCGATTCGCAGGGCCTGGAACGTGCGCGTCGCCGGATGAATCTGGTCTCGCTTGTGACCGCCGGCAGCGGCCCGCACAAGCTCTGCTAATTCCGTCGTCGTCGTGATCGGGTTTCCCTGTTTGCGACGTTCCACGATGCGACGGGCGATGCGTCGTGAGTGTCGTTCTTCGCCGTATTCAAAAATGATTCTGGCAATTTCCGATTCGGGAAGTTGCTGTAGAAGATCGGCTGCGGTGGCTCCGGACAACGGATTCATCCGCATATCTAAAGGAGCATCGAAACGAAAGCTAAACCCACGCTCGGGCGAATCAAACTGCAGTGAAGAAACTCCCAGATCGACCAGAACGCCCGCCGGTCCATGTTCATTCGCCTGCTGCAACACGTCAGCGATGGCGCGAAAGTTGGCGTGAACAGCGCGAAACCTGTCTCCAAAAGCGGCCAGTCGTTGTCGCGTGTACTCCAGCGCCGACGTGTCGAGATCCATTCCGATGACGCGTGTATCACCAGAGGATTTCAGGATTGCTTCGCTGTGTCCGCCAAGTCCAACCGTGCAATCGACAAAGAGACCTCCTCGCTCAGGAGCAAGGAACTTCAGTGTCTCTTCAAGCAGCACGGGGCGATGGGGCGCGCCCATGCCCCCCAAAGGCGCAGCCATCTCCACCGCCCCGTGATCTCGTTCAAAGATCTCTGTGTGCTTCCTACGTCGTGCTTTGTTCTTTGCTTTGCTTTTCACAAAGTACAAAGTAACAAGTACGAAGCACTAAATTCCAAGTCTCGCAATCGCAGCCTCGTCTTCTTCCGTGTACGGATCGGCGAGCATACGAGCTTTGAACTTATCGAGCTCCCAAACTTCCAAATAGGTCAGGTAGCCCATCACTGCCACGTCGCCAATAACTTCCGCACTCTTGCGCAGCAACGGATGAATCAACAGGCGGCCCTGGCCGTCGATCGTGGCTTGCTGACCGTAGTAGTTCGTTCTATCAAGGAACTTCCGCCGTGCCGGGTCCATTGAGGGCAATAATGAAAGACGCTGCTCGATCGACTCCCATTCCGGCAGCGGGTAAATCCGAACGCAATCGCCTTGCAGACTCGTGATATAAAAGTCTTTGCCGTGCTTCTCCTCAATCAGGCGCCGAAATTCAGTTGGAACTTTGAGGCGACCTTTGACATCAATTCGTGCCGTGTAATTTCCTCGCAGCATCGTTTGAACCTGACGAGAGAGCATTGGTGGGTGGCCCAAAGGAAAAGTGTTGCTGAATGATCGGTGTTGCTACGAGGTTTGGACCCACTTCCGACCACTTTTGACCACCCAACGCCGGATACTACGCTGCGCTCCAGAGAGTGTCAATACCTAATACAATAGCGCTGATCGCCTCTTGTTGGCCATTTATGTTTGCCGCGGATTAACGCAGATTACACAGATCTGCGTGAATCGGCGTTAATCCGCGGCTACCGACATGATGTATATTGGCCCATCACACGATGACATCGATTCTCCTCTTCGGGTTGCTGGCCGCGGGCGCGAATGTCCTCGGCGGGCTTGTTCTCGTTAAATCAGGCGCGCACCGCCTTGGCGAACGTTTCCTTAAATATCTCGTCGCCCTCGGCGCGGGCTTCATGCTCGCCGCGATCTTTATCGAGATCCTTCCCGAAACCGTCGGAATTTGGACGCGGAACTCTCCCGGCCAGTCGTCGGCAGAGGCTGTCGCAGGCGCGATGGCGCTGCTACTCATCGGTTACCTGACCATTCAGTTCTTCGAACACACGCTCGCGCCACACTTCCATTTCGGCGCCGAAACTCACCCGGAATCCTTCATGCGCCCCTCCTCCGCCTACGCCGCGGTCGGTGGACTTTGGATTCACACTTTCTTTGACGGTGTCTCAATAGCGTCCGCTTTCCTGGTGAATTTCAAAGTCGGAATTCTGGTGTTCATCGCGATTCTGCTCCACAAAATGCCCGAAGGCTTCACTGTGGCATCGATCATGCTTGCTACCGGGCGTTCTGCGAAGACGGCGCTGATGGCGACAGCCGCGATCGGCGCCGCGACTCTGGCTGGCGTGATTGGCGTCGCACTGCTCGAATCGAGGATGAGCAATGCGGTCGGTTATGCGTTGCCATTCTCGGCAGGTGTAACACTGTATGTAGCAGCAAGCGACTTGATCCCCGAAGTGAATCACAAAGAAGAAAGAAACCCCACGGTCTCAATCGTCGTTTTTGGAGGGGTGGCCCTGTTCTACTTGTTGCACCGTTTGATCGGGGGTTAGCACTGACGAGAATTTCGCCATTGCGTTTGCTTTTGAAAAAATCAGTCTCTGTGTGGCTTGGCCTCGGCCTCGTGGCTTTGGTCTTTTCGTTGTTAGCGCTTGAAGTTAACGCGCAGACAACACCGCAATCCCCGGTTCCACTTCCCGTTCCCTTCAACCCGATTGTAGATAACGCCAACGTGATCGACGCCGGGACGCGTCAACGATTGGAGTCGATCTACTTGAACTTGAAAGAGCGGGGGAATATCGAATACGCCGTATTGACCGTCGACACGACCGGTGATCTCGACATCTTCGATTACACGCTGCGAGTCGCGCGCGGTTGGGGCATTGGACCAAGGGACGCAGAGAAGGCGGGCTTTCTGCTCGTGGTTGCGATTCAGGATCACAAGTATTTCACGCAGGTAAGCCGCCATCTGGAAGGAGATTTGCCTGACGGTTTGATCGGGCAAATTCAACGTGAACGACTGGTGCCTCCGTTCAGGCAGCAGAATTACAGTAAAGGGATACTCGATACGATTCAGTCTTATGCGGCGACACTTGCAGCGAAACGTGGCTTCAGTATCGAGGGGATCGATCAGCGTTACGTGTATCGCCAGGGTCCGCGCGAGGAACAGCAACCGCCGCAAACGAGTTTAAGTAGTATGTGTCTGGGAATACTTATTGTCGGTTTCATCTTGATGGTGCTCTTCTCTTCGTCACGCAGACGAGGAGGCGGCGGTGGCGGCTGTTTGCAGGCACTCCTGTGGGGAAGTTTGTTCAGCAATCTCGGCGGAGGACGCAGTCGCTGGGGTTCGAGTAGCGGCTGGGGCGGAGGCGGATTCGGTGGTGGCGGTTTCGGCGGCGGCGGCGGTGGTTTTGGCGGAGGTTTCGGTGGCGGTGGTGATTTCGGCGGCGGAGGCGCGGGAGGCAGCTGGTAACACGGATTTGCACGGATTGAAAACGGATAAAAAGTGTCTGTATTAATCGGTCTGAAAATCCGCGTTATCCGTGGTTAAAGTTATGGTCAAAACAGTTGTACAAGAAGCTCTCAACGGACTCGTTGAAGATCTGCGCGCAACGCACGGAGCAAATCTCGCCAGCGTGGTCCTCTACGGCTCAGCGGCGGCCGGCGATCACATCGAGTTGCGTTCAGACTACAACCTGCTCATCGCTTTGAATCGAATCACGCCGGAAGACTTGCGCCAGGCGCAGGCGCCGATGCGCGAGTGGCAGCGACTGGGCCATCCGCTGCCGGTGTATTTCACCGTGGAAGAACTCTCCGATGCTGCTGACGTGTTTCCCATCGAATTTCACCAGATGGCAAACGCGCGCATCGTTCTTTACGGTCATGATCCCTTCGAGTTTGTAAAACTCTCGGATGCGAACCTGCGTCACCAGACTGAGTACGAACTGCGCAGCAAAGTGATCCAGTTGCGCCGCCTTTACATCCCCGCGTCAGTTTCGATCGAGAAGTTGTGCAATTTGATGAGCGACAGTTTATCGAGCTTCGCGGCGTTGTTCAGGGCAGTGTTGCTGTTGCACGGCCAGGAAGCGCCGGTTGCAAAACCCGATTGCGTCCGCGCCACCGCGAGACTGTTGAAACTCGACCCCGCTCCGTTCGAAAGAATTTTTCAGTTTCGTACTGGCGGTGATCTCCCCTCGTCTGAAAAAGACGCGAATGATCTTTTCGGAGCCTACCTGTTGCAGGTTGAACAGGTCGTTGAAGCAGTAGACGAACTTGGAAACGAACGTGGTCCAGGTTCGTAGGAGCCCCACTGGTTCGGAGGGCTGTAACTTATAAATGGGAGATTTGGAGATGAAGACCCGAAGATTGATGATCCTTTTCGCTGTAGCAATGATTTCATTTGCTGCCAGCGGTTGCGGTTACAACACGCTGACGACAAAACAACAAGATGTGAAAGGAAAGTGGGCCAACGTAGAAACGCAGCTACAACGCCGTGCGGATCTCATAAACAACCTGGCTGAATCAGCCAAGCTGGCCGGTGTTCAGGAACAGGAAGTCTTCGGCGCGATCGCGAATGCTCGATCTCGACTGCTGAATGCAACGAGCCAGGCCCCGCAGGGAGAGGCCGGCGACAAGTCGCCGGAACAAAAGCAGGCAGTGATCGATGCCGCCAACACCTTCGGTGGCACGATTGGACGTCTGCTCGTGTTGACGGAGGCGTATCCGCAGTTGCAATCGAACCAAAACTTTTTGGCATTGCAGAATGAGATCGCGGGCACTGAAAACCGTGTCGCGGTTTCACGCAACGACTACAACGCGAGTGTGCAGGACTACAACACTACGCGCGCGCGTTTCCCGACAGTGATTTCAGCAAAGCTTTTTGGATTCCGAGAGGAGCCTTACTTTAAGGCTGAAGAGGGCGCGCGGACAGTACCGCAGATTAACGCGAATTCATTGAGGCAAAACCCGAGCAAGTAAATTAAGCCGCAGATGAACGCGGATAAACGCGGATTCAGATGAAATCCGCGTTTATCCGCGTTCATCTGCGGCTAAAAACCCCTCGAACTGCACATCGCGCAGTGATCACAAGGCTTGCCGCCTGGTTCCATGCTGCAAGCCTTTTCATCTTGAAAGAAGTCGACGAGTTCCGAGACCGTGGCTTCTTCAACACCAAAGCGCTCGAGACTGGGATGCCATGGCGAATGCACACGCGGAACGCTTACCTTAGCCTCGATTTGAGTCAGCCGGTTCTGCATCTCATTCAGGCTCGCGCGCATTGCAGCCAGTTCGGAGGCAAGATCAGACGAGCTCGTCGCAGCCGGAGCCGTACCGCCAGCCACACGCCGCGCAATCCTCTCTGCAATCAGTCTCGCCTGGTCTTCCATTTATAACAAGTCGATTCGATCCACGACGCCCACAATCGCTGAATCGATCGCCGCTCCCACCTTTCCCGTCGCCGCCGTCGACGCGCTCCAACCTTCCTGAACGATCAGCACCGTGTCGCCAACGCCAGCGTCAACCGAGTCGAGCGCGAGCACTGAATAACTCGTCTCCTCGCCTTCAGGTGTGATTTGCTGGCAGAGCATTACGCGCGCGTTCTCGTAGCGGTGGTTCTTTTGCGTGGCGACGATGTTTCCAACAACGCGAGCGAGAATCATCTGGTTACGTGCTGCTCAGAATCTACGATCCCTACGATCGTGCAATCGGTCGGTGTATCTTCGCGTTTGAACGGAAAACTCGCTTCCTTGCCGCGACACCAGAACACGAGCTCGCCGACGCCCGCGCCTACCGCATCAATCGCCACCATCGGTTTGCCCGTTGATTCCAAGTTACGATCGACCGTTTGGACCACGAGCAACTTCCGCCCGCCCAGGGATTCATTCTTAACGGTTGCTACAACGGTTCCGATCACTCGCGCGAGTTGCATCTCATTCTCTCACGTCAACCGTATCGATCACGCCGACGATTGCTGCATCAACGGGAACGTCTTTCAACCCCTGCGCCAGTCTTGCACTCGATCCGGCTACGACGAGGACGCGCTCATGAAATCCTGCGCCCACTGTATCAACCGCAACCACGTAGCCAGTAGTATCACTGCCGTCGACGTTGACCGGCCTCACGATCAGCAACTTCTTTCCGGTTAACCGTTCGTCTTTCTGCGACGCGACAACAGTGCCGAGAATGCGAGCAATGATCATGCTGCTTATCGATCGAGCCCAACCGGGAGACTTTCGTCGACGCTGCCATGCGGGCGCGGAATCACGTGCACGCTAACCAATTCACCGACGCGTCGCGCAGCGGCTGCGCCCGCGTCAGTCGCGGCTTTCACGGCAGCAACGTCGCCGCGCACGATCGCAGTCACAAAGCCCGCGCCGATCTTCTCGTAACCAACGAGCGTGACGTTGGCGGCTTTCACCATCGCATCAGCCGCTTCGATCATTGCAACCAGGCCTTTTGTTTCAACCATTCCGAGTGCTTCTTGCATTCAGATGCTCCTAAAGAAGTTTTTAATCACAGATGACACGGATCACAAACGGATTATTTACCATTTACTGCCTGACTTAACAATTCGACGAGCTCTTCGCGTGTGAGTGAGATCCTGCCGGCGCCGTTCTCGGCTGCAGCGCGGGCGGGCCGATCGCCGCTCGCGCAACTTAGTTGCGTCTCGTGTAAATAACCACACGCCTGGCAACGCGCAGACTCACCAAGGTAGCCTGCAGCCTCGCGGACGTTGATCAACTTTTCGATGGCATCGGCGGGCAGGTTCTTCGAACCACCGAGCACGCGGGAAAGGATCGCGATCTTCGCAGTGTGCTCCAACGTCTCGAGCCGGTCCCACGCCTGCCACAGATCCGCGCCGTAAGCGACCGCGCCGTGATTCGCCATCAACAGTGCGTTGTGATGTTTCACGAGGGGCTGCATCGCTTGGGTCAGCTCGTCAGTCGAAGGCGTTCCATACGATGCGAGCGGCACACATCCGAGCGTCAAGATCACTTCCGAGAGAATGGGCTGGTCGATCGCGAGACCTGCAACGGCGAACGCGGTGCCGTGCGGCGGATGCGCGTGGCAAACTGCTTTCACGTCCGGACGCTCGCGATAAATCAAAAGGTGCATCGCCAGCTCGCTTGAAGCGCGGCGATCGTTGAGTGACTTTCCTTCAAGATCCGTGATGGCGATCAGGTCCTCGTGCATGCGTCCCTTGCAGGTCATCGTCGGCGTCGCGAGGATACGGCCATCGTCCAGGCGCACGCTCACGTTCCCGTCAGACGAAACGACATAACTCCGTTCGTACATCAGGTGGCAAACGCTAATCAGATCTCGTTTTACTGTTTGCTCATCCACTCAGATCTGTTTCTCTTTGCGCCTTTGCGTCTTTGCGAGGGTAACATCTTCAACCGTC
>JBKPPH010000322.1:0-25406 GCA_046733535.1 Acidobacteriota bacterium
CTCGGGCCACCCGGCTTCATCCTCAATTGGCGGCTGCGTATAAAAAACGCGATAGGATCCCTTCCCTTCACTCGAAAGCTCTTGCAACGGTTGTAAAACATTCAGCTCCCTAGCCAGCACTCTTTGCTCATCGAGGGGTTGTTGGTTGATGTAAACCGTGTGGCCGCGCATCTGGATCGTTTCGTTTGGAAGGCCTACCACTCGCGCGAGGTAATAAGTGGAGTCGCCGGGATACTGGAAGACGACAAGGCTGCCTCGCTCGATTCCGCCAAATGATCTCTGTATCGCAAGGTGATCTCCCGGCAGAATCGTGTTCATCATCGAACCGACGGGAACACGAACTGTCCTCATGAAAAATGTGTAGTAAATTCCCGCCGCGCAGCAAAGGACGATCAGCAGCGTGAATAGTAGACGGCGCGTAGGAGTTCTGTTATGCAGAAACGCCTTTCATCCTTTTCGGATACAACGGGACGCGGGCGGTGAGATCGCCGACGCCGCGTTTCACTTTGTTTCTTACCTGTTCAGAGTCGGGCGCGTGGATCACTTCAGCGATCAGGCGACCGATCTCTCGCATCTCTGCTTCTTTCATGCCGCGGGTGGTGACTGCCGGGCCAAACACTTCAAGCATTTGTTCGCAAAGATTTGTTCGGAATCCATGAGAACAGAGGATAACACGACCGGCAAATTCGGAGGATTGAGCTTTGCCTTGCTTTGTTTCCATCAACGTTTCACTTAGAATGCGCGACCGAAGCTACCTCACTTAGCTATGAAAAACGTAAACTGCTCGATCACCTCACCAACAATCCTAAAGCAGCAACGTTCGACGACACTCGAACACTCCTGCTGCAGGAAGGAGTTCAACTCGTCCGCATTGCCGGCAGTCATCACGTTTTCAAAAAGCCCGGAATCACCTTCGTTATCCCGGTTCATGCAAACCGTGTAAAATCGGTTTAAGTTAGACGTGTGATTCAGCTAATCAAGGAATCAAGAGGAGAAACCAATGGCGGAGGAGCTAAAGTATCCGATTATAATTTATCCGGCTGAAGAAGGCGGATATGTTGCAGAAGTGCCTGCGCTGAAAGGTTGTCTGGCTCAGGGCGAGACCCAAGCCGAATGTCTGCAAGAACTCAACACGGTCCAATCTCTATGGATCGAGAGCGCTCGACGCAATCGCCAAAGGATACCCACCCCTTCCGAGGCACTGGCGCAACTACGTAAACTCGTCGCTTAGAACCTAAGCCTGTCTAAACTTGCTTCGCGGTTTTCATCCGTTTCGGATACAACGGGAACCTCGCCGCTAACTCTGCAACGCCGCGCTTTACTTTGTTCCTTACCTCTTCCGACTCGGGGGCGTGAATTACCTCGGCGATCAAGCGACCAATCTCTCGCATCTCCGATTCTTTCATGCCGCGAGTGGTGACTGCCGGAGTGCCGATGCGCAATCCGGAGGCGACGAAGGGTTTGTTCTGATCGAACGGAATCGTGTTCTTGTTCACGGTAATTAGCGCCGCTTCGAGCGCCTTCTCGGCGTCCTTTCCGGTTATGCCTTTGCCGTCCATCCAAACGTCGACGAGCATCAGGTGGTTGTCAGTGCCGCCGGATACAAGTCGCAGTCCCTGCTCCTGTAGTTCGCTTGCGAGCGCTGTCGCATTCTTCAGGATCTGGCGCTGGTACTCTTTGAAGTCTTCACGCAGCGCCTCGCCAAACGCCACCGCTTTCGCAGCGATGATGTGAACGAGTGGGCCACCCTGCACACCCGGAAAGACCCTGCGATCGACCTCTTTTGCATGCTCTTCGCGGCAAAGGACGAGGCCGCCGCGTGGACCACGCAGCGTTTTGTGGGTGGTCGTCGTTACGTAATCGGCGTGCGGCACCGGCGACGGATGAAGGCCTGCAGCAATCGGTCCGGCGATGTGGGCGATGTCGGCAAACATGCGCGCGCCAACACTGCGCGCGATCTGTCCGATGCGTTCGAAGTCGATGATGCGCGGGTAAGCCGAAGCGCCACACACGAGCAGTTTCGGCCGGTGTGTCTCGGCGATTTGCTGCAACTCGTCATAATCGATCTGTTCTGTCTCTCGCGACACGCCGTAATCAGCCACCTTGTAACTGAGTCCGGAAAAATTCAACGGATGGCCGTGCGTGAGATGGCCGCCGTGAGAAAGATTCATTCCCAGGATCTGATCGCCATACTGGATCGCCGCGAGATAGACCGACATGTTTGCCTGTGCACCGCTGTGCGGCTGCACGTTCGCGTGGTCGGCGCCAAACAACTCCTTCGCGCGATCGATCGCCGTCTGCTCGACGACGTCAGTCCATTCACACCCGCCGTAATAACGTTTACCCGGATAGCCTTCGGCGTACTTGTTTGTGAACACCGAGCCCGCAGCTTCGAGCACGGCCTCGCTGACGAAGTTTTCCGAAGCGATGAGTTCAAGTCCATTCGCCTGGCGCGCCACTTCATTGTCGATAGCGCCGGCGATGATTGGATCGATTTCGGCGAGTGATGAGTTTCTGTTCATTTAGCTTTTCTTTCCACCTCAGAAATTTTTTCAACGCGCGCGACGTGGCGGCCGCCTTCAAAATCCGTCGCGAACCATGCGCGCACGATCTTCGGAATATCGGCAGGCGGCGTCGTGCGCGCGCCGATGGCTAAGACGTTGGCGTCGTTATGTTGGCGCGCGAGTCGCGCAGTCTCTTCAGACCATGCGACAGCCGCACGAACGCCGGGCACTTTGTTGGCAGTGATCGCCATGCCGGTGCCCGAACCGCAAACCAACAGACCCTGTTCAACTCGGCCCTGCGCCACCCGCTCCGCAACTTTACGCGCGTAGTCAGGATAGTCCACTGACTCTTCAGATCCGGTGCCGAGATCTTCAAAGTCAACGCCGAGATCTGCAAGGAGCGCCTTCAAGCGCTCCTTTTCTGCGTAACCAGCATGATCGCTTGCGAGTGCAATTCGCATGTTTCCGAAACCTTCGTGGAGTGATGTTTAGAAAGAAGCGTGATGGTAACTCAGAGCCGTATACACATCAAAGGATCATTGTAGGGGCGGCCCTCGGTCGCCGCGCCTCGGCTGGATTTCAACAGAGGAGCGGCCACGGAGGGCCGCCCCTACAAACATCCAAGTCCGACACGTAAGAAATGAGCAAGTGCGATACATCAGTTGCCTTAGCCGCAGTGGCTAAGCGAGAATGCCAACCTATGCGCTGGTCACGATACTTTATCCCCACTCTACGCGAAGACCCGGCCGACGCTGAGGTCATTTCGCACAAGCTTCTTTTACGCGCTGGTGTCATCCGGCAGTTGTCGGCGGGAATCTATTCACTGTTACCGTTGGGCCAGCGAATCGCACTCAAAGTCATGCAGATCTTGCGTGAAGAGATGAACGCCATCGGCGGTCAGGAATTTTACCTGCCGGCGCTTCATCCGGCCGAAATCTGGCAGGAGTCCGGCCGTTGGTACGCGATCGGCGAAGAGATGTTCCGCCTCAAAGATCGCAAAGGTACCGACATGTGTCTCGGCATGACGCATGAAGAAGTGTTCACGATGATCGCACGCAGCGAGATTCGCTCTTACAAACAACTTCCACAGGTCTGGTACCAGATCCAGATCAAGTTTCGCGACGAAGCGCGGCCAAAATCCGGACTCATGCGCATACGCAGTTTCATCATGAAGGACGCGTACACGTTTGACGTGGATCGCGCCGGCCTCGACAAGGCGTTTCTCGATCAACGTGAAGCGTACAAGAAAATTTTCACGCGTTGCGGGCTCGAGTATTTGATCGTCGAGGCTTCATCAGGCGCGATGGGAGGATCGGAGTCGAACGAGTTTATGGCGCGGACTCCAGCCGGCGAGGATCTGATCGTTCACTGTGCGAATTGCGACTACTCGGCAAATCTCGAAAAAGCGACTTCGCGAGTGGAAGAGATCGTCGACGAAGCTGGACCAGCAGCGCCGGAAGAGTTTCCCACGCCCGGCGTTCGCACGATTGAGGATCTGATCTCGTTCCCAGGCGGCGCGGAAGCATCACGCCAGATCAAGTCGCTTGTTTTCTTCGCGACGATCGACGGCCAGCAGCGTCCGGTGCTGGTTCTCCTGCGCGGCGATCATCAACTGCATGAAACCAAACTTGCAGACAGCCTGGGTTCAACGGCCGTGCGTCCCGCTCGTCCCGAAGAGATACGGGATCTACTCGGCGCTAATCCGGGAAGTCTTGGCGGTGTCGGTGCGAAAACGAGATCGCGCGACCTGCACATCGTCGCCGATTCGGCGTTGAAAAACCGTCGCAACATGACGACGGGTGCGAACAAAGACGATCACCATCTCAGAGGCGTAGACATCGCCCGGGACATTCAGGTGGACCAGTGGTTCGATCTGCGCACGGTGGAATCGGGAGAGGGCTGTCCCCGGTGTGAAACCGGCACGCTTGAAGTGTTCAAGGGAATGGAGATTGGTCACATCTTCAAACTCGGCACGAAATACTCCGAATCGATGGGCGCAACCGTGCTCAACCAGGACGGGAAAGAAGTACCGATCGTCATGGGCAGCTACGGCATCGGCGTCGAACGCATTATCAGCGCTGCCGTCGAGCAACGACACGACGCCGACGGCATCATCTGGCCGAAGTCGCTGACGCCTTTTGATGTCGTAGTTACGATCACAAACATGAAGCAGGACGAGCTGCGCGAAGCCGGCGAAAAGCTTTATCAGGAATTGGAACGAGCTGGTCTCGAAGTTTTATTGGACGATCGCGACGAGCGCGCGGGCGTGAAGTTCAAAGATGCGGATCTGATCGGCATACCGTACCGGATCACGATTGGGAAAAAAGTCGGCGATGGCATCGTTGAACTGTTCGATCGCCGCACAAAACAAACCGAGGATGTTAAAATCAGCGACGTCGTGACGCGCGTGCAGACTCTCGCGGGCACAGCATTGTAAAATCGATTCTGAGATGAAGTTTGCCTGGCTCTTTTTACTCCTGCTAACGCCCCTTCGCATTGAGGCGTCGCAGGATCTTCTTCCCGAACTCGTTCGCCGTATCAAACCCTCCGCCGTCGCGATCGAAACTTTCGACGCGCATGGTGAAAAGCTCTCGCGCGGCAGCGGCTTCTTTGTCGAGGAAGATCGCGTCGTCACCAACCGCCACGTACTCGAAGGCGCATATCGCGCCGAGGTCCATTCGTCGACCGGCGCGGTCTTTCCCGTCAAAGGCGTGCTCGCGGTAGATGCCGAAGGCGACATCGCCCTACTCAAAATCGATCCGCCAACCATTCCGATCCGGCCGTTACCACTCGATAAGACTTCGCCGCAGGAAGGTGAAAGCATCGTCGTGATCGGCAACCCGCTGGGTCTGGAAGGCAGCGTCACGAATGGAATCGTCTCAGCAGTGCGCGACATTCCGACGTTCGGACGCATCATTCAAATCACCGCGCCGATATCTTCCGGATCGAGCGGTAGTCCAGTCGTAAACATGCAAGGCCAGGTGATCGGGATCGCGACTTTGCAAATCACCGGCGGGCAGAGTGTGAACTTTGCGATTCCTTCCGAACGCATTTCACAACTCCAGGTCGCGTCCTTGATGTCGCTCGCGGATCTGGTGGCGAGTGCCGGGCGGAATAAACGCGCTAAGGCGGTGCAGTTCTTTCGCGACGGTCTGAGTTTTCTCTCGAAGGACGATTGCGAGAAGGCATTGCCTTACTTTGAAAAAGCGGTCGAGTCAGACAGCAACTATGCCGAAGCGTGGGCGCAGACTGGTTTCTGCAATGAGAAACTCGGCAGACATGCGGAGGCGCTCGAAGCTTCGAAGAAAGCAGTGAGTCTCAGGCCATCTGCTGAATCTTATTTCAACATCGGGCTCGCGAATTTTTATCTCAAGCAGTACAAGGAAGCAGCGGAGGCTTACCGCCAGTCGATCAAACTCGATCCTTACAACTCAGCCGACGCGTACTACGCGGTCGGGCTTGTCTATCGCGACTGGGGCAAGGCTGACGAAGAGATCCAGGCGTACAAGCAAGCCATCAAACTGCGACCGGATTACACGGTTGCTTATGAGCGACTCGGATCGCGTTACCTGCGGTCGAAGAAGTTCAATGAGGCAGTGGAAGTGTTTCGACAACTGTCGGTGTTGAAACCCGGCGACGCGGTCGCGCCCAACAACATGGGTGAAGCGTATTTCGAGCTGAATCGTTTCACCGATGCGTGTGAAGCGTTTCGGCAATCGATTCGTCTCAAGCCTGACTACGGTAAGGCGTACTACAACCTCGGCAAGTGTCTACTCGCAACGGGCAATCGTGACGCCGCTCTCGAGCAGTACACGATCCTCACGAACATCGATCCGGATTGGGCCGAGAAGCTCAATGCGATCATCAATCCGTAACCACAGATTGCACGGATCTTAATTAGAGATTAAGACGGATTTAGTTCATTACCTCGCCGACGATCGCCGTCAGCGCGTTGTCCTGCAGAGTTTTGTTGCGTTGTAACTGCCCGTGAAGATCGCAACCGAACACTGCATAACGAGAGAGACTAAAGCCGGGTTGATTGTCGCGTGACTTAAAGAGGTTCTCGCCCAGCAGTGAAGCGCGTGTGACGCGGCCGTCACCGGGCGCGTACATCGCATCGGTGGCCTGTTTCTTTGAAATTTTCGATCCTCCCGCAGTGCGGTATTCACGCGGCCTGATCAGCGTCAACCAGCGATTGCGTTTTTCGTCGCGTAGAATCAACGGCGAGTTCAACGTCTCTTCACAATCACCGCCAATCGCCAGGAGCGTCACGGGCGAGTTGGTATTCTCGACAGCATCCAGCGCCTGATGGAATCGACGCGCACGTTTCAGAGTTGCAGCGAGATACGCGTCAAGCTCGTCGACCTGCCCGTCCGTTCCGATGGCTGCGACAAAGTGCCGCCGGAACTCCGGAGAATAGATGGCGCTCCATCCATATCGTTTCCAAACCTCCGCGTCGTAGAGATCAACCTCGATGGGTTTCAGGTTCTCATCGAGAAATCTCACCGCCTGGCGATGAGGCATGAGTTGAAACAACGAAGGCGTTCTCACTGCGTCTTCGGCGGTGAGCTTGTTGAGCAGCGGAATGCGTCGCCGCAAGCCTTCCGTAATCGAGTAACCTTCGGCGAGCGTCGCAAACGCGTCTGCCGATCCCTCGTTTGGCACTCCAATCATCACGATCTTGCTGATATGCGCGGCGCCAATCCACGTGGGTTGAATCGGACCCTCGCCTTCGGGTAAATCGACGTCGCCGTACATCGCGGCGTAGCGCGCGATCAAGCCGCCCATTGAATGTGCGACCACATTGAACTTCAGATCGGGACGTTGCAGCTTGCTTTTCAAACGTTCCAGACGCCTCACGAGCGTTCGCGCATTCGTGACGTTGTCCTGTCGCCAGTCGTAAGCAAAAACGTAGAACGTGTCCTGGTAACCGTCGATAGCCGGGTTCTCCCAATCACCATCGCGATAACCGGCATAATGTCGCAAAGCTTCGAGCAGATCCCTGTAGACGTAAACTTCCGGAAGCAGGCGCGCGAGTTTCATGGTTTCGACGATCTTTCCCGGCACCAGATCGTCGCGGTTCGAAGCAAGGTCCGCACTGATCGGCAGTCCTTCCTGGGAAGTGCGAAAGGCTGACGGCCAGACAGTCTCGCCTGTTTTGGGGTTTTTGAGTTCGGTTCCGAGAATTCCGGGAATGACGATGACCGGACGCTTTCCGCTCCTGGTGCGTGCGG
This sequence comes from Acidobacteriota bacterium, assembly GCA_046733535.1. Lineage (GTDB taxonomy): Bacteria > Acidobacteriota > Blastocatellia > Pyrinomonadales > Pyrinomonadaceae > PSRF01. The sequence goes on from JBKPPH010000322.1 coordinate 7,739, forward strand.
ATGCGAAGATGTTTTCGAGGTTTGGAGTGCGGCGCGCGGAAATGCATGCGCTCGACACCAGCGAGAGCGCAACGAGAGTTAAGAGAAAGTAGCGGGCATTCGCGGGTCTTAATCTATTCAACAGGCACCGTCCAACGGCGATTGATCAGGCTAGCCACAAACCCGGCGCCGAAGCCGTTGTCGATATTGACCACCGTCACGTTTGAAGCGCAGGAGTTCAACATACCGAGCAGGGCCGCGACACCTCCAAAAGATGCGCCGTAGCCGATGCTAGTTGGCACAGCTACCACCGGCACGCCGACCAGGCCGCCAACGACGGAGGGCAACGCGCCTTCCATTCCCGCAGCTACGATCACCACGCGCGAGCGTTGCAGGAGGCTGCGCTCGGAAAGCACGCGATGTATTCCGGCAACGCCGGCGTCCCAAATACGCTCGACCACGTTGCCCATCGTTTCGGCAGTCAATGCGGCTTCTTCGGCAACTGGAATATCGCTCGTCCCGGCCGTTACGACGGCGATCGAACCGACGCCCTGGTTGGTTTTATCTCGACGTATTCTGACAAGCCGTGCTGACTCGTGCCATTCAGCATCCGTCACAACGTTACGAATCTCGCCAAACGTGCCTTCGTCAGTGCGTGTGACGAGGATGTTTGGCGAACGCTGCACCAGCCGTTCGACAATGCCTACGACTTGCGCGCGAGTCTTGCCGCCGCCGAAAACTACTTCCGGAAAGCCCTGCCGCGAAGCACGCGAATGATCCACACGAGCGAAACCGATGTCTTCGAAATGAAGATTTTTAATGCGGTCGAGGGCGTCGCTGGTTTCGAGTTCGCCGCTCTTGTAGGCAGCCAACAGTCTCGCCAGTTCATTTGAATCCATGAACGCCAGCATGCCACAAAAACGCGCGCAAAGCACAGTCACCGAACACACGGACCTACCACTTCGTAATCCTCGTGGAGGAGTTAGGAACCAGCGGCTTTTGTGCTTTTTGTGCCTCTTTGTGGCAATATCTGAACGACCGTGTCCACCGTAGTCAAAAACACCCGGCTCACACTCGAAATGATCAAGATCGAGCACACGCTCTTTGCGTTGCCGTTTGCATTTCTCGGCGCGGTGCTCGCAGCCAAGGGACTTCCTTCCGCGTGGCAGATCCTATGGATCGTCGTCGCGATGGTCGGAGCGCGTTCTGCGGCGATGGCCTTCAATCGCATCGCCGATCGGAGTTTTGACGCGAAAAACCCGCGCACCGCATCGAGAGCATTGCCGGCGGGGTTGTTGTCGGTCGGCTTTGTGTGGGCGTTTACAGTGGTGTCAGCGGCTTTGTTTCTGCTCGCCGCCGCGATGTTGAATCGTCTGACACTGCTTCTCGCCCCAGTCGCACTCGCCTGCGTTTTGCTTTATTCACTGACGAAGCGTTGGACCCAACTCTCGCACCTCGTGCTTGGCGCGTCGCTTTCAATCGCTCCTACAGGCGCGTGGATCGCCGTACGCGGCGCGTTTGGGAGTGCGGTGCCGTTGCTGTTGTCGCTCGTCGTTCTCTTGTGGACCGCGGGTTTCGACGTGCTCTACGCGTGTCAGGACTACGACTTCGATCGGCGCGAGGGTTTGAGATCGATTCCCGCGCGCTTCGGCATCACGCGCGCGCTCTGGATTGCGCGTGCGCTTCACGCCGCGGCTTTTCTTGCTTTAGTCTGGCTGTTCCTGATGACGGGCCTTGGACCAATCGCGTTCGCCGGCGTCGTCGCAACCGGCGCATTGCTCGTCTACCAGCACCGGCTTGTTCGCGCTGACGATCTCAGTCGCTTGAATGCCGCGTTCTTTACCACGAACGCTTTTGTAAGCGTCATACTGCTCGCCACCTTCGGCACCGCAGTTTTCCTGAATCGATAAACTGAAATGACTTTTTCACACGACGAAAACCTGAACGAGATTGCTGAGCGCGTTACGGCCGGAGAAAGACTCTCCTTCGCCGATGGCGTTGCTCTGTACGCGACTAACGATCTTCCTGCACTGGGTAAACTTGCCGATCTCGTGAGACGACGGCGACACGGTCGCACGACTTATTTCAACGTTAACCGGCACCTTAACCCGACGAATATCTGTTACGCCGATTGTAAATTTTGCGGCTTCTATCGCACGCCGAGACAGCCTGACGCCTACACACACAATATCGACGACAGTTTGAAAGTTGCTGCGCAAGCAGTGGCGGAAGGCGCGACAGAGTTGCATATCACCGGCGGATTAAATACCAAGCTTCCGTTTAGTTACTTTACCGATCTGCTGTCGTCGTTGAAGCGCGACTTTCCGCAGTTGCACCTGAAGGCCTTCACGATGGTGGAGTTTGATCACTTCGCCCACTTCTACAAGATGAGCGACGAAGACGTCATTCAGAAGCTGATCGAAGCAGGTTTGGATTCGTGTCCGGGAGGCGGCGCCGAGATCTTTCGCGAGCCGACACGCTCGATGATCTGCGCGCACAAATGCAATGCGGATCGCTGGCTCGAGCTGCAGGGAAAAGTTCACGCCGCGGGACTAAAGACGAACGCGACGATGCTCTACGGGCACATCGAATCGATCGAAGATCGTGTCGACCATTTCGTGAAACTGCGTGAGCAACAGGAGAAGTCCGGCGGCTTTCAATGCTTCATACCGCTGGCGTTCTATCCACCCGATACTCAACTGGCCCATCTGCCTGGTCCATCCGGCGTCGATTCGTTGAAGACGATGGCAGTCTCACGTCTGATGCTGGATAACTTCGACCACATCAAAGCCTACTGGGTAATGCTCGGTAAGCGTTTGGCGCAAGTCGCGTTGCATTACGGCGCGAACGATATCGACGGCACGATCACGGAAGGCGGCGAGTTGACCACCAGCTACTCCGTGGAAGCAAACAATGAAGTGAAGATGAGCAAGACTGAGCTGATCGGCCTGATTGAAGACGCGGGCTTCGAAGCAGTCGAGCGCGACACAGTCTACAACCGGATCGAACGAAACAGCGTCTCCGTAGTCTAAATAACATGACCGACACTATCACACTCGCACATTCGCCAGACTCCGACGACGCATTCATGTTCTACGGTCTGGCGACCAACAAGCTCGACACAGGTAACCTGCATTTCAAACACCTGCTCAAAGACATTCAAACCTTGAACGAGGAAGCCATGCGCGGCACGTATGACGTGACCGCGATCAGCTTTCACGCTTACGCCTACGTTGCCGACAAATATGCCTTGCTGCCGCACGGCGCTTCCATTGGCGACAACTACGGCCCGATCGTTGTCTCGCGTGAACCGGCCACGCCCGACGATATACCAAATCTCAAGATCGCGATTCCGGGAAAACTGACGAGTGCGTTTCTGGCGCTGCGGATCTTCAATTCTGATTTCCAGTATGAAGTCGTGCCTTTCGACAAGATCATCGACGCGGTGCAGGACGGCAGATGTGACGCGGGGTTGTTGATCCATGAAGGTCAACTTTTTTACCAGTCAAAAGGTCTCCATAAAGTTCTTGACCTCGGCGAGTGGTGGCATGAGCGGCATGGCCTGCCGCTGCCGATGGGCGGAAATGTCATCCGCCGGGAGCTCGGCGCCGAGCGGATAAAAGAGGTTTCGCAACTTTTACGGGAGAGTATCAACTACTCCCTCACTCACCGGGAGGACGCCCTTCAGTACGCCCTCCAGTTTGCCCGGGACATGGATCCGGCCCTGGCGGACAGATTTGTCGGGATGTGGGTAAACGAACTGACGCTGGACTACACGGAGCGGGGTCGCGAGGCGGTGCGGCGGTTACTGGACGAGGGACACAAGCTGCGTATTATTCCCCATCCGGTGCCGGTGGAATTCGTCGAGGCCTGAAGTCCGGTATACCGGAAAAACAGGATCAACCTGACGCACAGGTAAACCGGTGTTGGATCGTGGAATCGTGTGAATTAATGGGGTTCGAAGGAATCGGTAAGCTGGGGTGTGCGCGGTGATTTATTAAGCCACCCCGCCCAGAAGGGGCAGCTAATCACCGCGCACATCATCGACATCAGACCACGTAAAACCAAGCTCCTCCCAAAGCTTGGTTTATCGCCCGCGCCGTGTAAGCAACGCCGCCGCTCGGCGTCACGTCTGCGCTCCCGCGCCGTAAAGCTCCACGGTTTTTGGACGAGTGCCTGTTGCCGACATGAGGACCTTGAGAAATTTAACTTTCAAACTAACTGAGCCGCGAATTTTCGAGGTCTATCGGGCTCCCAATTTTCGTCTAACCGCGACGCTAGACAAGTTATAACTTATTCTAGTGCAGGCACCTTACACTAATTGCATGAAATTTTGCAACAGGAAAATGGCAATCTCGCGCCAGGGGCTCACGGAGCCGCCGCCCGGCTGGCAACAGCCGTCTCCCAAACAGGCATCTGAGGACAGTTAGATTTCACATAACCCGGGACATTCAAATCCCCTTTCAGGACGAAGAACGAACGTATGAGGACTCCTCTGATCATTGCCGCGATGGCCCTCGTGGTCCTAAGTGCTTTTGGTGTGTCGGCCCAGAATGGGGCCAATGGACCGATGGATCCGGCTGAAACCGATCGCATCATTCGCTCCTTCACTACGAAGGAAGCGGAGTTTCGCCGTGCTTTGAATAGTTACTCTTTCAAGCGCGATGCATTGATCCAGAGCATTGGTATGGGTGGCCAGGTCATCGGTGAGTATCACCGAGTGTCGACCTTCACGTTCGACGATCAGGGAAACCGCTACGAGAAGATCAGTTTTTTCCCCATGTCCACAATGCCCGAGGTGACCGCGGAAGATATTGAGGACCTCGGCGGTGTCGAACCATTCGCGCTTGAACCGTCGAAGATCGGTAAGTACGACATCCGCTATGTCGGAAAGGAAAAGATAGATGAGCTCAACCTGCACATCTTTGACGTGACTCCAAAGGTGATGCCCAATCCCAAGAACCCCAAAGACAGACTGTTCTCGGGACGCATTTGGGTTGACGATCAGGACTTGCAGATTGTGAAGACGAAGGGAAAGGGAGTTCCGGAAACCAAGAAGAACAAGTTCCCTACCGTTGAAACTTATCGCCAACACATCGATGGGCGTTACTGGTTTCCCACCTATTCGTATGCTGACGAGGAACTCGTTTTTGAGAACGGCAGTTCGCTGCACGTGCGTATGAAAGTTCTTTACATGGACTTCACGCCGACACGGGCCACACTCAAAGTCACGGAGGTTGGTGAGAGCGACGAAGCACCATCATCGACAGGTGTGGCGAAGCCGATTGAAGGTGGCGTGCTGAATGGTAAAGCGGTGTCGTTGCCTAAGCCGGTGTATCCTGAAGAGGCGAAGAGAGTGAAGGCTTCGGGGAGAGTCACTGTTCGCGTCGTGGTGGATGAGAACGGAAAAGTGATCTCCGCAAAAGCGACGGATGGGCCACTGCCGTTACGCGAAGCCGCGGAAGCCGCTGCTCGTCAAGCGACGTTTGAGCCGACAACGAAGGACGGCATCACGGTGAAAGTCGCGGGAGTGATCACTTATGATTTCAAACAGGATTAACTGTAAATCCTGCGTAATCTTGTAAATCATCTTCCAAGCGCAGCAGCGATTCCGGCGCGCACAGTGGCTATTAGGCGATCAATATCCTCGTCCGTGGTCCTATCGACTGTCTCAACCGGTGGTAGAAAGATCATTTCGAGAATCCCGGAGCGAGCTTCGCCGGTTCCCTTTCCCATCAACACATCTGAATTCTTAATCGCTACCGGCACGACCGGCACTCCAGCCTGCCGCGCCATGTAAAACGCGCCCTTTTTGAACGGCAGCAGTTCACCCGGCTTCGCACGCGTCCCTTCAACAAAAACCGCAAACGACACTCCCGACTGAATTCGTTTGGCTGCCGCTTCAGTAGTACGAATCGCACTCTCACGGTCGCTGCGATCGATCGCCATGACATTCACGAACCCCATCCCCACACCCAGCACCGGAACCTTCAAGAGCTCCTTCTTGGCCAGCAACCCGATACGTCTTCCCGTGTAAATGAACATCGCCGCGGTATCCAAATACGAACGATGATTTGAGACGAACACGTAAGTCTGTTTCGGATCGAGCAGCTCGAGCCCTCTCACTTTTACACGTACGCCGCTCAAGCGCAGCCACGCGCGAGCGCCGAACAGCGCCCACGGATACACGAGATGATGGCGATTGACGAGCCATGAAAACAGCAGTACCGGCGGCCCGATTACTCCGAGCAGCGTTCCAGCAACAAACAGTGACCACCAGTAATGCAGGCGGCGCATGAAGCTGCGACGCCTGGTTGTGCTAGACTCCTGAGTCTTCTCGATTGCAGCGCTCTCTTTCATCTTCAACAAAGGAACTCGGAATGATTAGCCATCGATCATTCGTCGCTTGTCTCACACTCATACTGGCTCTCGCCGGATCTTCTTTCGCGCAAAAAGCCATTCGCCAGTCAACTGCCATTCCGTCTCCGAAATCGGTGCTTGGCTTCACACCCGGAGACGATCGCACCATCGCCGGCTGGTCCCAGATAACAGATTACTTCGAACGTTTGGACCGCGCCTCCGATCGTGTTTCTGTGCAGACGTTGGGCCAATCGACCTTAAAGCGGCCTCTGATCGTGGCCTTCATCAGCGCGCGTGAGAATATACTGGCTCTGCCAAAATACAAAGAGATACAGCAGCAGCTTGCCGATCCACGCAAGATCACTAACGACATGCAGCGCGACCGGCTACTTGCAGATGGCAAGGTAGTCGTCACGATTTCATGCTCGATTCACTCGACTGAAATCGTCGCTTCGCAGATGTCGATGCAACTCGCTTACGAACTCGCGACCGCACAAGACGCGGACACACGCGCGCTGTTGGAAAACACAATCCTGCTGCTGATTCCGTCGCCCAATCCTGACGGCATCGACATCGTCGCCGGCTGGTATCGCAAAACACTGGGGACACCATTCGAAGGGAAAGAACCGCCTGAGCTTTATCATCACTATGCCGGTCACGACGACAATCGCGACTGGTTCATGCTCAACCTCCAAGAGACGCAGATAATCACGCGCTTGCTGTGGCACGAGTGGTTTCCTCAAATTGTTTATGACGTGCACCAGCAGGGCTCGAACGGCTCGCGCTTTTTTATTCCTCCTTTTTACGATCCTCCGAACCCAAACATCTCGCCGGTGCTGCTCCGACAAGTCGGGCTTATCGGGCACAAAGTCGCGGCGGATTTGCAGGCCGCGGGCTTCAAAGGTGTGCTGACGAATGCGCTGTACGACACGTGGTGGCATGGCGGCTTTCGTACTGCACCTTACTTTCACAACTCCATCGGCATCCTTTCCGAGGCCGCCAGTGCACGGCTCATGACGCCGGCCACAGTCACACAAGAACAACTGGCGCGGTCCAGCACACGCGGCATGCGCAACGCAGTTGAAGCGACGACCAACTTTCCTGATCCCTGGCCGGCAGGCTCATGGCGCCCGCGCGACATCATGGCGATGGAAATGATTGCGGCCCGATCGATTCTGTCGATGGCTTCAAAGTTCCGCGTCGAATACCTGCGAAACTTTTACGAGCTCGGCCGAAAGAGTCTCGAAGCCAATGTCGGCGAGCCACTCGCGTACGTAATTCCCGCGGGACAGGCGCGTGATGAAGCAGTCGCGAAGATGGTCGGCAGTTTGATAGACCAGGGCGTCGAAGTCTTCCGGCTCGATCACGAACTGCACGCTTTTTTAGCAACACCAATCTTGCGGAGAACGAATCCAGTCGCGGAGAAGTTGGGATCTTACAGAAGATTGGCAAGTCTAACGTCGACGGCGATGCAGGAGGTGCCTGCCGGCAGTTACATCGTCTTTCTCACGCAGCCGCAACGGACGAATATCCTGGCGCTGTTTGAACCCCAGATCTACCCGAACAGACTGACGGGGCAGGGAGAAGCCGAGCGTCCTTACGACGTGGCTGGTTGGACGCTGCCGCTGCAAATGGGAGTTGAGGCGCCGGCAGTCGTCACCATCAAAGAACCGGCGGCCGCGAGAAAGCTGACGTTACTCAAAGACGCAAATCAGGTCAGGGCGGATCTCGCACTCACGTTGAAGAAAGGCGACGAGTCGCCGATTAAGAATCCGGTGAAGCATCCTGTTCGCGTCGGGATTTACAAAGGCTCGATGAGTAACATGGACGAAGGATGGACGCGTTTCGTCTTCGACACGTTCAACGTTCCTTACTCCTCGGTAAGCGACGCCGATGTCAGAAAGGGAGCGCTCAATTCGAAGTTCGATGCGGTTATTCTTCCATCACAAGCCAGCACTCAGATCATCGCCGGCAACTCTGCCGGAAGCTTGCCGGCGGAATACACGGGCGGCATCACCGAAGCGGGCGTCCAGAACCTGAAAGAGTTTGTGACTAACGGCGGTATGTTGATCTGTTTTGACGCAGCCTGCGATTTGGCGATCAAGCAGTTCAACCTGCCGCTTCGCAACACGCTCGCAGGCATTCGGTCTTCGGAGTTTTACTGTCCCGGATCAATCGTCGCGCTGGAGGTGGACAACAAGAATCCGATCGCCTCGCTACTGCCCGAAACGGTTCCTGCGTACTTCATCAACAGCTCAGCGTTCACCGCTGAAGCGAACGCGAACGTGCGCGTCGTCGCACGCTACGCGAAAGAGAATGTGCTGATGAGTGGCTGGCTACTCGGCGAAGACAAACTGCAAGGGCAAATAGCGCTCGCGGAAGTCAGCCTCGGGAAGGGACGGGTCGTGCTTTTTGCCTTTCGCCCGCAGCACCGCGGCCAAACGTGGGGCACGCTGCCGTTCATTTGGAACGCCCTTTCGACAGCCACCGCCAACTCGACGGAATAACGTGGAAGCGAAAGACTGGCGGCCACAGAGGGCCGCCCCTACAAGTTATTCAAACATTTCGGCAGTAAACCCTCCGCGGCCACCCGTTTTGTTCGCAGATCCAAACCTTGCCTAATCCTCCGCACCGGGGTTATCCTTGCCCTTGCTAAACGGTTTTCTCTCCCTGAGTTCCCCTAAACCGCAAACACTATCGCTGTCTGAACGCATCAAACTGTGGTTGGCGTGCAGCCTACCCCTGAGTTGGAGCTTGCTATGAAAAAGTTGTTCGTTTTCCTATCGCTCGTCTCCCTGCTTTCAACATCGATAAGTATCGGTTTTGGACAGGGGCGGCCGCGACGTGTCGGTAATCAGACAACGACGCCGGACACCACGACGCAGGGGCCTGCGACGCAGGGCCCGACGAAACCTCCCGTCCTCGGCGGCGCAAATTATCCGAACAGTCGCCAACCGGAAAAACAACAGGAGCAAGCGCCAACCGGACCGGAAGAGGTTGATGCCGGTGACGTCATTCGTGTCAACACGACGCTCGTGACGATTCCCGTAAGCGTGATGGATCGCGACGGCAGGTATGTACCCGACCTCCAGAAAGAAGAGTTTCGGATCTGGGAAGACGGCGTCGAACAGGAAGTAGCCTTCTTTCAGTCGGTCGATAAACCATTCTCGGTCGTGTTGATGCTCGACACGAGTCCTTCGACTCAGTTCAGACTCGAAGACATTCAGGACGCCGCGATCACTTTCGTTAACCAACTCCGTGCCGACGACAAGGTCATGGTCGTCTCGTTCAACGACGACATCAAGATACTCAGCGAGTTCACCACCGACCGTAACAAACTACAGAAAGCCATCAACCGCGCGAGGACTGACGACGGCACGCGTCTTTACGATGCTGTCGATATGGTCATCAATCAGCAGTTGAGCCGCGTCTCGGGCAGAAAGGCAATCGTGCTTTTCACTGACGGCGTCGATACCACCAGCCGCCGCGCTGATTACCAAACCAACCTCGTCGACGCACAGGAACTGGATGCGTTGATCTATCCCGTTCAGTACGACACGTCGCAGGACATGAACTCCGGCAACATTCCGATCGGGCGTCCAATCGATATTTGGGGAACGATTCTCGGCGGCATCTTTGGCGGCGGGGGCGGCGGCATGCGTCGAGGCGGAGGCGGCTACCCGCGCGGGAGAGGCACTGGACGAGGCGATTACGAATTTGCTGACCAGTACCTGCGCGAACTCGCCAACAGCACAGGCGGGCGCGAATACCGCGCTGACTCACTGCAAAACATGTCTTACGCGTTTGCGAACGTGGCCGAGGAACTGAGACGACAGTACAGCATCGGCTACTATCCGAAGCGCCCACCTCAGGCAGGACAGCGGCGACAGATCAAAGTGCGCGCGCGGCAACCAAACCTCGCCGTGAGAGCTCGCGACAGCTACATCTTCAATCCGTCGGGCGGCGCGTCTGTCGTGAACAACTCAACTAATGCACCGGTGCTGCGCAAAACTAATTAGCAGAACACGCAATCATGCGTAATCCTGCAATCCTGTAAACGCAACCTCGGCAAACGCCGGCAATCGCAGAGTTAACACAGCGCCCCCGTTTTCACGGTTGCGGGCCGACACGGTTCCTCCGTGAAGCTCAATCAGGTGTCTGACGATCGCGAGCCCTAAACCAAGCCCACCATGTTTGCGTGTGCTTGACCCGTCCGCCTGAGTAAAGCGCTCAAATATCCGTGGCAGAAAGTCCGCCGGAATACCTGGTCCGGAGTCTTCAATTCTGATTTCCGCGAGTGAATCATGTCGCTCGAGGTAAACATCCACCGTTCCGCCCGGCGGCGTAAACTTCACTGCATTCGCCAGCAAGTTCCAAAGCACTTGTTGCATGCGTTCAAGGTCGGCCCTGACGATCGTTTCAGGCGCTCCAACATGCATGGTGATGTTGATCTCTTTCGCCTCGGCTGCCGGACGCACCGACTCGATAGCGGCATGAATCACTAACAACACGTCAACGGGTTGCGTATTGATCCGCAGCTTTCCACTGACGATCCGCGACACATCAAGAAGGTCTTCGATAATCTGACGCTGGGCTGCGGCATTTCTCTCGATGACTTCGATTGCGTGTGAAATGCCGTCGCCGTCGAGTTGGCCACTGCGCATCAAGCGCGACCAGCCCACCACAGCGCTCAGCGGCGTTCGCAACTCGTGAGAGACAGTCGCCAAAAACTCTTCTTTCAAACGACTCGCTTCTTCAGCCTCGTGGCGCGCGTGACTCTCGAGCTTCAACAGTTCGGCGCGCTCGAGCTCGGCTTTGACTGCCGCGGTGATGTCTACAGTCACCCCGCGCATTCCCACTGGACCACTCTCATCGCAAACAACGATCGACTGCGCTTCGACCCAAATCTCATGACCATCTTTGTGCAGCCAGCGAAACCGAATCGCTCCTCCCTGACCTGAATCAAAGATAGCCGCAGCTTCAGCAGCCACTCGCTCCTTGTCGTCAGGATGAACAATCGATAGTCCAAAGTTCGGCGTCGAGAGCCATTCTTCCCTGCTGTAGCCGAGCATCTTCTCGACATGGCTGCTGACAAAATCGATGCGTTGATTTCCGGTGCCAGGCTGTCCCCATGCTTCCCAAACGACACCCGGTACGTGTGCAACGATGTCCTCGATGCGCCGGCGATGAAGCTCGAGTTCCGATCCGAGTTTCGACTTGTCTATTTCGGCTTGTCGCTGTTCGCTTGTTACGCCTGCGACAACGAGCGTCATCAACGCGCTGGTGCCAACAAATGAAGTTAAAAGCAACAGCGAAGCGTTCGGACCGGCCAGCACAAATGGACCATACCCGTGCCTGGCTCCCCACACCGCGAGTCCCGCCATCAGCACGATTGCAGTCGTCACGACTTGCTGGTCAAACTTCAACGCCGCCCACAGCAAACATGGGAGACACAAATAGGCGAGCGGGTAAGTCTTGATCGGTCCCGGAAACCATCCGGCAAAAACGATCAGCACGACGATGAGCAGCAGCACAAAGAGACTGAAAATCTCCGGCACGTCTCGTGAGGTCACCTGTCCCGGTAAACTCCACGAGAGCAGTAGCGGCGTAATGATCAGCGCGCCAAAGCCGTCGCCCATCAACCACGTCAGCCATAGCCAGGGAAACCTCACCCACTCTGCGGCATCCGCAAAACACAAACTCAAACTTCCGATCGTTGCGCTCACCAGCGGCGCGAGGACAGCCGCGTAAACCACAAACATCATCACGTCCCGGAGTGATGCAAAAGACCTGCGCCAGTTTGATCGTTCCAGGAGCCAGCAGGCTGTAAGCGCTTCCAACGTGTTTCCGACTGCGATGCCGAAGGTGGAACTGGCCGGGATGTCAGTCAGTATGTTTGCCGCGAGGGCGCCCAGAAAAACGCCCGGCCAGATTCGCTTGCCGAAGATGAGCAACGAGGCGATGGCAATACCGGTCGGCGGCCAAACGGGAGTGACATTGGAGTGCAGCGAAGCGAGGGAAAGCCCGAGTTCGGCTGCCGCAAAATAGACGATTGCGACGATTAGAACGAGAACAACCGGGGGAATGGCATTGCGTTTCATGGACGATTCAGCACAGATCCGGCTGACCAGAGTCTACGTCCGACGCCGTCGGGAAGCAAAAATTTTTCGGGTAAAAACAGAAAAAAGCGCGGCGGTTTTTGCCGTCCGCCGCGCCAACTATACCCACAGGAGGAAAGGGGTATTCAACGGGCGAAGTATAGAGGATCTGAGGGTGGGAGGCAATGTTCCGTACCGCCTTCCGGCACCGCACCGGCTAACGCAAGCCGACCACGGATGACACGGAGTTTTATACAGATCCGCGCGAAAACTGCGGCCGGTTTTGTTTGCACATAACACTTAAATAGAAAGGTGAAAGCTGTTGCGTGATAAGAGTTTGTGCAGCCTTTCGCCCTCGGGGATTTCCTGAATTAAAACTGTTCGTCAACGTACCGACAATCGTGTGTTAGGAGCATACAGTCACCCCACACAACAAGCAGGGTGGCCGGTGGCCGGCATATCCTTCCCGACTGACCTTGAGAAATATATGCTGGCCGTTGGCCTTTTCGTCCAGAGTACTAAGCGCACAATCAATCCCGTGGACAAAAGAACGTACCCCCTTAAATCGCGAGCGGAGGCTATGCGACAAGCACACACCCCACGCGTACTGTACATCGAGGACCATGAAGATACGCGCGAGTTGGTGACGCTCGTGCTTGAACAACGCAGCTATGAAGTCGTGACGGGTTCCACCATTCAGAGTGGTGTTGCACTCGCCGGCTCGCAGCGATTTGATCTTTATCTGCTGGACTCGTGGTTACCGGATGGTTCGGGTCTGGATCTGTGTAAGCAGATTCGTGAGTTTGACAAAGCTACGCCAATCCTCTTTTACTCGGCCGCCGCGTATGAGATCGATCGGGACCAGGCGATCCAGTCCGGCGCGCAAGCGTATTTGATAAAGCCAAGTCAACCTTCAGAGCTCTGTAATCTCGTGACAGCGTTGATCGAGTCGCACCGTCGTGTTCAACCCGCCGCCTGACTTGCCCTTCGCAAACCAGCGGGCCAGATACCCCAGAACAACAATCCCGACAGCCACAGCGCAACGGCAGTAACCACAGTTAAAGCAAGCCAGAAGATCCAATACGACGGGAACGTCCGTTCCCAGCCGGGCTGCATCGCATGGGCCAGGTTGACGTTCAAGTCGGATGGCGTGACGAGGCGCGACAACAACTGGATCACGAGATACCAGCCAAAGGCCCAGCGCCATGCAGTTCGATCCATGCGAACTCTGCTAAGCGCGATCATCGCGACGGTGAGTCCGCCTACATGCGCGAGCGTTGAAGTGAGAAACACACCCCACGGGAGTACGACGTACAAAAACCAGGTAATCAAACCCGGAATCATCCAGATCGCGGCGAGTCGGATCACCAGCGGCTTCTCGAGAAAGAGTCCCATGGCGAGCAGCAGGTTACCGACGTTGCACATCCAGAGCATGTGCCCGACTTGATTTATTCTCCAGTAGTGCACGCCCTGCGCGAGGAAGAAGAAGAGCGGGAGCAAACCCAGCAGGCGTAATCGTGTGCGGGGAGAAACGATCATGGATTCTTCTCTATCCAACAGAGAAGAAGATAAAAAACAAACCGCATCTTGACAACTGAGAACGCTGAACACAGACTAAGCGCAAGTCATGAGTTCTCTGGAAGACCTCCTCAAAAAATCGATACCCGAACTGAGTGAGCTGTTTGTGCAGCGTCGCAGGCGTGTACCTAAAGGTCTACTTGAAGCTCTGGAAGTCGACCGGCGACAAGGCGCACACCAGCTCGCACGACGCATTCGCGAGCGCTATCGTGAGAACCGCGCTGAAGGTCAGCGTCTGCACTTCCTGCTGCGCTTCGAGATCGAGTTGTGGGCGAATGGCTATGGCTTGATTGCCGGCGTCGATGAGGCGGGCATGGCGCCCCTCGCCGGTCCCGTCGTCGCCGGCGCGGTCATACTGCCTCAGAACTACAAGCTGCGCGGTCTCAACGACTCGAAGAAAATCCTCGACCCTGAGAAACGAGATGAACTCGCCGTTCAGATCAAACAGGATGCGATCTGCTGGTCAGTCGGAATCGCGGAGGTCGAAGAGATCGACAAGATCAACATCTATCACGCGGGACTGCTGGCGATGCAGCGAGCGGTGCAGGGTCTGAGTTGCGTCCCGGACTTCATTCTCGTCGACGCGCGCAAGATCCCGAATTGCCAGGTGCCGCAGCGCGGCATCATCCGCGGCGACGCGCTCTCAGCAAGCATCGCGGCCGCGTCAATCATCGCGAAGACGACACGCGACGCGCACATGCTCGAGTTGGACCAGGTCTATTCCGGATATGGGCTCGGCACGCACAAAGGTTATCCAACACCTGAGCACTGTCGCTTGCTGAAGTCGCTGGGCGCGTTGCCCATTCATCGTCGCAGCTTCGCGCGCGTGAGAGAAGCGTTGGGCCTTGATCCAATCCAGCCGGAGCTCTTCGAAGAACCGATGCCTCGGGAGATTGCGTTGGAAGCAGAGATTACGCTGGAAACTTCCGCGTAGCGGCTTTGTCTCAAAAGTCACTGTTGGATACAGTCAGTACCGTAACGCGGTAGCGTCGGGTGCGACGTCGTGCATCAACACCGGAAGAATATCGCATGCCGAAGACTCACCCGACGCTACCGCGTTACGGTACTGACTGTATCCAAGTGCAACTCCTGACTTCTGAGGCAAACTTCCGCGTAGCAGAAAATCTTCATCATTCCTCTACACTTAAAGAATCACTTTACCGTCTACTGCCTGTGATGGCTCCGTTAACCGAGTACAAGAAGAAGCGGAAGTTTGACAAAACTCCCGAGCCTGGCCCAACGAAGAAGCGCACCCGCTCGGGCCGGCTATACGTGATCCAGAAACATCGCGCCACTCAACTGCACTACGACTTTCGACTCGAAGTTGATGGAGTGTTGAAGTCATGGGCCGTGCCGAAAGGTCCATCGCTCGATCCGAAGGTGAAGCGACTCGCGATGCAGGTTGAAGATCATCCGGTTGATTATGCGAAGTTTGAGGGCGTGATACCTGAAGGTGAGTATGGAGGCGGCACCGTGATGGTGTGGGATTACGGAACGTACAAGCCGGAAGAGACGGACGACGTCGAGGCGGCGTTACGCAAGGGCGACTTCAAGTTCACGCTCGAAGGTGAGAAGTTGAAAGGCTCTTGGGTGCTGGTGCGCACACGCGGCAGTCGCCAGTGGCTGTTGATAAAGCATCGCGATTACTACACGACCGAAGAGGATGTAACGGAGCTTGCACCTGTCTCGATCCTCACACGCCGCTCACTCGCGGAGATTGCCGAAGACGAAGGTGGAAACGTCACGAAGGCTGCGACCGGAGATCCGAAAAAGATTCCGCGCCGCACGGGCGTGAAGCGCCGTAAGAAAGGCGCGAAAGCCAAGGTCTGGCACAGTAATAGGAGCAGCTAAGGGAACTTTTTGTAGGGGTGGCCACGGAGGGCCACCCCTACAAAAGTCCTCGATACGACAACTCCCCATCGACAATTCGTGCCGCTGAAGTGAAAGGGTGCTCTTCGGTTTTTGTCGCATCGATGATGTGAATGACTGAGTGTCCGGCGGCTTTCAAGTAATCCGAAATCAAACTCCGATGACAGCGCCACCACAACGCTTCCGCGCACATCACCGCCGTCCTCGCATCATGCGCAAGCTCAAGTAACTCTTCAACTCCCTTTCGAAACTCTTCAGTCTCCATGTGGTCCGCGTACGCGCGGAACGACGCATTGCGCCACGCCGTATTGTGCGAATCCGCGCGAGGCCTGCGACGACCGCCAAGCCTCGGCTCGTGCCGATATTTAATTCCGATACTCGCCAGCGACTCGGCCAGCGCGGGCTTATTGAACTGCGGATAACGACGCGAACCCGGGAAGCTTCGTACATCAACCAACACTTCAATTCCATGCGCCATGAGGATCTGTCCAAACTCTTCACCGCTCCGCGTCGAGTGCCCCACAGTCCAAACTGTAACCATCTTGCTAATCATTAGCTTCAACTGTGGGCCCGCCGACCGTTAAAGGTAAGCTTCAAGTCGGAACCTGCCCTTCGCATCGATGAGCGGCTTCCACAGATCGCCGAGCTTGCGAATCCGCGCCGGCACGTTGTCGATGCGGAAGTCTTCGATCGCGATCCCGCGCTCCAATTCTTTCCACGTGATCGGCGTCGACACGCTCGGCAGTTTGTTTGGTCTCACTGAATAGACCGAAGCCAGCGTTCGTCCCCACGCGTTCTGGTTGTAGTCAACCAGCACTCTTCCCTTCGGCCGCTTTGAAACCTGGTAGATCGCCGTCAGCAGTTTCGGCGCCTGCGACGTGACGGCGTAAGCAAACTCCTTCGCAAACTTCCACACCTGTTTTTGAGTTGGACCACGTTTGATGGGAATGTAGATATGAATTCCCTTCGAGCCGGTGGTCTTCGCGAAGTTTGGTATCTTGAGTGAGTCGAGCGCCACCCTCAGGAAGAGCGCTGCTTCACAGACTTTTTCAAACGAAGCACCGGGCACCGGATCGAGATCGAAGTGCAAATAATCGGGCCGATCGACATCGTCGCAGCGCGCGTACCATTGGTTGAGATCGATGCAGCCGAGGTTGATAACCCACATCAACGCAGCGACGTCCTGAATCATCGGGAAGTTGATGACGTTCCCCGACTCGTGCTCGATGTTGCAGATCTCAATCCAGTCAGGCCGCGGCGACGGCGCGCGCTTCATGAAAAAGAACTCCCCTGCCGCGCCGTGCGGATAACGTTTCATCACCATCGCGCGATCCGTGATGTGAGGGAGCAGCACCGGTGCAACGTCGAGGTAGTACTGGATCAGGTCTCGCTTCGTGACGTGCAGCTTCGGCCAGAAGGGTTTGTTGAGGTTCGTGAGCTTTACAAGTTTGTCGCCGATCTTGACGTCGAGATTGTTCTTGTCTTTCGGCAGCTCGATTTCAGGGATTGGAGACTTGCGGCGTTTCGAGGGAGGTAATTTTCGTTCTACGACGGCCGGGTGATACTCACGCGTCGGGAAGTTAAACTTGGGCATTAACTTAAAGTATCACTTCAGATCGTCGATATCTTTCTCAATCGCCTTGAGACCGTTCAGCAGCATGTTCCGGTGCGAAGGATGCGTGGCGCGCTCGAGTTGCTCGAGCAATCTCGACTTCGAAAGCCGTAACGAATTCAGTCGCTCGTTGCGTGCCCGGTCCTCGGACGAGGTCGGAACTGAGCGCGGC
>JBKPPH010000323.1:0-43947 GCA_046733535.1 Acidobacteriota bacterium
AGTTATGGTGAAGTGACACGTGTCCTCGATGGTCTGAAAGCGACCGGCGCCGACCCGATTGGCCTGCAACTCGACGATCTGAAGTAGAAATCCCGGTTAAGCCTCTCAGCCGTAAACTGGGCACTTGTATCTGTGCGCAGAATGAGTTGTAATCTGCCACTGAGGAGAAGTACCCCCGCATGAGAAATCGTCTTTTTTGGTTCGGCCTATTAATCGCGCTTACCCCGGTCGCATCTGTCATGGCCCAGGACATCACCGGTGGTGGCAGCCTGCCTCGCGACATCAGCGGCGGCGCCGCTTTGATCTTCCGTGCACCGCAAAACCCCGCAGTTCATGCCTCGAGTCAGGGCGCGACCGGTGGCGGACGCATCAAGCCCCGGAAACCGGCCGTGTCCCAGCAGGACGCGATAATCGCGCGCGCGAATGCAGCCCGCAGCGCGTCGCAGCCGCGCTACGACGAGGCCGAACAGCAGTATCAACTCGCAGCGAAGCTCGCGCCTGACGACGCACGCGCATTCGCCGGCCTCGGAAACGTCTACGTGGACCAGGGCAAGTTTGCGAAAGCAGTCGATGCGTATCAGAAGGCGATCAAAGTAAAACCGGATTACAACGGCGCATACCTGCCGCTCGCGTTTTCTCTGGCGCGGCTGAACAGGTACCCGGAAGCGATCGACGTCTATAAAGAAACGTTGAAACGCGACCCGGCCCCGGAGGTCTACAACAATCTGAGCTTTGCTTACAATCACAGCGACCGCTATCAAGATGCCGTCGATGCGAGTCTGAAAGCGATAGAGTTGTTAGGGGAAACAGGTGGAGCGTACAAGCTGGGGTTCCAGGAAAGAAACGAGATACGTTCGTACGCTTACAAGAACCTCGGTAACGCCTACAACGGTTTGAAGCGCTATGATGAAGCGGCGACCGCGCTGAAGAAGTCATCTGAAATCGAGCCGTCGAACGTCTCCGCGCATTTCAATCTTGGATTAACACTCTACAATGCGGGTCGCTATTCCGAAGCAATTGAGTCGTACAAGCAAGCCATCAAACTGAGACCGAACCTGGCGCAGGCTTACTTCAATCTCGGACTCACTTACTACGCGATAAACGACAAGACCGGCGCCATGGCCCAGTACGAAGCCCTCAAGGGCATTGACGCTGAAATGGCGCGCCAGCTTTACGACGCGATCAAACGGTAGCCATCTAACGCCACAACACGGCACAAGAAGCACAGAAAGTGGGACTGGCTTTTTGTGTTTGTGTGTCTTATTCCGATCGCAATGTTCGACAATAAGGCTCAAATAGCGCCCGTCGCTTCACGTCAAAAATGGACGCTGACTCAGGAAGCGTTCGACAAGTTGTTGCTTGCCCTGGGCGAGGATCGCGACAGCGGTAGCCAAAAGTACCTCGAAATCCGCACCAATCTCACACGCTTCTTCGAATGGCGCGGTTGCTCGTTCCCTGAAGATCACGCCGACGAAACTATCAATCGCGTCGCCAAAAAAGTCGCCGAAGGTGAAGAGATTCTGAACCCGGCGGGTTATGCGATGGGAGTGGCGCGGCTGCTTCTACTCGAGATCATCAAAGGCCGCCAGCGCGAGCAATCGGCCCTCAATGAGCTCGGCACCGCCAGCGAGGTTTACGTGGAACCGGATGACGGCGAGGGGCGGCTCACGTGTCTCAAACAGTGTCTCCAAAGCCTGTCTCCGGACAATCGCGATTTGATTCTTCAGTATTACCAGGGCGAGAAAAGTGAAAAGATCCGGAACCGCAAGAACCTGCTGGAGAAGTTAGGAGTTCCGGTAAACACGTTGCGAATGAGGGCCTTACGTTTGCGCGAGAGGCTTCAGGGATGTGTTGAGGAGTGCGTCGGGAGGAGTTGAGAAAAAATTTTTAGCGTGGGCTGTGATGAAAACGGTTTTGTGACCACTCTTAAATGGAAGATCCCCGCTTTGATAGTTCTGAGAAAAATTTAATTGCGGTTTCTGGGGAAGTTCTCCGGCTCAGCGCACTCTTTGCGCGGTGGCGGGAAGGCTTCGCGGCACCAGAAAAGAAGCGAGACTATGGCGGCTGAGCTTAACAACGAACAACTGATCGCCCGGTATTTACTGGGCGAACTGCCCGAGGAGCAGCAGGTCGAAATCGAAGACCGGGCTTTTCAGGACAAGGATTACCTCGCGACGATTACGGCAGTCGAGAACGATCTCATCGATGAGTACGTGCGGCACGAACTCTCGCAAACCGACCGGCGCAAGTTTGAGAGTCGGTTTCTCGCGTCTGCTGAGCGACGCAAGCGCGTGGAGTTTGCACGCGCGCTCGCGAACGTGGCGTCCGAGGCAACTGTCGCTGAAAAGCCGAGCACTGCTGTATCGTGGCGCGACTCGCTCGACGCATTTGTTCGCAGTCTCAATCCATTCGGAAAGTTGGCGCTCGCCGCGCTCACGTTGCTGGTAGTCGTCAGCGGCGCATGGTTGTTGATCGAGACATTGCGGTTGCGCTCTGAACTCACGCGTCTTCAAGCGCAGAACCAGTCACGACAAGGTGAACGCCAGGGACTGGAGCAGCAAATCGAAGCCGAGCGCAAACGCAATGAAGAATTGGCCGCGAGACTCAATCAGGAGAAACAACAGCGAGAGCAGAGCGACGAGTCGTTGCGCCAGTTAAGTGAGACAGGAGAGACGGCGACCCCGGCGCCGCGTCCGGTCATTGCGTCGTTGACTCTGCTGCCGGGGATCTCGCGTGGCGGCGGTGAAAAGCCGACTCTGGCCGTCCCGGGAAACGCGCGGCTTGTACGACTCCAGATCGGCATTGATGCAGAAGAGACGTACAAAACTTTCGCTGTCGAATTACGAACGACAGCAGGACGGCAAGTCTGGACGAAGGAAAATTTGAAGGCCGGTAGCCGCCGCGGAGCACGCTCCATCGGTCTCACGTTGCCTGCCACTGCTCTCAAACCCGGCGAGTATGAGGTCAAGCTGAGTGGGGTGACAGACGGAGGCGGGACTGAAGACGTCGGCTACTACTATTTCAACCTGAAGAAGAACTGAGGCCACAGATGAACACGGATCTTGATAAAAAATTACTGGTGGTGATTTTGCTTTTGGCGGCTATACCGGTTTCGGCAGTTTCTGCGCAACAACGAGTTAACCAGGAACTGGACGAGCGCCTACTTTACCTGCTCAGTCAAAAGCAAACTCCTTCGGTGGAACTGATTCAACAACTACTCGACCAGGGCGCGCGTGTGAATCAACTGGTTACGTACAAGACGCCGTTGATGCACGCGGCGAGTGAGGGGCACGTCGAGATCGTGAAACTGCTGCTTGCAAAAGGCGCCGAGGTCAATGCGCAAACTGACGAAGGCACGGCGTTAATACAAGCGGTGGGCGGAGGTCACGCGGAAATAGTCAAGCTGCTGTTGGACGCCGGCGCTGACCTAAACGCGAAGCACCGTCTTGGGTACACAGCTTTGATCAGGTCGGCGGGTCGGAGCCTTCCCGAAATGAATCCGCCGCGAGGTGCGCCGCTTCCGGTGCCCGCCTCTGAAATTATGAGTCTGTTGTTGGCACACGGCGCTGATGTAAACCTCGCCGGACGAGACGGAGAAACGGCGTTGATGGAGGCAAATACGCCGGCGAAGATTAAGCTGTTGGTTGAGCATGGCGCACAGTTGAATGCCAAAGACGCAGAGAGCGCGACGGCTCTGATCCATGCGGCGGAGCGCGGCGATGCGGAAGTCGTTGAGGCGCTGTTACAAGCTGGCGCAGACACTATGATTCGCGATGCGAAAGGTGCGACTGCGTTGATGCACGCTCTCGAAGAGGTGCCGAGTTACAGAATCGCGGGATCCGAGCAATTACCAAAGGGCCGCCTCGCGGCTGCACGACTTTTAGTGACGGCCAACATCGGAGACGTCAATGCTCAGAATCAAAACGGTGTGACGTTGCTGATGCAAGCGGCGAATCTGGGTGAGGCTGAGATCGTGAAGTTGTTGTTGTCACGAGGCGCTGACGTGAATCGCACCGACATGTTTGGTAACACGGCGGCCGTGTTTGCGTACGAGAAGGATCAAGCTGCAATTCAGGAACTGTTGACGAAGGCTACTCCGTCACGACAGACGCTGAATGCTTTGTTGCGTGTGGCCGTGGAGAAAAAAGACGCGGCGAAAGTAAAGGAGCTGCTCGCAGCGGGTGCTGATGCGAATTACGAATACGCGTATGGCTACGATCACCCGACTATCAAGTCAACGGTACTGATCCTTGCCGCAAAGAAGGCAGACCCGGCGATCGTGCAAATGCTTCTCACTGCGGGCGCGAATCCGAACGCCGAAGGTTTAGTCTACGGGAGCGACCACGGTCTGAAGTACGGCACCGCGCTTGATGCGACGAACAACGTCGACGTGCTCAATCTTCTCCGAAAAAGCGCGGGCAAACCGTAATTCATTATGTGCTTCTTTGTGGCTCAACTTCGTCGAACGCGCGGATCGATCGATAGCGTTCGGCGGCGGGTTGTGGCGGGTTGCCGGGCCTGAGTGAGAGCAGCGTCTTCATTCCAGCTTCACTCGCGGCATCGAGTTCGGTGACGACATCCGAGATGAAGAGGATCTCCTTTGAAGTCACCTCCAACGCTGAAGCGATGCGGCGATAGCTTTCAGCTTCACCCTTCTTCCCGACATTCGTATCGAAGTAATTATCGATAAAACGCGTGAGATCGCCGGCCTCGGTGTGCGCGAAGAGAAGTTGCTGGGCCAGCACACTGCCCGACGAAAAGATGTTGATACTCAAGCCTGCTGCATGCCAACGCTCAAACGCAGCCGCGACATCCGCGAACACATGAGACTTCAACGATCCATCGCGATAACCCTGCCGCCAGATCTTTCCCTGAAGTGACTTCAATCCCGTCGACTTGCGATCCTGCGCGATCAACCGCTCGACGTAAGCGTCGAGCGAATCAGGCGGATTGTGGCCCTCGCTCACGTCCCGCGCGTGTTCCTCGCGCAACAGCGCAACGTCTGCACGCACTTCATCCACTTCGAAATTGTTCGCCAGAAACTCTCGTACGTGATCGCGCGCGTACGAGAACAGCACGTCGTGAACAAAGGCGATCGGAGTGGTAGTCCCTTCAATATCCAAAAGGATCGCGCGAACAGAACTCATGGCGTCATCGCGAGATGTGACAGTCCAAAGCAGACCGGCAGAAAGCCTTCGTCAACGCGGCTCTCAGTGTAGTGTGGCGCCCAGCCAGCCGTGTCTTGAAACAGACGGATCGCCCTGATGCGACGGTCCGTGCAGAGATTGAACCAGTGCAAAGTGCCGCGCGGCACGCGAATCAGATCGCCGGCTTCGACTTCGATCGCGAGCACGGCTCCCGTCGTTGAGTGAATGTGAAATAGTCCGTGCCCGGCGATGATAAATCTCACTTCGTCTTCGTCATGCCAGTGCTCCCGGTTGAACTTCGCGAGCATTGCGTCGAGGCCGGGTGTCTCGGGAGTAACGTCCATCACGTCGGCGGTGACATATCCGCCGCGAGCTTTCAACTCTTCAATCTCGCGAGCATACGCGCGCAGGATCTCTTCGGCCGGAGCATCGTCGGCGACCGGATGAGCAGGCAGCCAACGTTCGTAGTCGATACCGTGGGCCGCCAGGCCCGCGGTGATCTCTTCCTCGGTCCTTAGCGTTTTGTCTTCATTGAGAATCGTTACTAAAGCCATTGTACTTCTCCTCAACTGTGTCTCCCGGCGATGAGAGACGTGCGTCCCATTGTCTCGAGCAGGAACTCGAGAATCTCGATATGCCGCCTCGCCTGGGCCAACGTGTCTCCCCAGGAATAAAGACCGTGACGCCGCAGTAGAAACCCGTGCGCTGCTTTGTGTTCGCTCAGAGTTTTAGCGACGAGCTCGGCGAGCGCGGGTATGTCCTGAGAGTTGTCGATGATCGGCAGCCACTCGGAGTGTTCGTGCGTGCGCACGCCCTGCAACCCTTTCAACATCTCGTAGCCTTCGATCGTCACGCCGCCCTCAGACGCATGAAGATCGGAAGCGATCGTGTTCCAGACGGAATGAGTGTGTAACACCGCGCCTGCGCCGCGTTCCTTCACCACTCGAATATGCAGCAGGCTCTCGTCTGATGGTTTCCCCCCATGTTCACTGATCACACGCGCATTCTCATCGATGGAGAGCACCTGTTCGGGCGTGAGTTCGCCCTTGTCGACGCCGCTCGGACTCATCGCCAGTTGCAAGGGATCCCGCCGGACCACAGCACTGAGATTTCCGCTTGTGCCGAGCAGCCAGCCGCGCGCATGAAAGCTCTTCGCGACCGCGGCGAGGTTGCCAGCAAGCTCAGAAAACCCGTCAGACATGAAGGAAAAGATGCTCCGAAACACCGGATTCGCGCAAGCCATGTCGCGGCAATTTCTTGACAAAGAATATACCGTGATTTAGGTTGCTCGCCTCACTAGGAACAAATACCTCGCATTTCCGCATTGTGAGTGGCAGAGATTTATAAGGAGGGTGAGATGCGAACGAATCTGGTGCGTTGCACATTGTTGCTGGGACTCGCCTCTCTGTTCATGTCCGGAGCACGGCCGGCCTATTCACAGCAAAACGATCCTATCGAAAATGGGATGCCGGTTAACATCTTTCGGCAACCGAAACCGACGCGCCGCCCATCCGCTAAACCAAAGCCGGTGGACAAAGCACCGCTTCTCAAGCTCGAATGGCGTCTCTACAAAGTGTTAGCTGATGGTTCAGAACAAGAAACGGGACAGGACACTTTTGAGCGTGGCGATCGACTCCGTCTCTCAGTGCGCACCAATCAAGAGGGCTATCTGTACGTCGTACATCAAAAATCGCCCGGTTCGCCTGGCGAGGTAATCTTTCCCGATTTCAAACTCAACTACGGAAGCAGTTTGGTTTACAGGAACGCGGAGTTTGTTCTGCCTTCAAACTGTCCCGTAAAAACCTCGCGCCGCGACTGCGCGATCTTCCTGACATCCTCAGCCGAGCCGGAAACTTTTCATCTATTATTCAGCCGCGATCCCTTCACTGACTTGCCCAACTCAGCTTCGGATGCAAATCAAACTATCTCCCCCGAGACCCTGGAAAAGTTGATGAACGACTCCGGACAAACCCTCAAGCCCCAGCGAGGCAGCACCCCCTTCTCACAAATCCTCGTCAACATCAACACCCGCGACAACGAAGACATCATCGCAAAAATCGTCGTCGAAAAGAGACCTTAGTCCTACAGTCGCTGTATAGTAGCTTCGTGGCACTATGGCAACGGACGCAGACAAACTGGTTTCGGAAATCAAAGCCCTGCCCGATGAAGACAAACTTCGGGTGTTGGACGCCATCCTCACGGATCTTGATAAACCGGATCGCGACTTAGATCACGTTGGGCGACTGAAGCGCGAACACGGTGGGCCAGTTACAAAGCAGGCCGCCTTCCAACGGTGCCGTACGAAGAACTCATGAAAAAATATAATCGGTAAGTGAACGTCAGATTCCTCACACTCGCACAACAGGAAGTCGATGAAGCCGTCGAATGGTGCGACGAAAGAGTCGAAGGGAAGGGTGTGGAGTTTCTAGACGAGTTGGATTGAGTTGTTCGACTTGTAAAGGCCTACCCGTTCGCAGCAGTTGAAATCGAGCCGGAGATTAGAAAGCGTTTATTTGCTCGGTTCCCCTACTCATTGATATACGGCATCGACGTGAAGACAGTCCTCGTCATCGCCGTGACTCATTTCCATCGCGAACAGCCTTGCCCCAAAAGTCGGGCGTCAGGCTTGGAGACAGTCGGTACAGGGAGCGGTAGCGACCCGGTCAGTGATCAGCATGTGATATTTCCTAAAGATTTTTGACTCCAATCGTTGACCAGGTCGCTACCGCTCCCTGTACCGACTGTCTCCAAGAATGATCTTGGAGTTTTAGGCAAAGCCATCGCGAATCGCGTTACTGGTTGATCGTCTGGATCTCTGATAACTGCGGTCAGGGCGTGGGTGGGATGACGCCGTGGCGGACTTTGCCGGGGAGTTTTTTGGGGAGGTTGAGGTTGTCGTTAAGGAGATCTTCGACGTGGACGCCTGCGAGGTCCGCGTATGCGAGGAGAAGCATCGGGGGCGGGACGCGCTTGCCCGTTTCGTATTCGGAGATGCGGCCCGGGTGGATGTGACCGAAGCCGAGCCGTGTTCGTATCAAATCCTGCGACAACTCGAAGGCCAAACGGATCTCTCGCAGCTTGTCACCTAAACGCTCCGGCCGGGGGCGCTTGTGTCCCATCAGGAGTTACCTCCCGATGTGCCCCACATTGCCTTAACTCTCGCTGTACTCCCAGTTGCGTGAAGATTTAGCTTGCCAACACTCGCAGATGAGAGTAGACTGCTGTCGCTTACGATTAGCGCCGCGAGTCCTAACCCATCAAACTCGCCGGCGACGCTCATCACTCGTCCGTGTGGGAGATTGAGCCGCGCATTGGCCGTCTCTTTAATTTCAAAGACGGGTGCATCGTAGTGTGCTCAGACTGTTTCGTAAATAGAAAAATTCACGTTGCGGTGCCTGGTGGGGGGCCAGGATGAGTCCGCAGAAGCTAGCGGCGCGTGAGGGCGCTTCTGCGGACTCAGGTTTTTCGTAATGAAGCTCGAAGATGTGATCGAACGCGACTCGGACAAGACGGACGGCGGCGCAGTATTTGTCGGAACGTCAGTCCCCGTGAAGTTGCTCTTCGAATTTTTAGAAGACGATCAGACGATGGACACGTTTCTCGATCAGTTTCCAACCGTCAGTCGCGATCAAGCTCGGGCCGTGCTCGGCGCCTCGCGAGATATGTTGCTGAGTACGGCCGGATCTGAGATTTGAGATCCCGGTGATCTCGAATCTCGGACAGTGGCCTTGGTGAGGGGGCCACACGGAGTCCGCGGAGGTAGTCGCCCAGAATGCTTCCGCGGACTCGCTTTGATCTCAGTTGAAGTTTGCTCACGGATTAGGCAGATTACACGGATTATGGAACTTCCCGTGAATCCGCCGATTCTGCCGATGCTCGCCAAACGCGTCGATCAATTGCCGGCTGCCGGCGATTGGATTTTTGAACCGAAATGGGACGGGTTTCGTGCGTTGATCTTTCGCGACGGCAAAGAAGTGATGATTCAGAGTCGCGACGAGAAACCGCTCAATCGCTATTTTCCGGAACTGATCGACCCGCTGCTGAAGCAACTTCCGAGCAAGTGTGTGCTTGACGGCGAAATCGTGATCGCACAAGAAGGCGCGCTCGATTTCGATTCGCTCCAACTGCGTCTTCATCCCGCCGCATCACGAGTAAAAATGCTTTCCGAACAGATTCCAGCGTCAATCGTGTTCTTCGATCTACTCGCGGAAGGGAAGCGAGATCTGCGCAACACATCGTTTGCGCAGCGTCGCAGCAAACTCGAGTCGGTACTGTCGGCAGTAAAGCCGCCACTGCATTTGACACCCGCGACGACTGATTTCGCCACCGCGTCGGACTGGTTTCGTCGTTTTGAAGGTGCGGGGCTCGATGGCGTAATAGCTAAACCGACGCACGGAACTTACGAGTCGAACAAACGCGTCATGCTGAAAGTGAAGCACGAGCGCGAATGTGATTGTGTCGTAGCCGGGTTTCGTTGGCACAAGAAAGGTGAGAGCACAGGAATAGGATCGTTGTTGCTCGGACTCTACGACGGAGGGACGCTTCAGCACGTCGGCGTGTGCGCGAGTTTTACGAACGAGAAGCGTCTCGAGCTCGTTGAGTTTCTCAAACCGTATCGCAAGAACGCGCTGGCGTCGCACCCGTGGAAAGAGTGGGCGGGTGCTGATCTGGCGTCACGTATGCCCGGCGCGCAGAGCCGTTGGAGTCACGGCAAGGATCTTTCGTGGGAGCCACTGCGACCCGAGTTGGTCGTGGAGGTCGCGTACGACCACATGCAAGGCGATCGCTTTCGCCACACTGCGCAATTCCGGAGATGGCGCACAGACAAGAAGCCTACCGATTGCACCTTTGAGCAACTGGAGGTCGTGCCGCCTCACGAGCTCGAGTCGATCTTCGCCAAAGGCAGGTAAGCCGCAGATTCACGCAGATAAACGCAGATCGATCCGTGTTTATCCGCGTCAATCTGCGGCTCAATTCTTCCTCTGGCTCCATTGCCGGGTGGGGTCGTCGTCAGGATCAGGAGTCTCTTGAGGGGGACGAATTTTTTCAGGGACGTTGCGCAGGTTTACGCGAATGCGCGTCCAGGTCGACGAGCGGCCGCGCATCGAGTCGACGAGCACATCATCGACCGCCAGAAGCTTGGCGACTTTCGGATACTTCTTCTTCCAACGCTCGAGTCCTTCGAGAGCGGCTTTCTTGTCCGGCGAATTAGCAACGACCAGCAGCGGCATGCGAACGCGTTTCTTCTTCGCAGCGGCCGGCTTCTTCGAAGCTGACTTCGTTGACTTCGCACGCGACGGCGCGACGCGTGTTCCTTCGCCGGCCATTTTTTGGAAGTGCGGCGGCCATGGCGCATCGCCTAACCCAGCGGCCTCATCCTCATCCGCGAGTTCAAGCAATCGCTCGAGCGATCCGGCTGCAGCATCCATCTCAGCGTGTGGATCGCCAATCTCCGCAAAACGCTTCGGCACCGTGAAGACGTTAAACTCCGCCGGATCACATTCCGGAACTTCATCCCAATCAAGCGGCGTCGACACGCGTGCATCGGGCAGCGGCCGCACGGAATACGCCGAACAGGTCGTCCGATCCTTCGCGTTCTGGTTGTAATCAAGGAACACTCCGTGACGTTCCTCTTTCCACCACTTCGAGCTCGCCAGCTTCGGCACACGACGCTCGACTTCACGCGACAACGCAACCGCCGCGCGCCGCACCTCGCTAAAGGTCCAACGCGGTTGAATCCTGACGTTGACGTGCATGCCACGCGAACCACTCGTCTTGGGCCAACCACGCAGTCCCATCTCTTCGAGCAGCGCTTTCACTTCCAGCGTCACCACACGAACGTTCTCCCAACCCACACCCGGACCAGGATCGAGATCGACACGTAACTCGTCCGGATGATCGAGATCGCCCGAACGCACCGGATGCGGATGCAGTTCAATACAGCCCAGGTTGACGATCCACGCGAGCCCCGCTGCATCATCGACGACGATTTCATCTGCGATGCGTCCGGAAGGAAACGACAACGTCGTGGTTCGCAACCAGTCCGGATGATTCGTGGGCGCTCGTTTTTGATAAAACGCCTGACCTTCCGCTCCATCGACAAATCGCTTCAGCACGATCGGTCGATCGCGGATCCCCGCCAGTGCGCCGGGCGCGATCGATAAGTAGTAACGAACGAGCTCCAGCTTCGTGAGTTTTGTTTCGGACGAGAAGTACAGCTTGCCAGGGTTAGTGATGCTAACCTCGCGTCCGTCGATCGATAACACTTCTGCTTGTTGCTTTGCTGAAGCCACGTTTAGAGCGCCTTTGACATGATGATGAAATGGCAAGGTGTCTTCGTTACGACGTCCGGCGGGAACGGAGCCGTGCCGCTCTCGACATAGCCGCGACGTCGATAAAACGGCGGCAACTCTTCACGGAGATTGACGATATAGATGTCCATGACGCTAGAGCCCTGTTCGCGGCAGTAGTTCTCGGCTGCACTCATCAAAAACGATCCGAGCCCACTCTGCTGTGACGCCGGATCGACCGATAACAGCCCAAGGTAAGATCGCTCACCACGAAGTTCGACGTAGACGCATCCGCTGAGCTTCTCGCCGGCTTCGACGAGTAGAAATGCGCCTTTCGCGAGATGTTGTTCGACCTCTGCCTCGGAAATCCGCGGTCCATCAACAAAAAATCCCTCCGCCTTGCGAAAGGCGGCATTGATAACAGCGGTTATCCTCGGAGCGTCAGCAGCCGTTGCGATCCGGATCGGAACTGTCGTGTTCATCAGATAAAACAATAATAGGGGTTCAAAGCAAACCACAAGTGCATTAAGCTCTGCGCGCGAACCATCATGACGACGACAACAGAGTCACCGGAAGCTCGCTCAGGACTCGATCCCTGGCGAATCGGAGAGCTGCCGGTCGCGCCGCGCCCGCGCGGTCTCGGCTGGTTCAGCGCGATTGGACCAGGCGTGATCGTGCTTGGCGCCTCAATCGGTAGCGGAGAATTCCTGCTTGGACCAGCGGCATTTGTGAAATATGGTCTCTCGCTGCTCTGGATCGTCGGCGTTGCATCGCTACTCCAGACGCTCCTCAACGTCGAGTTAATGCGCTACACGCTGGCCACTGGAGAACCAGTGTTAACTGGATTCATGCGCACGCGCCCTCACTCCACCTTTTGGGCCTGGTTTTATGTTGTTCTTTACATTCTCCAGATGGGATGGCCCGGATGGGCAGGGGCGGCAGCAGGTGCAGTCTTCTTTCTCTTTGCGAAACGCTTGCCGGTTGCCAGTGAGACAGGAACGGTTTACGCGATCGGCGTAAGCCTCTTTCTGCTGTGCGGGCTGGTGTTGTTGGTAGGACGGCGAATCGAGCGCACACTCGAGTATCTCAACTGGATCATGATCGCGGCCATCATAGGCGGACTGGGAGTGCTCGCGATTCTTTTCGTTCCATTATCGACCTGGGGGGCTGCAGTTGCGGGGTTTTTCGCGTTCGATGTCAGGACTAGTTCTTTCCAGTTGGTTCCCGCGGGCGCTGACTTCTTTTTGCTCGGCGCATTCGCGGCTTATACAGGAGGAGGGGGTGTTACGAACCTGACTTTGACCAACTGGGCGCGAGACAAAGGCTACGGCATGAGCAGCAGCGTTGGTTTCATTCCTGCGGCAGTGGGCGGAAAGAAAGTCGCGTTGGCCCACTCAGGCAGCACCTTCGCGCCCGATGCTGCGTCGCTCGAGCGCTGGCGCGGCTGGTGGCGCATCGTGCGTGTGGACCAGTGGGGCGTTTACTTCACGGGCGCAATGCTCGGTATGGCGTTGCCGGCGTTGTTGTATGTCACGTTTGTTCCGGCGGGCAGCGACATTCGCGGGCTCGGTATAGCAGCGGCGTTGGCGCAGGCGGTCGCGACACAGAAAGGCGCGATCTTCGGCGGCGCCATTGCCATACTCGGCGTCTGGATCCTGTTCAAAACGCAACTCGACATTCTCGAAGGAATGACGCGCGCGATCACCGACATCCTTTGGACAGGCAGCACACGTATTCGCGCGTGGCGCGGCGGCGACGTGCGTGTCATTTATTACTCCGTGCTCGTGGTGATTTCCATCTGGGGCATTCTCGCGCTACGTCTGACGCAGCCGATCGTGTTGCTCGCGCTGAGCGCGAATATGGCGGGCATCGTCTTCATCATCAGTTCCTTGCACTTGCTTTACGTAAACACGCGCCTCCTGCCGGTTGCACTCCGCCCGCCGCTCTGGCGACGGCTCGCCCTGATCGCGTTGGCGCTGTTTTACGCGCTATTTTTGACGATGTGGCTCTGGAGTCTGGTCCGCGGCTAGTCTGCTTGCAATTCCGGCCGAGGGTGGCTATAGTGCTCCCAACTAGATGGTTGGTGAATCCTTCCATCAAAGTGGTTGTCGGGGTGAGGACGATGACCACATAAGATTAGGCGCGACGGCCCAAAACTGTCGCGCCTTTTCGCTAATCCCTTCTTAAATCTTCTGCCCTGGTTTGTTGCTACGAGCAATAATTCGTTATGCTTAGCCCGCAGACCAAAAAGGATCGTTTTTGATCATGGAAGAAGACTTGACCCACAACACATTCTCCGTGGTGCCGCCGGCGCCTGAACACAATCCGGTAAAACAAGCTGTCGCCCGAGCCGAAGAATTGGGCGAGAAACAAATCGCGACAACCCTCGGCTACTTCGCCACTATGCCCGCGTCGACCGGAATCATCGCCAATCCGGTGTTGCATCACACGCCAGTCGACTGCAACGGCACTCAGATCACGCTCGACATAAGATCATTCACGATTCGCGGTACGGTCCCTGAATCAGAGATCGTAGCCGGCAAAGTCGGACCGATCGACGTCATCTTCACCGGCCTGTTTGGGGCGCCCGGGAACGCCGCGGACCTTGCTGCTTTCATCGATCAGAAGTTTTTTGAGAAGGCGAACGACCGGGCTTTGATCGACGACGTTGCCGCTTTCGTTAAGAAGTTTCCGGGCCTTGGACCAGAAGTCGCAATGCACCACTTTTCGATACTCAGCAAAGCGAAACTGGGAAGACAAGAGACCGAGAACCGCGGCGTGCACGACGATCGCGATCCGGAATCGCTGCTGGTCGAGATGATCTCCGTGCACATGGAGAACGTCGCTGTCGGTGCAGTGTCGGCGTTCATGAACTGTGTGCTGTTCAGCAAAACGCAGACTACAGAAAACGATCTGGCCGGGCTAACGAGAGAGTTTCTCGCCGAGGAAGTAAAGCAAAAGCGAAATGCGTTTCAGGTTTGTTACAGCCTGATCCTGGGCCACCACGCCAACGAACATGAGCGAGCCATCCTCGAACGGATGGGCACGATTCAGATTCACCACGGCTCGGCGGGATCGAACATGGTGGCGAGGTACATGGCAACGCTGCACACATTTTCTGTCCAGGACTTTTTGATTGCATCGCACATGGCCCTCGACGGTGCTCGGCACTTCGGCGCGATTCACGACATGTCAGACTTTGTTCAGGAGCTCGAACCTTTGAGCCCCGACCAGCGCGCGGAACGAATTCGAGAAAAGATGCTCGGCGGAGGTCTGCCAACGTTTGGGCATCCGGAAATCTCGGCGGCCGGTAGAGGCAATCAAGTGCAGCAGGATCCGCGACCCGCGATCTATATCGATCCTGTTTTCAAAGCGATCGATGCGGGACAGTTGAGCATCAATCAACGGCAGCAGGAGCGTCTTTCGATCGCGCGTCTCATTTATCTCACCGCTTTTGTGAAGGGTGTGCTAAAGCCGGGCAGAGAGGACAGTCCGCCGTTGCGACTGACGGCGAACACCGATTTCGGCGCGTGGTGTGTTCAGGAGGCGTTGGGGATCGAGGAAGCGGATCGAACGTTGCTGACTTACATCTTCCGAGGCTTTGGATGGATGATGGACGCGCGCGAACAACTTCAGCAGAAGATGATCCGTCCGGTGATTGCTCCCGATCCGAATATCGTGCCGAAGACGAGTGACGATCCGACGATTCCGGACCTGGTTTCACGCGTTCACCGCCGCCTGGTACAAGAGAATCCGTTTAGCGCGCAGAAATAGACCACGGATCTTCGCAGATGAATACGGACCCGTGTTTTTAATCCGCGTAATCCGTGGTTCACATTCCGATACCCTTGAGGTGATAACGCTCGGCGTCGTAATACTGCTCGACATCCACGAGATTGATCTTGCCTTGCGCCGCTGACAGATCGACGAGCGACAACTCACACGCCGGCGCGACCCCACGCGCCGAGATCATCGTCCCAAAATGACCTTCAGCAACTGCCTCCGCAGCCTTCGCGCCAAACAACATCCCCATGATGCGATCGATCGCGCTCGGCGGTCCGCCGCGTTGCGGATGCCCTAACACGACGGCGCGCGATTCGTAAGGCGTCTCCGCCGCAATTTTTCTCGCCAGCACTTCTCCGATCCCACCAAGCCGCACGTGTCCAAACGCATCATGCTGGTCGTCGATTGTCACCATCTCACCATCTTCAGCACGCGCACCTTCGGCCACGACGATCACCGAGTAACGAGGCCTTTGCGACAAACCACGACTAAGCTCCAACTTTCCAAGGCGCGCGCTCAGCAAGTGGAAAACTCTCTCATATCGAAACGGGTGCTCCGGTATCAGTATCAGATGCGCTTGCCCCGCAACTCCCGACCACAGCGCGAGGTGCCCCGCGTGCCTGCCCATCACTTCAACGATCTGTACCCAGCCATGCGATCCGGCCGGCGTACGCGAGCGCTCAATCACCTCGGAAATGTTTCGGAGCGCCGTGTCGAAGCCGAGTGTGTAATCGGTGCCGGCGAGATCTTTGTCGATCGTCTTCGGCACACCCACGATCTTGACTCCTCGTTGCGCGAGCACGGCGGCGACGCCGAGCGTGTCTTCACCACCGCACACGACGAGCGCATCGAGTTTGAGCCGCTTGATATTCTCCTCAACCTCGTGCGAGCGATCCTGTGATTCGCCGGTTTCATTCCACTGCTTGAAGGGATTGGTGCGCGACGAGCCAAGATTAGTCCCACCATCGCGGTCCCAGCGACGCACTGTCTCGCGATTGAGCGGCAACACGTCAGGCGCGGGATTTATCAAGCTGCGCCAGCCGTCGAACAACCCGATGACTTCGAGACCAAGCTCCGACCCACGATAGACCAGGCCTTTGATAGCGGGATTCAAGCCGGGCGCATCACCGCCGCCCGTCAGAACCCCAACGCGCTTCTCATCCATAGTTATCTGTCCTGTTTATCCTGCCAAAAGATCGTTATCGCCTCACGTCCTTAATCAACACCACATCACTCGCGATCACTCCGCGCGACGCCACCAGGCCTCCATCCTTCAACCAGTCGAACGAAAAGATTTTGCCGTCTTCAAAATTCGTTAGCTGCTTTGGTGCACCACCTTCAATCGGCTGTCCCCAAATGTTGTCGATACCGCCGCGATGGTCCACATACGTGAGATAGCGTCCGTCGGAACTCCAGCGCAGCGGTGTGTCCCAGTTGACTTGCACCGTCGGTGCGACCTCGAACATGTTGAACGTAGCGCCGCCATCGAAGTGGATCACCTTTAACATCCACCGTGAGTTTTGCTGTTGGTCGTTATACCAGAAGGCGAGCAACTTGCCATCCGGTGACATTGCGGCCCTAATCGATATGCCATCTGTAATTCTCTCCGGCGTGCCGCCGTCGACTGGCACTCGCCACAGCATATAAGGCGCTCCCGGCTCGGAATGTTGATACACGATCCACTTGCCGTCGGCAGAAAACTCCGGCCAGGTGCTCTCCGTCGCTCCGAACGTCAACTGCTTCGGACGCGAACCATCGCGGTCGGTTCTCCAGATTTGAAAAGTGCCCCCGCGATTAGAATGAAAGGCAAGATACCGATTGTCAGGTGAAACAGCAGGCGCGTAGTTTCGCTTGCCTTCGGAAGTCAACTGCCTCTGGTTTCCGCCCGTCACACCGACCTCATAAATGTCTGCCAGCCCGCTCGCGTCCGAAGCATAGATAATCCTCTCGTCGGGCGTTACGCAGAGATCAAAATACCTGCTCGTTCCGGATGTGATTGCAGCCGGCTTTGATTCGCCCTTCCGCTGCGTCCAGATGTTCGCGAGCAGTTGCCTTTGCAAAGTGACGAAGCTGCTACCATCGGCCTTCAGGCTAAAGTCGTAATAGTCGCTGAGATCGTTGGTGATGCTGCGTTTGGAACCGTCGCGAAACAGTTGCCATATGTGCACGAACGACTCGCCATAAGCTTTGGCCAGCATGATCACACCACTGCCGTCGGGATGCAGGGTCACACGGCCGACCTCGTCAAACCGTTCATTCGAGAGCGGAATCGTTTGCTCTGCGCCAGTGACAAGATCCTTCTCCAGGATCGAGATGTTGTAGTTTACGGCGACTTCGTTAATGCTTGCGGGACCCGAACTGATCTGGGCCAACATCAAAGATTTGTCATCGGCGGTCCAGGCTGGCTTTGAGAGTAAATCCCAGCCAAGCCTTTGCGGCCACTTACGGGTGACGACGAACTGTTCGTTGCTTCCGTCGGCATTGGCGACGACGAGGTAATCGCTTTGATTCGGACGATCGTAACGGATAAAGGCGATGCGCTTGTTGTCGTGTGACAGGGCGGGTAAACCGTCGGGAAAATCGATTCTGGTAGCGGCCGTGCCAATTCCGAGTACCGGCAGTTTGTAGATCTGTCCCGCCTCGCTGCCACCGGGTTCCACGTAGGCGAAATAGATAAAATCGCCGTCAGGCGAGAAGGTTACTCCAGGATAACGCCCCTCTCGAGGAGGAATTAATTGGGCGTTACTGTTAATGGTTACCTGCCGCAGCCACAAGCTTTCCCGTCCACGTTCGCTGGTTACGTAAACGACGTACTTTCCGTCCGGCGACATGGCAGCCGATTGAGCATTTCCGTTTGTCGTCAGCTTTGTTACTTCGATTCTTTCAAACGGAATGCGCGTCCTCGTCGTCGTCGTTCGCGGGCGCAGCTTGTAAAAGGCGAAACCGGCGGCCGCAAGAGCGATCGCGGCGAAGACAGCCAACGCGATCCACGCGCGACTACGCCTGTCGGGAGGCGTGTGAATAGTCGTGCGCGCTGCTTTGACCTCGTTGGTATGGTCGACTTTTTCTCGACCGCTCGACGCCCTCGCGTAATCGCTGCCGTTCGTTGTGCTGGGCGTGAGTGAACGGTCCAAAAGGGAATTGACCTCGAGCTCTCTGCGCAACGTACGCAGATCGATCGCCATCTCCTTGACGATTTGGTAACGCTCGTTTCGATCTTTGCGCAGCGCCTTCTTAACGATTCGTTCCAACTCGGGCGGCGTGCCTTCGACGTGTTGAGAAATCGGAGGCTGATCTCTTTCAACGATCGCGACGACGACGTCCGTGGCCGTCTCACCCTTGAATGGCGGATTGCCTGACGCCATCTCGTAAAGCACGACGCCGAGACCCCAGATGTCCGTGCGCTCGTCGACCGGAATGCCACGCGCTTGTTCCGGCGACATGTAAGCAGCAGTGCCGATCACACTGCCTGGCGAAGAATTGAACAACAACGTGGACATCGTCGCGTGGATCGCGCCTTTGTGTCGCTCGGTGAGTTTGGCGAGGCCGAAGTCGAGAATCTTCACGTAACCTTCGGGCCGGATCACGATGTTCTCGGGCTTGATGTCGCGATGGACGATGCCAGCTTCATGCGCGGCAGTCAGCGCGTCGGCGATTTGAATGGCGACGTCGAGCACGTCGCCGAGTTTCATGTTCTGGCTTCGCATGCGCTGTCGCAGCGTCGTGCCTTCGACGTACTCCATCGCGATGAACGGGCGTCCGTCATCTGTCTCGCCGATTTCATGGACCACGCAGACGTTCGGATGGCTCAGTCTCGAAGCAGCACGCGCCTCCTGCATGAAGCGCCGCAGGCGATCCGGATCCTTGCTCACGAATGCCGGAAGCACTTTGAGTGCGACGCGACGGCCCAGAATCGTGTCGGTGGCGAGATAGACTTCACCCATGCCGCCTTCGCCGATGAGATTCACGATCTGGTAGTGCTTTACACGTTGGCCCGGCGTGAGTTTTTGATCGGCGAACGTGTCGGCAGCGTGGGCCACCGCGGGTGATTCCATGAAGCTGCCCGCGACTTCGTACGACCGAAGCAACGATTCCACTTCTTTGCGCACGTCAGTCCGGTCGCCACACTCGCGATCGAGAAACGTTTCTCGTTCGGCGCCGTGACGCTCCAACGCGCCTTCGAATATTTCCTTCACGCGTTGCCAGCGTTGTGGATCAGGCTCAGGCATTTTGATCAGTATCGCCGCTGAGTTCGCGGTGCAGCCACGCTTTGGCCATGTTCCAATCGCGTTTGACGGTCGCGGTGGAGATGTGCAGCACCTCGGCAGTCTCTTCGACAGTCAGACCGCTGAAGAAGCGGAGTTCGACCACTCTACTCTGTTGCTCGTCGATCTGGGTCAGGCGCTCGAGTGCTTCGTCCAAAGCTACGACGTCAAGATCCTGGCCTTTGACAGCCACCGTCGCGTCGCCCAGCGAGACTCTGACATCGGAACCGCCGCGTTTCGCGCGCTTCTTCGCGCGCGCGTGATCGACAAGGATGCGCCGCATCATCTGGGCCGCGATGCCGAAGAAGTGTGCGCGATTTTGCCACTGGACGTTCCGCTGGTCTACCAAACGCACGTAGGCTTCGTGAATCAACGCCGTCGTTTGCAGTGTGTTGCCTGCTTGTTCACGTCGCAGGTAACGCGCAGCCTGGCGGCGCAGTTCGTCGTACACGATCGGCATCAGTTGATCGAGGGCGTCTTTGTCGCCGCGCCCGTAGCCGACGAGCAGTTCCGTGATGTTCTGCGGGACAGACATACGACGAGGATACAGTTTAGCCACAAAGAGGCACAAAAGGCACAAAACACTCGATTGAGCCCCTTTGCTCAGAAGTGTCGCGTTATTGAGTGAAGGAGGCAGTATGAGAGTTCAAATTTATAGAATGTTCGCAATCTTGGGTATTTTCTTTGGGTTCGCGGTGGTCAGCGTTCAGGCGCAGGCGCCGAGCCGGGTTGAGGTAAATATTCCGTTCGAGTTTTCAGCAGGGAAGACGACGTTGAAAGCGGGCGTCTACAGTGTCAAGCGGATGTCGGGAAACCTGATCTCACTTCGCAACACCGAAGACAAGTCGTCCGTGATCTTGAATGCTCCGATCAACTTAACTTCGAACGACACGGAAGCGGGCGAGCGGCTCGTCTTCAACAAGGATGGAGATCAGTATTTACTTTCACAGCTCTGGCTGACGGTTGATACGGGCAGGCAGTTGCCGGTGAAAACGAAGTCGTCGACGCCTGAGCTCATCGTTCTTTCATTGCGCACGACCGCGATGAATCGTTGATAGGGTTAACAAGAGACACGAAGGCACGATTCAAGAGTTCGTTTGTGTCTTCGTGTCTTTGTGGTTATTGTTTGCCGCGAGGAAAACTATGAAACACTCGCTCAAACAATTATCTCTCGTTCTCGCATTGCTCGCAGTTGCGGTCTCCGTCGCAGCCCAGGATCGCGCGACGATATTGACCGGCGCGGAATTAACGCGCGTCGTTCCGACAGGTTTTTATTTCCAGGGTCTGAGCGCGCCCACACAGATGCGCAACGCAGCCGCCGCGCGCTTCGGAACTGACCGCCACGTGATCTCGGGCCTCGTCGATACGTCCGGTTACTCCGCTGATGTGCGGGCGAAGTATGTTGGTTTCCTGATCACTGACTCAGCTATCACACTCAACGGAGAATCTTTGCCGGCGGGCGCATACGGATTTGGTTTTCCGACTGAAGGCAAGATGACGGTGATGGACCTGGCGGGTAAGGATCTGCTCTCGGTCGCGGTCACGAACGACAAGGATCTCAAGCGACCTCGTCCGTTGATGATGTCGGCAGATCCGGGGGGCGTGCGGTTGTACAACGGCAAGGATTATGTTGTTATCGCCGCCAAATAGAGGCCACAAAGCAGCACAAAAGATTATCGGGCGCTTAATCTCAGTTCGAGCCCTTTTGTGCCTTTTAGTGGCGACTCTTCCTTTCGTGGCCCAAGCGCAAACGGGCGGTGCCTCAACCGGTACGCCAGCGACTTACACTTCGCGCCGCACGGTCGGCATCACCGATCCAAACGCGCCCGTTGTTTTCGAAGACGTAACCGACAAAACACCGCTGGCCAACTTCCGCCATCGCTCCGGCGCAGCTGCTAAAGACTACATCTTCGAAACTCCATCAGGCGGTGTGGCGATCTTTGACTACGACTCAGATGGACGTCCGGATATCTATCTCGTAAACGGATCGACCAGCGCTGCGATGCGCGGTAAAGAGAAAGCGCCGCGCGCTGCGCTTTACCACAATCTCGGCAACTGGAAGTTTGAAGACGTGACCGAGAAGGCCGGCGTCGCAAACGAACGTTGGGGCTTTAGTGTCGCCGTTGGCGATTACAACAACGACGGCCGGCCAGACATGTTTGTCGGTAACTTCGGCGTCTCACGTCTCTACCGAAACAACGGCGACGGCACGTTCACCGACGTCGCGGAGAAAGTCGGCGTCGCGCGCAACGGCTGGAGCACGGGAGCAAGCTGGGGCGATTACGACGGCGATGGGCGTCTCGATCTTTTCGTTCCCGGTTACGTGCAGATCGATTTGAGCAAACTCCCGCCGAGCCCGTCAGAAGTCGGAAAGGGTGTCGGACAAAACTTCTGCCAGTTTCGCGGTGTGGCGGTGATGTGTGGTCCACGCGGGCTGCCGGGCGAGGGCGACACGCTCTATCATCAAAAGCCCGACGGCACTTTCGAAGACGTCAGCGTCAAGGCAGGCGTCAACGATCCGGAAAAATATTACGGCTTCAGCTCCGCGTTTGTTAACGTCGACGACGACAAGCTACTCGATCTGATCGTTGTAAACGATTCGACGCCCAATCAACTTTACCGAAACAAAGGCGACGGCACGTTCGAGGAGATCGGTTACCCGTCGGGCGTCGCGCTCAACGAGAACGGCCGCGAACAGGCGGGCATGGGCCTCGCGGTTGGCGATTACGACAACGACGGCCGCGTCGACTTTCACATCACGAACTTCTCCGACGATTCAAACGTGCTTTATCACAATGACGGCGACAACAATTTTACTGACGTGACGTTTCAAGCGGGGGTTGGTGAAGTTTCAATTCCGTTCCTCGGCTGGGGCACGAGCTTTCTCGATTTTGACAACGACGGCTGGCTCGATCTTTTCGTGGTGAACGGTCACGTTTATCCGTCTGTTGACGCGCACCAGTGGGGAACAAGTTTCGCGCAGCAGCCACTGCTCTTTCGCAACAGCAAAAGTAAGTTTGAACGCGTGGGCGCGGCCCCCGGCAGCGCACTCGCGAATGCGTGGGCTGGACGAGGGCTTGCGGTCGGAGATCTCGACGGCGATGGGCGTCTTGATCTCGTCATCAATAATCTCGATGCGAAGCCGGCGATGCTGCGCAACGTCGCTGCGACGGTTGGTCATTGGCTGGCGCTTCGTCTGGTTGGCGATGTGACGAAGAAGAGCCCGCGCGACGCGATTGGAAGCGTTGCGTATTTGACGACGGGCAATGTGCGTCAGCGAAGGGATGTTGTGAGTGGCGCAGTCTTCTGTTCGCAAAACGACCTGACGCTGCACTTCGGTCTCGGCGCGGCGACAAAGGTCGATAAACTCGAAATAAAGTGGTCTAATGGCAGCATTGAGACTTTTACCATTCCAAAGGTAGACACCGTAGTGACCATAACCCAGGGCAAAGGAACTTAGTTTTGCGTCGACTTGATCTGAGAAAGGTCCAGGCCGCACGCCTCAACACGATCCGCGACATCAACCGGCAGATCGTGTTGAACTACGTTCGCGAGCGCGAGCCGATCTCGCGCGCTGAGATCGCGCGTGAAACCGATTTGCAGCGTTCCACGATCTCAGCCATCGTCGAAGATCTGAAGAGTGAAGGTCTGGTTGAAGAGGTCGGGGAAGGGGAGTCGACGGGAGGACGGAGACCGACGCTACTCAAGCTGCGCGCTGCGGGCCCGATCGCACTCGGCGTTTCAATCACTCCGACGTGCACGACGATCGCCACCAGCGATCTCGCCGGGCGCGTGATCGATCAGGAAGAGTTTCTCACCGATGCTGACAAAACTCTGAATCAGGTGATTAGCGTGCTGCGCGATTTCACGACGCGCTACCAGGGATCGATCGAAGGTGTCGGCGTGAGTCTTCCGGGTCTGGTCGATCCTTCGACCGGCACCGCGCTTTACATTCCTTACTTCCTCTGGCGCGATCTTCCAATCTCCGAAATGATCTCTGACGCGGTCGGCTTGCCGGTCGTGATCGACAACGATGCCAACGCCGTTGCACTTGCTGAACTCTGGTTTGGGCGGCCCGAAGTGAACGACGCTCGCGATTTCATCCTCGTGCTGGTCGCCGAGGGTGTGGGCACAGGAATCATCTTCGACGGCCAGGTTTATCGTGGCCAGCGCGGAGCGGCGGGTGAGTTTGGGCACATGGTGATTGGGCGTGGCGCGCCGGTGCCGTGCTCGTGTGGCAGCGATGATTGTTGGGAAGCGTTCTCTTCCGAGCGCGCGGCAATTGCGCGTTACGTAAAGTTGTCAGGCGCTTCAAACAAAGTGACATTCATCGACGTCGTCGACCGCGCCCTCGGCGGTGAAGCACACGCGAAAGCGGCCCTCGTCGAGACTGCACGCCACCTTGGGGTCGGAATCTCGAATTTGATCATCGGCTTCAGCCCCGAAGCCGTGGTCGTGGGCGGCGAGATCGCGCGTGCCTGGGAGTTGATCGAGAGTGCTTTAACCGAAACCATCGCCAACAGCGTTCGCCGCGGCCTCCCCTCCGCCCGCATTCTCCCCTCGACGCTGGGCCAAAAACCCACCCTTCGCGGCGCCCTCAGCCTCGTCCTCGCGAGCAAATTCGCCGCCGCCTTCGCTGCTTAAATCAATCCGCGTTTCAATCAGCGTTAATCCGCGGCTAAAAAACAGTTGACAGGTGCAGCTTTCTATACTAAAAACTTCGTTCGCTGAGACAACAAACTAAGTTACCCTTCGTAACGAGGAATCCTACAATGAGAAAGTCAGCCGCCCTGGTCCGGGTATCCCTGCTCGGACTGCTCATCGCCACCTTCGCGATTTCCGCCCTTGCCCAGAACAATAAAGGCGCCATCGTCGGCACTGTCAAAGACCCGAACGATGCCCTCGTCTCCAAAG
This sequence comes from Acidobacteriota bacterium, assembly GCA_046733535.1. GTDB lineage: Bacteria > Acidobacteriota > Blastocatellia > Pyrinomonadales > Pyrinomonadaceae > PSRF01. Next base: position 24,400 of record JBKPPH010000323.1, read on the forward strand.
CGCAGGTCAAAGTTACGAGCGTCAAAACCGGCGAGGTCCGGACCACCGATACAAGCGATGACGGCACGTTCACCGTCACCAATCTCGAGCCGGGACCGTACAACGTCACCGTGGAAGGCACTGGCTTTCAGGCAGTGACGTTCGAAGGAGTCCAGGTCGAGACCAACGCGCGCCAGCCGCTCGACGTCAAGTTCAGCACGATCGCGAGTGGCACCTCTTCAGTGACAGTCACGGCCGAATCCGCTCCGCTCGTCGAAAGTGAAACGAGCGTTCGCGGCGATTTGATCACGGGCAGGCAAGTGACTGATCTACCGATTCCGCAAAGAAACTTCACCTTGCTGGCTGGACTTTCTCCCGGCGTAACGCGACCGAACCTTGGACTGCTCGGTGGCGGTGGAAACTTCGTGGAAGGCGGCGGTGGACAGAACAACACCGAGTCGACGCGTTTCCGTGAATCGGGCGGTTCTGTTCTGGTTATCAACGGCGCACGCGCCACTAACAACAACTTCACTCTCGACGGCGTGGACAACAACGAATCGCAGTTTGGCCAGATCGCGATCTATCCGCAACCGGACGCGATCGCGGAGTTCAAAATTGAATCGAGCGTGCCATCGGCAGAATCAGGGCGTGCGGGCGGCGGTATCATCTCCACGACCTTCAAGTCGGGCGGCAATGAGGTCCATGGCACCGCAGGTGAGATTTATCAGGGCCGCTTTCTGAGCGCGGCCGCTGCGAAATTTGATAATCCTGATTCGCTACCGGTTCCGAATTACGTTACCCATAACTTCTACGGCACCGTTGGTGGTCCAATCTTTTTGCCCAAGCCCGGCGAGGGTGGCTCATCTCTTTACGACGGCCGCAATCGTTCGTTCTTCTTTTTCTCGCTCAACGGCCAGCGCAATAGCACGCCGATCTTTGGCGGCACCGGCGACCCGCAGGCGGTGCCTGTTCCGACTGCAAGGATGCGCGTCGGCGATTTTGGCGAGTTGTTGCAACCGGGAAATATCATTGAATACAAGCTCGTCGGCGGGGCCAAAGTCATGGCGCCGAAAGGCACAATCTTCGCCCCTAATGGCACGCCTATTCCCGGTAATGATCTGCGAAACTGTCCGAGCTGTGGTCCACTTTCAGCGTTTGCGTTGAATTACGTGAATGCGTTCCCGCTTCCGAATCGCCCCGGCGCAGGTCGAAACTTCGAGACCAATCGCACGGAACACGCCGTCGTCGACAGCTACGACATACGCATCGATCACCGCATCACTGGAAAAAACTCCATCTTTGGACGTTACAGCAAATCCGACACAGCCCGCTCGCGCGACAACTTCTTCCCGTTGGGTACATCGCCGACCGGCAACGATCTCCCCGCCGGACCATCGGCCGGCGACGAGTTTGGCAATTCAAAAGGCTTCACGCTCGGCGACACGCACATCTTCTCTCCCACCGTCGTAAATGATGCGCGCTTTGGCTACACCAGAGTGCAAATCGGAATCTTCAACACGGGTGTAAACGGCACGGGCGGATTCAGCCCCACGATTTCGTCACAGCTCGGCGCTCCCAACATCAACATCAGTCCAAACACCAGCGGTATCGTACTCGTCGGAATTGTTGATGGATTAACCAACGAAGATCGTGCGACTGAATTCACCGGGGATGGTGGACCGTTCTATTTCCTCTCAAACAATTTCCACGTCGCGGATGCTGTCACGGTCGTCAAAGGAAACTCGACCTACAAGTTTGGCGGCGACTATCGGGTCAGGCAGAACAGCAACTACGATGGCGGCCGCAACAACGGCACCAAGGGAAACTACCAGTACGGAACCACGAACAGTGGGTTCGTCATGAATAACTACAATGGCATTGGACCGAACGATACGGGTTCGGCCCTCGCCAACTTCCTGCTTGGTTACAGACCGGGATTCGTCGGCCGCGGCGATCCCGGTGGTCCATACTTGCAGTCGAGCAAAGAGATGGCTTTCTTCGTGCAGGACGACTGGAAAGTCAACACGGATTTAACTCTGAACCTGGGTCTGCGTTATGACATCTTTACCGCGCCGACCGAACGCTTCGATCTACAAAGCAATTTCGATCCCGTAACCAGGACCATCCAGATGGCCGGCGACAATGCGCCGGGCGGTCGCGATCTTGCAAACACGGACAAAAACAATTTCGGACCACGTATCGGCTTCGCTTACAGCGGCTTCAAGGACGATAAGACCCTCGTGTTGCGGGGCGGTTATGGTTTGCTGTACGCAACTGACATCAGCGCCGCCCAGCCGCTTACCTCAAATCCGGGGACTGGAGCCGGCAGCTATGCTTGCACGCCGATAACTGTTCCGGCCGGTTGTCCCGATTTCTTTCTGGCCCGCAATCCTTTCGATCGCGGCGTTCCGATAGCGCCCTTCACCGTGGCTGCGCGAGGTACGAGCTTTCCCGCGCCGACGGCCGGCGGTCTAATCCTTTTCAACGATCCGAATCGTAAGGATGAGATGTATCACCAGTACAACGTGACCTTGCAGGATGAGTTTTCACCCGGGTGGCTCGGAGAAATCGCTTATGTCGGTTCTCTCGGTCGAAATTTGCTGGTGCTGCAGAATATCGGTACCGGTAGTGATCAAGGGGGACCAGGCGCACGTGAGGTAGTACTCGTCGGTGTGGCTAATAACAATCCGATTACAGCGACGAGATACACGGGCAGTTCCAACTACAACTCTCTGCAAAGCAAGCTGGAGAAACGGTTCTCGAGGGGGCTGTCGCTGCTGACGTCATACACGTGGGCCCATGCGATCGACGATTCTCCGGGCGGCATCTGCGCGAACGGTGCGGGTGCTCGCGACTGTGGTCCTGACGATCCGACGCGACCGGAGCTCGAGCGCGGCAACTCGGACACGGACATCAGACATCGGTTTACGTTCGCAAATGTCTGGGACCTTCCGCTCGGACGAAACAGGCGCTGGGGCTCTGATATGAATAGAGCTCTTGATACAGCGGTCGGTGGGTGGCAATTCAACAACATCATCACGTGGCAAAGTGGGCCGGTATTTAATGTCACCTGCAATAGTGGACGCGTCGATCTGATCGGCGATCCGACACCCACAGACGCGCAAAGAGCCGAAGGACGCGAACTCAACCGCAACGCATTCAGGTGCCCTCTCACCACAGTCTTCGCCGGTGATCCCCCGGGTAGGTTTCCAAATGATGGTCCGGAGACTCCGAAGATTGGCACGCTCGGCCGCAATGTCTTCCGAGGAAGGCAACAGTTTTACTGGGATGCATCGCTCTTCAAGAATTTTCCGGTTACGGCGATCAGCGAGGCGTTCAATATTCAGTTCCGTTTCTCGGCTTATAACGTGCTGAATCGCGTGAATCGTTCGTCGCCGAAGGCGGACTTCAACAACGAAGGCGAATTCGGGCGCGACATCAGCGAGCAGCGGCGCCGGCAGATGGAGTTCTCCCTCAAGTTCATCTTTTAGGACGGTCATTTCACGCAAAGACGCAAAGGCGGCAAAGAATTTTCTTTGCGTGCGCTTTGCGTTTTTGCGCCTTTGCGGGAGACACTCTCGGTAAAATTACGCCATGCGTTTGCTTCGCTGTTTTTTCGCGATTTGCTTGCTGTCGCTGACCGTCTCTGCGGCGCTGGCGCAGCGTGCGTCACTCGATAACTTGTTGAGTGAAGCGGGCGCGTTGGTCCAGGCCGGGCGGCTCGAAGAAGCGGAAGCTGCGACTCGCAAGATTCTTAGTAGCAACCCTCGCAGCGCCGAAGCTCATAGCTTGCTCGGAGTGATTCTCGATCAACGCGGAGCAACTGCCGAAGCCGAGAAGCAGTACGAGGCGGCGTTACGTTTGCAGCCGAAGCTGGTGAGCGCTTTGTCGAATCTCGGCGTGCTGCTGGCAAAGACGAAACGCACTGACGAGGCGATCGCGAAGTTTGAAGAGGTGCTCCGCATCGATCCGAAGCACGAACGCGCGATCTTCAACCTCGGCGCTTTGTATGCCGAACGCGGAGATTACAAACGCGCCGTTCCCCTCCTGGAAAAGACCGCCGGGGCTGCGGGACTTTTTACGCTCGCGCTGAAAGTTGCAGAGACGCACCAGTATGCGGAAGCGGTGCGTTTGTTCCAGCGCACGAATGAGCTGCGCCCGCAAACGTATGAAGTGCTCTACAACCTTGGGCTCGCGCTTTACAACCTCGATCGCCTGGACGAAGCACAACAGGCAATGACGTCGGCGTCGGCGTTGAAGCCGGACGAGGCGGATCCTTACTACCGTCTCGGGTTGATTGCCTCAGCGCAAGGCGACACCAAGGCGGCGTTGATGCATTGGACCAAAGCCGTCGAGTTACGTCCCGTCTTCGCTGAAGCAAACTTCATGATCGGTGAGGAGTTGCTGAAGAAGCAGCTTGCCGAGAAGTCGATTCCGTTTTACGAAAAAGCCCTCGAGCAGTCGCAGGGCCAACTCGTCTATCACCTGCGACTCGGCGTCGCAAATGTGCGTGGCCAGCGATACGAGCGCGCGCGAGAAGTCTTCACGCAGGCGCTACAACGCTATCCCGACAATCCAAACCTTTACTTTTTGCTCGGTTACACGGGCCGTGCGGAAGGACAGTATGACCAGGCAGTCGCGGCTTTTCAGCAGGCACTCAAACTACAGCCTGACAATCCGGACGTGCTTGCGAATCTCGGTTACATTGCGAGCCAACGCGGAGAAAACGTCGAAGCCGAGCGTTTGTTGCGACGCGCGATCGAGCTCGATCCGAAAAGTTTTCCTGCTTACCACGATCTCGGTCGCTTGCTGGTGAAGTTGAAGCGATACGAGGAGGCGTTGCCGTTGCTCACGCGTGGAGTCGAACTCAACGCGAAAGATCCCGGGGTGCACTATCAACTGTTTCTCGCTTACTCCCGGCTGAGGAAGAAAGATGAGGCCGACAGGGAGTTGGCCGAGTTCAAGAGGTTGGACGAAGCTAATCAGCACGGAGCGACGCCGATGTCGGCTCCGGCGAAAGAAGGCGAGAGTTTACCGCCGTTGCCAAGCAGGGCGTCCGGGGACAGCACCAAGCCGCGCACGCCGGGAAACTGATTTCTCTACTTTTGTTTGCGCCTTTGCGTGAGACAAATAGAAACTTGCCAAAGAACCTCAAACTCGAATTCTTGCTGTTCGTCTTTGTGTGTTCGGTTTCCGCTGTCTTCGCCCAATCCGCGCCTACAGTCACGAAAGTCGATCCGCCATCATGGTGGGCCAAACATTCAATCAATCCAGTCAGGCTGCTCGTCCATGGCACAAACCTTCGCAACGCGTCCGTAAGTTCCACGAATCCCGAGATACGCGCGTCGAGCGTCTCGGTTAACGAGCGCGGCACGTATCTCTTCGTAGATGTCGAGATCAGTCCGTCACTGCGCCCGGGCACATATCCGCTCGTTATTGCGACTCGATCCGGCAGCACGATGCTTCCGTTCCGTCTCGAAGCACCGCTCGACGCACGCAACAACTTTCAGGGGATCACCACTGACGACGTGATTTACCTCATCATGATCGATCGCTTTTCCGATGGCGATCCGTCGAACAATTCACCGGCAGACTCGCCGCGCGAAGCATTCGACCTTAACAATCCGCGCAGCTTTCACGGCGGTGACCTGCGCGGCGTCATCTATCAACTCCCTTACCTCAAAGATCTCGGCGTCACGGCGATTTGGTTGACTCCGTGGTACGACAACTGGAACGGCGTGAACCGCTGCGGAAAACCGTGGTGTCCAAACACCTACTATCACGGCTATCACGCGATCGATTATTACGCCGTCGAGGATCGCTTCGGTGACATGGAAACTCTTCGGGAATTGGTCCAGAAGGCCCACTCGCTCGGACTGAAAATCGTTCAGGACCAGGTTGCCAACCACGTCGGCTCGCAACATCCGTGGGTAAAAGATCCGCCGCTCCCGCACTGGTTCCACGGAACGCTCGCGCATCATCAACTCAACAAGTTCAGAAACAGTGTGTTGCTTTCACCGCACGCGAACGAGCGCGATGTTCGCAACACGCTCGATGGTTGGTTCAGCGACGATTTGCCTGACATGAACCAGGATGAACCGGAGGTAGCGCGCTACGAAATACAGAACGCGCTCTGGTGGGTTGGCGTCACGGGCATCGACGCCATTCGGCAGGACACGATTCAGTACATGCCGCGTTTCTTTATTCGCGATTTGTCGGACGCGCTGCACCGGCAATATCCGGCGTTGTGGATGGTGGGCGAAGTATTCGAGCGTGATGCGGCGCACACTGCGTTCTTCATGGGTGGGCACAAAGGTTGGGACGGGATCGACACGAAGCTCGATTCTGTTTTCGACTTTGCGTTGTGGAATGCGTCGGTGATGGTCTTCACGAACAAGGCGCCTGTGTGGACTCTTGCCCAGCAATTGAAATACGACGGGCTCTATGCGGATGCTTCGCGCGTGACAGTGCTCGCGAACAATCACGATACGACCCGGTTCATGTCGCTCGCGGGCGCGACGATTGAGGGTGCGATGATGCACACCGCGTTCATCCTGAGCGTGCGCGGTATTCCGCAGCTTTATTCGGGTGAAGAGATTGCGATGGAAGGCGGTGAGGATCCTGACAATCGCCGCGACTTTCCGAGCAGGGCTTTCAAAGCTGAGGGACGAAATGCGAAAGAGCAGCACATGTTTGAGTGGACGCGCATGTGGCTTCGCCTGCGCCGCGAGCACGCCGCGATGAGATCGGGAAAGATGATCGACTTGTTTGCGAACGATGAGACTTACGTGTTCGCGCGCCAGCTCAATGATGAGACATTGATCATCGCGATCAACCGGGAGAACAAGTCGAGGCAGGTGAAGGTGCCGGTGGGATCGATCGGAGTTAAGGATGGTGTGACGTTTAGAACCGTGATTGGTCCAAAGGAGATCATTCGAGTTGTGAACGGAGAAGCCGAACTTATTTTGCCACCGCAGATGGCGGTTGCGTTTAGGGCTTTTTAGACAGGATTAACAGGATGTTTCAGGATGAACAAGGATAGTTTTCGAAATGTACACGGCCGAAAAAATGATTAAAGACCATCCTGTAAATCATGAAAATCTTGTAAATCCTGTCCAAAGGAAGAGTGGGGTCTTACTGCACCCAACATCTTTACCTGGTCCCTACGGCATCGGCGATCTTGGACCAGAGGCTTACAAGTTTGTTGATTTCCTCGTAGCCGCCGGCCAGAGCCTGTGGCAGGTCTTGCCGCTTGGACCAACCGGCTACGGCGACTCGCCCTACGCCTGCTATTCAGCATTCGCCGGCAACACGTTGCTCATCAGCCCGGAGCGGTTGGTGGAAGAAGGTTTGCTCGACGCTGCACCCGCGCAATCTACAAAGAAGCCGAGGGTAGATTTCGGCGAAGCTCACAAAATCAAAAACGAACTCCTCCGACGCGCTTACGAGCGTTACACAAAAACCCGCGACACAACCCTGCGCAGCGCTTTCGAAACTTTCGCGCAACGTCACGCACACTGGCTCGACGATTACGCCCTCTTTCGCGCACTCAAAGACGCGCACGGCGGCGTCGCGTGGAACGAGTGGGAGCCGGAGTTGATTCGCCGCACAGCTTCAGCAATCGAACGTGCTCGCGACCAGTACAGGCAAGACGTTGAAGCACACATGTTCTACCAGTTTCTCTTCTTCCGCCAGTGGTTTGCTTTGAAGCGTTACTGCAACGAGCGCGGCATCGGCGTCGTCGGCGATCTACCGATCTTTGTGGCCCAGGACTCCGCCGACGTTTGGACCAACCCTGAGCAATTCAAGTTAGACAAGAATGGCAAACCGATCGTCGTCGCCGGTGTTCCTCCCGATTACTTCAGCACCACCGGCCAGCTCTGGGGCAATCCGCTTTACAACTGGGAGCGCATGCAAGCCGATGGCTTCAAGTGGTGGATCGAGCGCGTACGCGCGACGCTGACCGTCGTCGATATCGCTCGCGTGGATCACTTCCGCGGGTTTGCCGCGTGTTGGGAGATACCTGGCGGCGACAAGACTGCCGAGCGCGGGCAGTGGGTCGAAGCGCCGGGAAGGGAACTGTTCACCGCGATTCGCGACACACTCGGCGAACTGCCGATCATTGCCGAGGATCTCGGCGTGATCACTGCCGACGTGATTGCGTTGCGCGAGGAGTTTGGTTTTCCCGGAATGCGGATCTTGCAGTTCGGCTTTGGCAGCGACTCGAAGAATATCGACCTGCCGCACAACTACGTTCCCAACGTCGTTGCGTACACCGGTACGCACGACAACGACACGACTGTGGGATGGTTTCAGAGTGTGGCAGGCGAAGGCTCAACGCGGACCGCAAAACAGATCGAGCGCGAGCGGAAGTTTTGTATGGACTACTTGAACACGGACGGCGAAGAGATTCACTGGGACTTCATTCGCTGCGTATTGGCGTCAGTAGCAAACACCGCGGTCGTGCCTTTGCAGGATCTGTTTGGGTTGGGGACAGAGGCGCGCATGAACCTTCCGAACAGCACTGAGGGAAACTGGGCCTGGAGATACGATCAAGGCGCGTTATCTGACAACATCGCAACTCGACTCAAGCAACTCTCTGAGCTCTACGGGAGAAATAACCACGGATGACACAGATTATGAAAAACAGATCGGCGCTGATCCGTCTTCTCTGTATTCATCTGTGGTTGCCTCTTACGGTTGCGGCGCAGGCGCCGGAGGTTCTCAAAGTAGATCCGCCGAGCTGGTGGACGCGGAGTTCGCTGAATCCCGTTCGGCTCATGATTCGCGGTCGCAATCTTCAACATGCGAGAGTCAACGTGCCGGGGCTACGCGTAATCAACACTCCAAAGATCAATGAGCGCGGCACGTATATCTTCGTCGACGTTTTCATTCCACCCAATGCACGGGCGGGAGCACGCTCGCTCGAAATCACAACACCGCGCGGTTCTGCTCGAGCGCCATTCGAAATTCTTCCGCCCCTCAATCGCACTGGAAGGTTCCAGGGGTTCTCTCCCGCGGACGTCATGTACCTGATCATGATCGATCGTTTCGCCGACGGCGATCCTTCAAACAACGATCCATCACAATCGCGCGGTCTGTACGACAGGAAGAACAAATTTTATTACCACGGCGGCGATCTTCAGGGCGTCATCGATCGCTTGCCGTATTTAAAAGATCTCGGCGTCACCACTCTCTGGCTGACACCGTGGTACGACAACTACGATCGCCTCAACCAGATCGAGCTGAAGGAAGACAAGCCGAGCACCGGGTTTCATGGTTACAACCCGCAGGACTTCTACGCTGTCGAGGAACACTTCGGAACGCCCGCAAAACTGCGTGAACTGGTCGAAGCCGCGCACCGCTCGGGCATTAAGATCATTCAGGACCAGGTGATGAACCACACTGGACCATATCATCCGTGGGTTGACGATCCGCCCACCCCCACCTGGTTCAATGGAACCAAGGCAAAGCATTTAAAGAACTCGTTCCAAACCTGGGTGCTTCACGACCCTCATTACATACAGCAGCTAAAACGCGAGACCCTGGAAGGTTGGTTTCTTGATTTTCTTCCCGATCTAAACCAACTCGATCCCGAAGTGTCGCGTTATTTGATTCAAAACACTCTTTGGTGGATCGGCAGCGCGGGCTTCGATGGCATTCGCATGGACACGTGGCAGTACGTTCCGGGTGAGTTCTGGGCCGATTGGACAGCGGCTGTGAAACGCGAATTTCCAAAGTTCGTCGTAGTAGGCGAAGTCAAGGACGGCGATGTCGTGCATACGTCTTACTTCGACCAGCCGCGGCTGTTTATGGGAGCAGATTCGTTGCTCGACTTTCCACTCTTCTATGCAATTCGCCATGCCTTTGCTGAAGGCAAGCCGATCGACGAGATTCCGAAAACCCTCGCAAAAGATTTTCTCTATCAGGATGCGGATATTTTGGTCACACTGCTGGGCGGTCATGACGACGGCCGCTTCATGAGCGAGGAAGGCGCGACGATCGGCGGTCTGAAGTTGGCGAATGCTTTTCTGCTGACAACGCGCGGTGTGCCACAACTTTACTACGGCGACGAGATCGGGATGACTGGGCCTGATGAGCCGACGACCCGAGGCGATTTCCCCGGCGGATTTCCGGGCGACAAGCGAAACGCATTCGTCGAGTCAGGCCGCACCAAAGAAGAGCAGGAGTTGTTTAGTTACATCCAGCGTCTCACGCGATTGCATACTGAACTGGACCCTTTTCGGAAAGGTGCACTCTTTAATCTCTACGTTTCCGAACAGCAATACGCCTATGCACGTTTGACAACAACTTCGAGTGTCATCGTCGTAATTAACAACGCAACCGAGCCGGCGGAACTCGAGTTTGAGGTTAGGACCGCCAACCTGGCAGATGGGACCACACTGCGCGATCGCCTTGACACAAGCAAAGACGTCGTCGTTCGCAACGGCAAGTTGAAACTGACCTTACCGCAGCGTTCAGCAGCGATTTTTGACCACAGATGAACGCGGATGACGATCCGGATTTGATCCGTTTTATCGGTGGGTAAAAGGGAATCTTATGCAGAAACCACGCTTGAGCTTCTGGCACATCTGGAACATGAGTTTCGGGTTCCTCGGAATTCAGTTTGGATGGGGCTTGCAGCTCGCGAACATGAGTCCGATTTACAAGTACCTGCACGCCGAAGAAAGCTCGCTTCCTTACCTTTGGCTCGCTGGTCCAATCACGGGTTTGATAATTCAACCCATCATCGGATCGATGAGCGACCGCACCTGGAACCGGCTCGGTCGTCGCCGTCCATACTTTCTCACCGGCGCGATACTCGCGAGCGCCGCGTTGTTCTTCATGCCTGATTCGTCTGCTGTGTGGATGGCCGCGGGCCTGCTTTGGATTCTCGACGCGAGTATCAACATCACGATGGAACCGTTTCGAGCGTTCGTGGCCGACAAGCTGGTCGAAGAGCAACGCACGCTCGGGTTTGTGATGCAGAGTTTTTTTATCGGCATCGGTCAAACACTCGCCAATGCTTTGCCCTACCTTTTTACGGCGCTCGGAGTTGTGGGAGTGATGGCGAGTGGTATTCCACTCTCGGTCGACTACGCTTTCAAGATCGGCGCAGTCGTCTTTCTTTTAGCGGTCGTTTGGACCGTCGTTACGACGAAAGAATATCCGCCGGACGATCTCGAGCTTTTCCTGCGAATGAAGCGCGAGAAGAAAGGGATACTCGCAGGGTTTGCCGAAATCTTCTCCGCCGTGGCGGAGATGCCGTCGACGATGAAGCAACTGGCGGTGGTCCAATTCTTCACCTGGTTCGCTTTGCCTTGCATGTGGCAGTTCTTTGGACTCGCGGTTGCGCGCCACGTCTTCAACGCTCCTGATGAGAGGTCGGCTCTGTTCGCAGCGGGCACTGAATGGGGTGGCCTATGTTTCGCGGTTTACAACATCGTCTGTTTTGTAATCGCGTTTCTACTGCCTGGACTCGCGAAAGCAACGAGCCGCAAGTCTGTTCACATCATCGCGCTACTATGCGGCGCCGTCGGATTAATTTCCGTCTATTTCATCGTGAACAAGTGGATGTTGTTTTTGAGTATGGCGGGTGTCGGAGTAGCGTGGGCGTCGATTCTCTCGATGCCGTACGTGATGTTGTCGACAGCCGTGCCGCCGTCGCGCATGGGTGTTTACATGGGCGTGTTCAATCTCTTCATCGTGATTCCGCAGATCGTGATGTCGCTCATCGTGCCGAACATCTTTAACAACCTGCTGGGCGGCGATCCGCGGAATGCGGTGGTGCTTGGCGGGATCAGTCTGCTCGTAGCGGCGTCAACTGTGGTGGGAGTGCGTGACGTTGATGAACGGTAAGCCGCGAATTACACGGATTGTTTGCGGATTGATCGCGTGTTTGCTCGCGGCTTCCGCAGGTCACGCGCAACAGCAAACCGCGCGGCCCGTGCGCGATTGGGTACGCGATGGAGTTATTTACGAGATCTACCCGCGCGCGTTTTCACAGCAGGGAAACTTCAACGCGATCACCGCGCGCCTCGACGAACTCAAAGATCTCGGCGTCACGATTCTCTGGCTCATGCCGATTCATCCGATCGGGGTCGAGAAAAAGAAGGGCACGATCGGCAGCCCTTACGCGGTGCGCGACTACTACGCGATCAATCCCGACTACGGCACCGCCGCAGACTTGAAGCGACTCGTTCGCGAAGCACACGCGCGCGGCCTGAAAGTCATCATCGACATCGTCGCCAATCACACGTCGTGGGACAGCGTGCTCATGAAGCATCCTGAGTTTTATAAACACGATGCGAAAGGCAACATCACTTACCCATACGACTGGTACGACATCGCCGCTTTGAATTACGAGAACCAGCAGTTACGTCGTTACATGACCGACATGCTGAAGCATTGGATCCGTGAGTTTGATCTCGATGGTTTTCGTTGCGATGTCGCCGCGGAGGTGCCGACGGATTTTTGGGAGAACGCTCGTCGCGAGCTCGAGCAGATCAAGCCTGACATCGCGATGCTGGCCGAAGCCCACAAGGCTGAATTGCAGGTGAGTGCTTTCGATCTGGATTATTCATGGCCGCTTCACACTGCGTTGACAAACGTCTTGCAGGGACGCGGGCGCGCGTCTGAGTTGCGCGAGGAATGGGAAAAGGAAGTGAAGACGTGGCCACGTGGCGCGCTGCACATGCGTTTCTCTGACAATCACGATGAGCGCCGCGCGATCGCGCGTTTCGGTGAACCGGCGGCCCTCGCTGCTTCTGCGCTCGTGTTCACGCTCGATGGAGTGCCGATGATTTACAACGGCATGGAGGTTGGGGATACGACTGAATCCGGTGCGCCGGCGCTGTTTGAGAAGTTGCCGATCTTCTGGGCGATTGCTGAGCGGCGGCCGGAGTTCCCGAAGTTTTACAAAGAGATGATGGCTTTGCGGCGTTCGAGCGCCGCTTTGCGGCGGGGTACGCTGGAGTGGTTGAAGAACTCCGACGAGTCGCGTGTGGTGACGTTCATTCGTCGCACCGCGGATGAGCAGGTTCTGGTTGCGATCAATTTATCTAATCAACCGTTCTTTGGATCGGTTGAAGTGTCAGAGAAGAAGTGGAGCGGCAGCTTACCTGTGATCTCGTTAGAGGCGTGGGGCTATCGCATCTTTAGACATGATTAACAAGATTTTCATCATGATAATCCTGTCATACACCGCGCAGGGTCCGGACGCGCATTGGCCGACTGCTGCTAAGAATGGTTTTGGCACGTCAACGACGCTCGCATCGAAGGTCTGGTTCACGCTCGCTAACGGTGTGATGACAGAAGTCTTCTTTCCTACATTGGATGTACCAAACGTTCAGACGCTTCAACTGCTCCTCACCATCGACGGGCAGGTGTCGGCTGAGACTGAGAATGGCGACACGATTCACCGGCTCGAGTTGCCGGACTCTGGCTCACTCACGTTTCGACAAATCAATACCGCGAAAAACGGTCGCTATACGATTACGAAGACTTACGTCACCGATCCGCAACGAAATACTGTGCTGATCGACGTTCAGTTTGATAGTCGCGGTGGTGTTCATCCGCATGTCTATTACGATCCTTCGCTCAACAACAGCGGTCTGCATGACTCGGCATGGACCGAGGGCGATGCACTCATTGCCGTCGATGGCGACAAAGCTTCGGCGTTGATGTCGAGTTGCGGCTTTGTTGAAAATGGAAGCGGCTATTTGAATCGCATTGAAAATGCAACGCTCCAACTGGCTCCGCGAGTAGATAACGGCAACGTCATTCAAGTCGGAAGAATAAAAGACCTCGAAACAAAAAGGCGTTGCACTCTCGCGCTCGGGTTCGGAAAAAGGCCCGCCGACGCTGTGAACAACGCAAAGGCTTCGCTCGCGAAGGGATTCGAGAGCGTACGAACTGAATATGAAGCCGGCTGGCGTTCGTATGTTTCGCGGTTGCCGCGCATCACGAAACATCAGCAGCAGTTTGATATGGCTGCGATGCTTTTGAAGGCACTCGAAGACAAAACCATTCGCGGCGCCGTGATCGCCTCGCCTTCGACGCCCTGGGGCGGTGGATCAAACGCGAACGAACCGACAGCCAGTGGTTATCACGCTGTCTGGTCGCGCGATCTCTATCACGTGGCGACGGCGTTCGATGCGATCGGCGACCGCGCTACCGCGAACCGGATTCTCGATTACCTGTTCAACGTGCAGCAGAAATCCGATGGCAGCTTTCCGCAAAATTCATGGGTTAACGGCCGGGCGATAGGCAACGGCTTGCAGATGGACCAGGTAGCGCTCCCGCTCGTGCTTGCCTACCAGCTTGGCCGTTACGATCGACGCACATGGCTCAAGCACATCAAGCCCGCCGCGGATTTCATCCTCGGTCATGGACCACGGACGGATCAGGATCGCTGGGAGGAAAAACCAGGCTATTCTCCGGCAACGATTGCGGCGGAGATCGCGGGTCTCGTCTGCGCTGCGGATGTCGCGCGCGTCAATGGCGATGCGGCGGGTAAGAAGTATCTAGAGACGGCGGACAACTGGGCGCGAAATGTCGAACGTTGGACCGTCACGAAAAGTGAACGCGATTCGGGTTACTACCTGCGCATCACTGAAAACGACGATCCGAACGACGGCGCGACGATGCAGATCAACAGCAGCAGTCGCATCGTCGATGAACGCAAGATTCTCGATGCTGGATTCCTGGAGCTAGTGCGACTCGGTATCAAACGCCCGCGCGATCCATTGATACTCGAATCGTTAAAGCTTATCGATCAATTAATAAAAGTTGAAACGCCTGCCGGCGATGCGTGGTACCGGTACAATCACGACGCTTACGGTGAAACCCCGGACGGCAGTAACTACGATGGGCGCAACGGCGTCGGACGGCTGTGGACGCTGCTGACTGGTGAACGCGGTGAGTATGAAGTGGCGGCGAGCGATCTCGAGAGCGCGCGAAAGCGATTGGATACGCTCGCAGGATTTGCCAACGATGGGCTGATGATCCCGGAACAGGTTTGGGATCGAAACCGTGCAGGCTTTCGTGTTGGTACAGGAACGGGATCAGCAACGCCTTTGGCGTGGTCCATGGCCCAGTTCATTCGCCTCGCGATGAGTATCCAGCGCGGGCGCAACGTGGAAACACCGAGAATCGTGTGGGAGCGATATGCGCGCCGCGGATAACACAGATAAGAAACTAATCTTCGCCGCCGATCTTGGCGGCACGCACCTCCGTGCCGCGACCGTCGACCACAAAGGAAAAATTCAGTTTCGTTTCAAGCAGAACACACCGCAAGTAAAAGATGCGAACGCGATCGTGGATGCGATCGTCGCGGCCGTTCATGAATACGGGAAGGTTGATGAACTATCTGCGGTGTCGTTGGTGGTGCCGGGGACGGTGAAGGTCGAAGAGGGCATCGTAGTAAAAGCGCCAAACCTTCCGTGTCTCGATGGCTTTCGACTCGCCGCCGCCTTGACCGAGCAACTTCATCTGCCTGCCATGCTCGAGAACGATGCTAACGCGGCTGCGGTAGGCGAGATGTGGCAAGGCGCAGCGGTCGGGTGCAAAACACTCATCTGTCTCACGCTCGGCACCGGCGTTGGCGGCGGGATCATACTCGACGGTAAATTGTGGCGTGGAGTTGACGGCGCGGCCGCGGAGATCGGTCACATGTGTGTCGATCCGTTCGGCGGTGTTGCGTGCACGTGCGGCAGTCGCGGGTGTCTCGAAGTGTTTGCGTCAGCGACGGCGATCGTGCGCATGACACGCGAAGCAAGCCCCCGTTATCCGGATTCGGTGTTGCAGGGCAAGGAGGACCGGACCGCGGAGACGATCTTTGAAGCGGGGCAACAAGGCGATGAACTGGCGCTCGAGATCTTCCGGCGCATGGGTATTTATCTCGGGATTGGGCTAGCGAATTTAATAAACATTCTCAATCCGGAGATGATTGTGATTGGCGGCGGCGTCGTGAACGGTTGGGATTTGTTTGAGAAGCACATGCATCAACAGGTCGAGGAGCGCGCGTTTCCGTTGCTCGCCGCGCGGGTGAAGATCGAGCGCGCAAAGTGTGGCGATGATGCAGGATTATTGGGCGCCGCGTGCCTGGCGAACATCTTGTGAATCCTGTCTAATCTTGTAAATCATTTAAAAAACGAATGAACCGCCTTCTCGCACTCATCGCTATTTTTATCACCACCGCTTCAACTTCTGCCCAGGACATCACCACTCTGGAGAAGATCGGCGACGTCGTCCGCCTCGAAAAATCTAACACCGCCGTCACCCTTCATTGCCGCGACAACTCGCAAGTCCAGCTAACCATCCTCGCCCCGGATCTGATCCGCGTCAGGGCTGCCTTCACGAAACCGATCCCGCAAAAAGATCACTCGTGGGCGATCGCTAAACAAGACTGGGAAACGCCACGCTGGCGTCTCAACGAAACCTCAGACGTGGTCACGATCACCACCGACGAGCTCGAGGTCGCCATCACTCGTTCACCTTTGCTGATCGAGTTTCGCGACCCGCGCACTCACCAGGTGCTCAACGCTGACGAGCGCCCGATGTCCTACGACGCACACGGCAAACTCGCGGGAATAATGTTCGACCCGAAAGCCGGCACGTTCGTCGCTGCCGCAAAGAAACTCGGCTTCGACGAACACTTCTACGGCCTCGGCGAAAAAGCTGCACGCCTCGACAAACGCCGCAGCTCGTTCATCAACTGGAACTCCGATACGCCCGGTTACGTCGAAGGCAAGGATCCGATCTATCAAACCATCCCGTTCTACCTCGGCCTGCAACGCGGCATCGCTTACGGGATCTTTTTCGACAACAGCTACCGCAGCTATTTCGACTTCGCCAAGTCGTCGCAACAACGCGTCTGGTTCGGCGCCGAGGGCGGCGAGATGAACTACTACTTCTTCTATGGACCATCGATCAAGAAGATTCTCGGCCGCTACACTGACCTCACGGGCCACATGCCGCTCCCGCCGCTCTGGGCGCTCGGCAATCAGCAGAGCCGCTGGAGCTACTATCCCGACACGATGGTCGAAGAAGTTGTCAACGAATATCGCAAACGCGATCTGCCGCTCGACGTCATGCACCTCGACATCGATTACATGAACGGTTACCGCGTCTTCACCTTCGAGAAAGAAAGATTTCCCGATCCGAAACGCCTGAGCGATAAACTGAAAAAGCAGGGCGTGAAGCTCGTCGCGATTGTCGATCCCGGCATCAAGCACGCGACCGGCGAAGGCTATCAGCCGCTCGATCAAGGTCTGGAGAAAAATTTTCTGCAACGCCGCCGCAATGGCGATCTGTTTCTGCCGCGCGTCTGGCCCGGTGAAAGCGTCTTCGTCGACTACACGATCCCTGAAGCGAGGCGCTGGTGGGGCGATCTGCATCGCGTTTATACCGACAACGGTATCGCCGGCATCTGGAACGACATGAACGAACCGGCTGACTTCGTGGACCAGACCGGCAAGAACCAGTTAGACGTCGTGAGTTACGACGAAGGTGAGAAAACCACTCACGCAAAAAACCGGAACACCTTTGCCCTGCTGATGTCGCGCGCGACTTACGAAGGACTCGAGCGGCTGCAACCGGATCGCCGTCCTTATGTCATCACGCGCGCCGCTTACGCCGGCATTCAACGTTACGCGACGATGTGGATCGGCGACACGAACAGCACGTGGGACGCGTTGTCGCTGAATGTTCCCATGTTTACCTCGCTTGGTTTATCGGGCGAGCCGTTTGTCGGCGGCGACGTCGGCGGTTTTATCGGGCGTGGCAACGGCGAGCTGCTGGTCCGTTCTTATCAGGTCAGCTTTCTCGCACCGTTCTGTCGCAACCACAAGGTGGCTGATGGTTACGATCAGGAGCCGTGGCGCTTCGGAAAGTATTACGAAGACATCATTCGGAAGTATCTGAAGCTTCGTTATGCCCTGCTGCCTTATCTTTACACGACGCTGGAAAATGCTCATCGCACGGGTGTGCCTGTGTTTCGGCCGTTGCTGTTGAATTACCAGGACGACCCAAACACCTACAATCTCGACGACCAGTTCATGGTTGGTGACGATCTCCTCATCGCGCCGATCCTGAAGCCGGACGTGACCCGCCGGCTGGTCTATCTTCCCGCGGGCGTCTGGTACGACTTCTGGACCAACAAGCAATACACCGGCGGAACGATGATTAGCGCCGAAGCTCCGCTCGACGTGGTGCCGGTGTTTGTGCGCGGCGGAGCGATAATTCCGTCCGGACCATCGCTGAGCTATGTCGGCGAAAAGCCGTTCGATCCGATCACGTTTGGTATCTATCCGGACGATAAAGGTGTAGCGACGGCCACTCTCTACGAAGACGACGGGCTCAGTCCGGCGTACAAAACTGGCGCTTTTCGGCGGACCACCTTGCGGGCCAGCCGTGGAGCACGGGGGTTTGTGGTCTCAATCGAAGCACCGCAGGGAAGTTACAATCCGGGCCCGCGAAAGTTCAGCTTCGTCGTTCGGTCCAACGATCGGCAATCGAGGACCGTCACAGTTGCCGACACCGGAAGAGCCCAACAGGTGGACATTCGGTGATCGATTGTTACAAACACGTGGCATCACGGTGACAGTTTCGAGACAGTGCGGGAGTAACTTCCGCGGACAATCACCCCTTAAAGAAATACCGAAATAAAAGCTCGGCCCCCGTGTGTGTAACCGTTTCGTTCGAAGGGTAGTGGTATGTCCAAAATAAGGGTTGTGACTAGCACATTGTGCGCAGTCGTTTTCTTGACGCTTGCCTCGTCGGCTCGTGCCGACGTGGTCCAGTCGGACAAGTTTTTGGAAAAGCTGATTTATGCGGAAAGACACGATTTAACCATTTTTGATGAGAGTCAAAGTGCGGAAACTGGTTATCTCTACACAGGTCATTTCGAAAACAACAATGGAAAGCACCTCGGATTCAGTGTCGCGGCTGTTAGACAAGGTCCGAGGCTGGGAATAGTTCGACCCGCGGCGCCCGCGTCCGTATCGCAAAATCCGGAACCAACGGCAATGGTGTTACTGGGGACGGGGCTGGCGGCAGTCGGGGCAATTGCACGGCGGAAGAACCGGAAACGCAGTTAACGAATTAGACAGGATTACGGGATTTCCTGTAGTCCTGTCAGATTCACCGCCACGACGGTGAGAAGCCGTTGCGGACCAGCAGGCGCGCGTTGCTGCCGTTAATCTTCGCAATCCACAAATCTATCGCTCGATCGTCATCCAACGACTTCGATCGCTCAAACACGATCCACTGCCCATCCGGTGAGATCGTGAAGCTGCCCGTAAATTCATTTGCAAGGTTAGTGACCTGAGTGACCTTCCGTGTCCCGAAGTCGTAACGAAAGATGTTCGCAGAGTCTCTCATCAAAGTCTGGTTCGAAAATAAAAACCCCGAAGCATCCGGAAGCCAACGCATATCGAAGAGCAACTGATACTCGATGTCGGAATACGTGGCGAGCTTTTCGCCCGGATGCTTCCCGCCTTCAGCAATCCGAAAGATGCTGGATTCACCTGACGCATTCTCGCTGTAAAGCAGTTGATTCGCGGTCTC
>JBKPPH010000324.1:0-4029 GCA_046733535.1 Acidobacteriota bacterium
TTTTTGCGTCTTTGGTCTCGTCACGGCTGGCCAACCAGAGTCGAGTAGTGGTTGGCAACGAGTCGCCACCGGCCGTGCCGCCTTATCCATACTCTGGTGAAACGATTGTCACGCGGAACGACTTTGCCTTTGTCTTGTCCAGCCGTAGTAGTGCGGCCCGTCTCAACGGCCGTGTTTCCATAGACGCGAATGCGAACGTCGTCGGTCGTAATCGACTGAAAGTTCAAATCATGTGAAGTGAAATCTGCAAGGACCTGCGGTTTCATGCGCACGGTACCGCTTGGACCTATGCCAATGAAATCGTCAGCGTAGATACGGTTAAGCGCTGCCGCGTCACCGTGGATCTGCGCTTGAATCCGTTCCTGATCTAATCTCCTGATCGTGTCTGTGACGCTTTCTGTTTGCCCCTGAGCCAGAGTACCTAGTGCAACGATAAGAGCAGCAATGACCAGCATTCGATGCATTCGAAAATCCTCCCAACGTCGAACGTTTAAGTTGACGCGCCGGCGCTGAAAACAAAGGATGAATTAGGAAGGATGAAAGCGAATCGTTCTCTTTTGTTCATCCTGCCGCCTTCATCCTTGCAGTTCATCGCTCCCTCCGGCGCCTGAAAATTTGTTAGCCCACTATGACCAGAACTTAATTATTCGTATCACACTTTGAAGGACGCTTACTCTTATCGCTGTCGCTTCGCTAGCCACGTGAAGTAGCGTTGTTATAAACAAAAACCAATTTGCCTGTGCGCCGTCGAAGACGAACTTCATGTCATGTCGGACTGAATCCCTTCAATCGCGAATGTATGTTCGCCTTGATAGAGCAGCTTCAGACCTTCGCCGACATAACCGGGCGGCTTGATTTTGAGAATCTTGCCGTCCAGGAAAATTTGAGCTTTGGGAACTCCCCAGTCGCCAAGGTCACTGCTTCATGTGCGTGTATCGCGATCTCGCCCTGGGCAAAACTGATCGGCTGGCGAAGTTGTGCCAGAAAGAGCTTATTTCTGATCCGACGAAAAGCCGACGCCTTAGGTTAGTCCCTAGTTTGTGAGTGACAGTCGTCGCAATGACGAAGATGGGACGTCCCTGAAGACCGATTTCTCCTCGTCCTGAAGCCGATCAAAAATGAGCGTGTGGTCATTGAGCCAGTCGAGGCTGTTAATCCTTGCAGTCGCCGGAGACGTGACGCGGAGGGCGAGAGTCGATTCGACATCAACCACCCACAGATCAGTTGGACCAAGCCGCGGGTAATGCCTGCGAGCGTCTGGTTGCCAAGTGAGATAGGCTATGAACCTGCCATCAGGTGAAAAAACAGGAGACACTTTCCGCGTGCTGTCGAAAGTGATTTGTTTCGGATTTTTCCCGAGCGCATCTGATACCCAGATCTGACCATTCCGAACAAAGGTTAATCGAGTGCCGTCCTTTGACCAGCGATTGCTGTCACATCGGGAACTCCAATCACCAGGAATGGTTCCCACGTCCACGTTTTCAATTTCATATGACGCATTATCGGCCTGCAGGTCAATAATCAACCAACTCGCGTCGCCACTAAGTTGCAGATAACGCCCATCGGGCGACCAATTTGTCAACGGACGCCAGCGACTGAATCCCTCCCTGACATTGATTTGCGTCCTTTGCCCGTCAACGGCAAGAAGAAACATCCCTTTATTATCTTGAAGCAAGCCGTACCATTTTCCATCCGGAGAAAAAGCCCCGCCTTCCCCGAACCCGTAGTTCTCGGATCCATCGAGATGCTTTTGATGAGGCATGAATGCGCCGAACTGAGAGCGCAGGTCGCCTTTCGTCCAGTCAACTGGCTGTGCGCTGCTGAATCGATATTTCTCAGCCCCTGAGTTGCCGAATTCAGCGACTACGTTGCCGTCGAAATCTGAGATCGCCGCGAAACCATCTCGTGCCGTGCCGACGCGTTTGCTATCCGACATCCAACCGACTAGAAACATGTCGGATACGACTCGATCCTCGGTCCCGTCGATGCGTGCTACATGTGAGATGCTAATCAGGTTGGAGCGACCGAAACCACCGGATCCGCCGGGGCGGCCCCAACCCGTCTCTTCATACGCGATCCACTGTCCGTCTGGTGACGTCTGGGGCCGCGTTCCATTATGTGAAGGAAAAACAGATTCTGTAGCTGACGTCGCTTTTTGGAGAAATCGCCAGCGACTGCGTGACTCGATTTCATCTTGGACGATTTCGGCGAGACGCTTCAGTTGACTCGCACCGCTTTGCAGATAGCCTTCAATAATCGGCGTGGCGGTTGCGCTTGGCAAATGAAGGAGACGCATCAAGGCGGCACGTTGGACCAACACTGAAGAATCGTTTAGTCCAGATTTGATTAAATCGACTGTGGCGGTATCAGTATGTCCGGCAATTGCAGTGATGATTGCGAGGCGTTCTTCGTCTGAACGGTTAACGAAATTAATCGCCAGAGACCTAGACAGAGTGGAGTCTTCTTGTTCGTGTAAAAGTGAAATTAGGCCGACTGCTGTTTTCCCCGTCGTCACCTTGAATGCACGCCTTAATATTTCGATTGGCGGGGCTTCTGGACTGCGCAGCAACGCATCGAGCGCCTTGTTGCGGACCATTGGATTAGGATCTGCCAATGCATCGATCACAGTATCAGCCGCGATGCGCTTACCCGCGAACCTTGTGAGATATTCCTGGATCGCCATTCGCACGCCCGCATCCGGATCTTTTGCGAGAATTTTAACGGACTCAATCTCTTCCGACCTCAGAGTGTCCGATTCTTGAGTGCGATTCTCGGGTATACCAATCTCGCCCGCCATAAAGGCGATTCCAGCAGGATCTGAATCGGTAAGCACTGTAATGCCTGCGATTCGTATCGCTGGTATGCGATCTTTGAGCGCTCGTAGCGCAAACGCACGCCAGTCAGCTTGCTCTTTATTATCGGTCTCCCGTAGATGGGCGGCCCACGGCCTCAATGGAACGATTTTATTAAGGTCAGAAAGATAAGCGTCGAACTGGCCGATTCCTTCGCAAGCATACACATAGGCGAAAACGGCCTGTTCACGAATCAAGGGATCCTCATCATTGAGAGCATCGTTCAAAAACGGAAGGGCGTATCCAGCCAGGTAGTAGAGAGTCCGAGCAGCGTAGGCATTGTTTCGCAGTCGCTTCCACATATCCGTTTCCGTTTCCTGCTTTTCAGCCTCTATTGTTTTTGCGAGAAACCGTAAAAACTCATTAAAGAGCGGTTTGACCTTCTCACGATCGGTGCCCGTTTTCGCCGTCCAGACAGCTTGCATCAATTGTGTCGGTGCAACCTCATACGACAGTTCACGCCGATCCGCGGGCAGCAACTTTTCGGTGGCCGGATCCGTGCTGGTTAACCGATAGGCAACGCGCACTGGTCCAAGCCGTTGATAGGTCGGGTACTCATCTACTCGCACTAAATGGAGTGACGCTCCCGGAGATAATTCAAGTTGTCCGGCCGGCTGACCTTCCGTTTGTAATGGAACTCCTTCTTCTCCAGACCACGCTCCGTTGGTACCAACTACATCCCACCGGTCCGCGATAAGTCTTAACTTTGTGGTGTTGAGAGAAATTGACAAGCGCGAGTTGTTTCGGAGTAGAACGCGGATTGTGAGCGGCTCAAAAAACTGAACTGTTTTATCTCTGGTCTCTAATGTGAAATCAAGTCTCGAGGCCTCGGACCTGTGAGCTCGCGGCGGCTGTTCAATCAGGGCTGCTGATGGCAGCAGCATGCAAAACGCAAATATACACAACGAGAGGCGACTAGGTTGATTCGACACGCTACTTTGAGGAGTGCCCGGCCACGTTGCTAGACGGACGTCAAATTTCTGAACTCGCAGTCAGTTTATAGCCATGCGTGTGGCTCCGTAAATACATAATTAGGTCATCTGTTTCAAACCTTATGGACCATACACCTTGAATTTGTGCTAAGCGGTTCACCACTTTGTTGCACTTGATGGTTGCCTATCCTTCCACGGTTGCAGATTATCGCCGTCCGCGCCGATCGATTAGGTCAGATGTAGAT
>JBKPPH010000325.1:0-3582 GCA_046733535.1 Acidobacteriota bacterium
TCTCGACGGCAACTACCTCGGTACTTTCGAACGCGGTAAATACCAGGGACTCGCGCGCGACCATTACGTTGAAATCGATCTCGGCGCTGACGCGCCAACCGACGGCCCGCTTTGGCTAATCGCAAACGGCTGGATGCATCCGACCGACTCTTCGATCAATGTGGCCATCAGCCAGGGACAACAAGAGCAACCGAAACCTTTGAGCCTCGAGATTCCTGACGGCCGCGGCGGCTGGCAAGTCGTGCGCGCTAACATGGGCTTTCCCGCCGGTCGCAAGAAGATATGCCTGTTTGATCTGACGGGTGTTTTCAAACCTGACGTGCCGCGCCGGCTTCGTTTGCGCACGAATCTCGAGGTTTACTGGGACTCGCTCGAGTGGGCAGTTGGCCTGCCAAACGCCGAACTAAAAACCACGCGCTTGAATCCGGATTTGGCCGACCTGCACCATCGCGGTTATTCTGTTATCACGCAAGTGAACGCTTCGTCTCCCGAAGTCCCGGACTATAATCGTCTTTCATGTTCCAAACAGATGTGGCGGGATCTGATCGGCTACTATACGCGGTTTGGAGACGTGCGCGAGCTGCTGATGCGCGCTGACAATCGCTACGTCATCATGAACGCGGGCGACGAGATGTCGTTTCGGTTCGCGGCGCCGCCTGCGCCGCCGCGCGGTTGGGTGCGCGATTTTGTGATAGCCGGCGATGGCTGGATCAAAGACGGCGACTACAATTCGACCTTTTCGAAAACCGTTTTGCCTTTGCCCTATCACGCCAAAAACTTGTATACAACTCCGCCCGCCAGGCTCGAGGATGAATGGGTTTACCAGCAGCATCCTGAAGACTGGCAGACTTACCACACGCGCTACGTAACGCCTGAAGTATTTCAAAATGCAATGAGGTTGAAGCAGAGGAAATGAGTGGTCGCAAGTTGGCGAGAATCGTTCTCGTCATAGTTTTTATTGCGTTGCTGGCCGTGCCGCTGGTGATGAAACGCGTGGCGTCGCGGCGCGAGCAGATGGCGGGCTCGCTCGACCGCGGGGCAGCCATGAACCGCTACGGTTTTCATCTCGACGAAGTCGCCCACGCATCAGGAATCAACTTCACACACCAGGCGCCCACACTCGATCACAGGTTGGACCACATCATGCCGCAGGTCGCGTCGATGGGAGCGGCCGTGTCAGTCGTCGATTTCAATCGCGATGGCTGGGCGGATCTTTACGTTACGAACAGCGGCGAGGGCAGTAAGAACGCGCTCTTCAAAAACAACACCGACGGTTCGTTCACAGACGTCGCGGCGGAAATGGGTGTCGCGGATCTCAACCAGGTCGGCACCGGTGTTTCGATGGGCAGCGTTTGGGGTGACTACGACAACGACGGCTACGAAGATCTCTTTGTGTACAAGTGGGGCAAGCCTGAACTCTTCCACAACGATGCAGGGCAGAAGTTTTCACGAGTGGCTGAGAAAGCCGGGCTGCCGTCGTGGGTCAATGCAAACACCGCAGTCTGGTTTGACTACGATCGCGATGGGCGACTGGATTTGTTTCTAGGCGGCTACTACGCGGAAGACGTCGACCTCTGGCACCTGAAGAACACGAAGATGATGCCCGAGAGTTTTGAGTACGCGAAGAACGGCGGGCGCAAGTATCTTTTCCACAATCTCGGTGACGGTTCGTTTGAAGAGGTCAGTCAGAGAGTCGGGATCGACACGCGGCGCTGGGCGTTGGCAACAACGGTCGCGGACCTGCGCGGCACCGGCAATCAGGATCTCTTTATCGCCAACGACTACGGAATCTCCGAGCTCTTCTTTAACGACGGCAAGCAGTTTCGCGAAGTCGGCAACCAAACCGGCGTTGGGTTCTCGCCGAAGAGCGGTATGAATGCTTCCGTCGGCGACATCCTCAATCAAGGCCGTTACGCGATCTACGTTTCGAATATCTCGGAAGAGGGAATTCTGATCCAGGGGAACAATCTGTGGGTGCCGCGCGAGGGCACGTCAGGCGATTCGCTGAAGTACGACAACCTTGCGCGTGCGATGGACGTCGAGATCGGCGGCTGGAGTTTTGGCGCTCAGTTTGGCGATCTCAATAATGACGGTACTCTCGATCTCTATCTCGTGAACGGTTACGTCTCGGCCGATCGTAGTGCAAACTACTGGTACGACTTCTCCAAGATCGCCGGCGGCAACTCGACGATCATTTCCGACGCTGCGCACTGGCCGGCGATGGATGGTCGCAGCTTGTCGGGTTACCAGCAGAAAAGAGTTTGGCTGAACGACGGCGCGGGTAAGTTTGTGAACGTGGCGCAGGCTGTCGGTGCGCGCGATGTTTTCGATGGACGTGCGGTGGCCCTCGTCGATCTGTGGAACCGCGGCGTGCTCGACGTCGTCGTGGCCAATCAAAAAGGTCCGTTGCTGGTCTACAAGAACAACGTGACGCCGGAAAACAAGTGGATCAGTTTCGAGCTCGAAGGCGCGGCGAGCAATCGCAGCGCGATCGGCGCTGAAGTGCGTCTGTTTTGGGACGGTCATCAACAGGTGCAACAGGTTTCGGGCGGCAGCGGCTTTTGTTCGCAGAACCAGCGGCGGTTGCATTTTGGGCTCGGGAAGAATCCGCAAATCGAGAAAGCTGAGATTCGCTGGCCTTCGGGAAAGATCGAGACGATTGAACATCCTGCGGCCGGACAACTCTACAAGATCAAGGAGTCAGCATGAGCCAGTCCACGGTGCAGCCAGTGGGTGCTCTGGACGTTCCCGCGCGAAGCAGGATTCGCTTCGACAATCGTTACATTCCGCCGCTCTTTATCACTCTGATCCTGCTGGTGGGCCATCTCTTCTACGGGATCCTCGAGAGTTATGAACGAACTGCACTCGCGATCGTGGCGGCCCTTGTTACCGAACTCGTGCTGGGGCGGATCTTCCTTGGCAAGTGGCTCAATCTCGCGAGCGCCTACATCAGCGGCATCAGCGTCGGCATTCTGCTTCGCTCGCCGGCTTATTGGCCGTTTGCGCTTTGCAGCGCGCTTTCGATCATGTCGAAGTACGTGTTGCGCGTGAAGGGACGGCACTTGTGGAACCCTTCAAATTTCGGCATCTGCGTGTTGCTGTTTCTCGCGCCGGAAACCGTGGCTGCGCTGACCATTCAGTGGGGCAACTTCATCTGGCCCATGCTCGTGATCTGGATCCTTGGCTCGATCATCATCTGGCGCGCGAAGCGTTTTCACATTAGCGCGACGTACGTGATCTCGTTTTTCGCGTTTGCGTTTCTGCGCAGTTGGATCACTGGCGATCCGTGGCGCTCGGAGATCTCGCCGATCACCGGACCGATGTACCAGCTCTTCGTGTTCTTCATGGTGACGGATCCGAAGACGACGGTGAAGTCGACGAAATGGCAGTGCATCGTGGTTTTCCTGGTGGCGTTCGTCGAGATGTTGCTGCGACTGAATCAGGTGGTGTACGCGCCGCTGTATGCGCTGTTCATCGTTGGACCAACGGCGATGCTGATCGAGATCTGGTTGGAATCACGCAAAAAACTTAGACTGGATTGACAAGATATACAGGATTGAAAAAGCAAATCAGTTTATTGTC
>JBKPPH010000326.1:0-10213 GCA_046733535.1 Acidobacteriota bacterium
AAGGCGCCCACGACGAGCCGGTACTTCCTCGCATTGATCGCCACTTCGCCCATATCGAAAACTATGTGGCTGTCGCATTCGGCCGCAATCTCCAGGTATGCGAGCGACGTTTCCTCAGTCATTGAATCTACAGAGCGCAAGGCCAGAACCTTCAGGGCCTGAAGCGTCGCACCGGCGTCGCTCGTACCTTTGCGGATGGAAAGCCACCGCCAGATGTTCGACAGCACTTCGACGGCGCGAAGGTAGTTCTGATCGCTACCCGGACGGCTGTTGTTGTCCAACATTGGCGGGATGTGCCGGATGAGTGATTCGAGTTCATAGCCATGGTAGGCGAGCCCCTCCGTCCTGACTTTTGCCTGCAGCTTATCGGCAAGGTTATCGATGACGTTGAGGACCATCTCTTTCTCATCGCCGGCACGGCCATGTTCTCCCAGGTAGCTGAGATCCTTCAGCGCGACGGTGTCAATGCTGCTCTTCGCGTCGAGGTTTTTCAGTAATTCATCTGCAAGGCGCTGAACAACCTTTTCGCGTTTGAATTGACTGTTCAGCGTCACGCCTGTGATCAAGACCACAAACGGCAGAAAGGTCACCGTAAAGGCTGCGAAAATCGATTTCACTATCGGGGTGAATCCACGAGACGGCGGCGCCTCTTCGGGTTTGCCTGCAGGGACTTCCGGACTTGCCGCTGGTACATTTTTACTGGCGTCGGACATTGCGGAACTGACTGTGGTTTGCTGCGGCATAGTCGTCTCTGTCCGCGGCGGTTCGGGATGCAGGAACCACACAATAATAAACGCCGCCACGTACAACAGTGTCGTGACTACAAAATATCGACGTGCCTTCACCCGCGTTTGTGCTACTCGCTTTATGTCCTCATCCACGATGAGGCTATACATAGCCGTTGGCACGCCCAACGCAAAAAGAAAACTTTCAAAGAGCACCTGCAGGTAAGTCGTCGCCCACTGTTCAGTGTAGGGCGGCAACCAGTTACTGATCCAATTGAATAATCCTTCGGGAACCATGTTATGTGTCTTCTCGCCGGCGTACGATCTGCTTGACCATGTCTAGCAGGGTTGTGTGGGGAGTGCGTGTGGTTTTCTGTTTGCAGACGGTTATGCCGAACGAGTTGACGGCCTCGCGCACCGGCTTAAGATCCTCGACGGTCAGTACACCAAACTTATTCGGCTTGATCCAAAAACTATCATCCCGCATCTTCTCTCTAATGTCCGTGAGCTTCACATCGTCTCGCCGAGGATCGAAGATACTGTAGAGCAGACACAGACCAAGACGCGCGGTGCCCTTCTCGCGTCCGTACTTACCGTAAAGCGATTCCCAGTCGCTGCTGTTACCGGGCAGCAATCGAACGTCGACGATGACTGCGGCAAATTCGGAGTGCTCGAGTTGATAGACACCTTCAGCGACTGTTGGGGCAATGACCGGGTCGTATTCTCCACTCATATAAACGGGGGCCAGCAAATATCTAAGATCCGTTCTCGCGTTATCCTCGATCCATAGGAACCTGGTCTTCATTCATCGCTCCTTAACTCTGACCCAGAGGGAATTTCATCGTTACGCAAGTGATAAATGGACTCGAATAATCGTCTTTCGCACGAGAGGCGACGGCCGGTTGGCTCGTTACTTCAACGCCGCCTCGATGTGCGTGTGCTACTCTGCGAGCGTTCGCGAGACCTATACCTGTCCCGACGCGCCCCCTATCGCCGGAGAGCTTGCCGCGGTAGCCTATGTCGAAGATCAGCTCTTCATCGATTTCATCCTGCATGATTGGTACTCCCCAATTCTTAAACTCGATATAAAGGTAGCCGTCAGCCACGCGGGTGCGAATGTCGACCCACGGCGCTTTGCCTTCATCACGTCTCCAACTGTATTTGATTGCGTTGTGTAGCAGGTCGGTGAGAGTACGTAACACTTCGCGCCGCGCAACTTTGACTTTCACATCCTCTCCCTCGATTTTGACCCGTACACGCCGGCTGCGAGCGTAATGAAATAGGTTACTGCGGACCTGCGTGATGAGCGATCGGACTCCGCAGACCTCTCGCTCCTCCGGCTCGCGAGCATTGTTTGTCACAAACTCGCGTAACGAGCGGACCTGGTGGTCCATCTCGAGAACTGCGTCGCGCATCTGGTGTAACGAAATCAAATTGGTAACGCGCACCAGCGTGCGTGCGGCCTTGTCCACACTCGATACACTCTCGCGTGAAAATCGGTGCGTCGGCATCAACAGGTTGCAGAAGTCGATAATTTCAAGTGCTGCCTCACTGAGAACAGCCGGCTGCGCATCAATCTCGGAGATCTCTAATCGGTAGTCGCGCAACATCGTGAGTACGTTGTTGAGTCTGGTCCATTTCTCCTCCGGAAGAGCCGACGCTCGTTGTTCTTGTTTGGCAAACTCCAGCAACTGGCTAAGCTTGTCGGCGAGTTCCATGGCCGGCTGGGTAACGGCTTCACTCGCTTGCTCCGGAGTGACTTCCTCCTCCAAAAGGAACGGGTCCGGTGCAAGCGAACGAATGACGGGCTCGCTGGAAAGTTGGATCATCAGCAAGGTCGAGGTGTAGTTGTGCAAGACCTTGCCGAAGTCGTGAGTTAATTCGTCCAGGCGTTCTCGCAATTCGGCTTCATTCGTTATATCGCGGACTGCACCGGCGCGACCGACCATCCTGCCGTCAGCGTCGAGTAATGGCTGGCTACTGATTTCGACGGTCTTGAAACTGTCGTTTAGCGTTTTGACCTTGAGGTGATAACCAACTACCGGTTGACCTTGCTTCGCTTTGGTCTGCAATTCGGCTTTGAAGCGAGCATATTCTTCAGTAGACGCGTGGAGTCTCCTTGCGTCGAAGCCTCGGGCCACCTTCGGATCTCGGGAAGGAAAGTCAAAGATTTTAAGAAACTGCTCGTTGCAGTCCTCGATTATGTCCTGCTCCGCTTCATGGCGAATAAAATTCAATCCGACGGGTACGTCACGAAGGATGCGGCGATAACGTTCCTGGAACGTGACGTCGATGATGGTACCTTCGCGTCCCCCATAACCGCCGTCATCACCTTTCACCATGTGCGCATTGATATTCACAAAGATCTTTTCGCCATCCTTTTTGCGCATTTCGGCGACAAAATTGTTGACGGGCTCAGGGTGTTGGTCCTCGATCATGTGCCGCAGTCTTGCGGCCTCGGCGGGGTTGACGTGGAAGTCACTACTCGGCTTGCCGTCGATTTCGCTGGGTGAGTCGTAGCCGAGAATACGAGCGAACGCACGATTCGCAGTCTCGCAGTTATCGTTGGCATCGAGCCTGTAAACGCCGGCGGGAACAGAATCTAAAAGGCGATTGGACCGCTCAGCCGCAGTGACGTCAGTCATGCAGCATACAAAACCAAGCACGTTGCCCGCGTCATCTCTCAACGACCGCGTATAGTCACGAACGATCACTTCCTCGCCGCCGACGTCAAAGGACAGGAGCTTCTCCAGGCACTGGCCCCGCTTCTCTGCCTGCTCCAACTCCTGATGCATCTGCTCGCGGACCTGCGGATCGGCGTAAAAACGTGCGATTGAAGATGTCTTGACGTCTTCTTCCAAAGGCAGGCGCAAAATTTTGCGTGCCTGGTGGTTACAACTGACGAATTGCCCATCACGTCTGACAATGTAGACGCCTACAGGGAGATCCAACGGTTTGAGCTCGTTGGCTAAGCGCAACAACTCCGCGTCTTCAGACATACCTATCTACCTCGCCGGGCCCGTTTACCTTAATGGGAAATTTGGAAGAGACATTTCAAGAATCCACAAGCGACATGGAACCACTGAAGGGAGCACCCGTATGAGAGCTGTCCAATGTCCAGGGACGTACGTGTTGATGGAAAAGAAACCACATTGAGGGCTCATGGGTGAATATGGAATGAGCCCCATCGGTTCATGGGAACATCGGCTTTTTAAGGCGGGCACAATCTATCATCGTTCGCAGCACGTTGCAATTGGCTTCGTATCTTTTTGTCCCGTTTTGTGGCTAATTGACGATTGCAAACGCGCGCACCGGGAACGTGCCGAACTGCCGGACTTTCACGGGGACGGCGAAGAATTTGAAGCCGCTGTCCGGGAGATCTCCGAGGCCACAGAGGTGTTCGACGATTGGGATGTCGTGGCCGAGGAGGACTGTGTGCGCGGGGCGATGGCCGTCGTGGGTGGCGTCGATGTTGAATGAATCGATTCCAACGAGCGCGGCGCCGCTCTTCGCCAGATAAGTCGCCGCGGCTTCGTTGAGAAATGGGTGATTACCGTTCGAGTAGTCTTCCGTGCGCCAATGCTTGTCCCAACCCGTGTGGACCAGCACGGCTTTGCCTTGCACTTCGATTCCACTAAAGCTCTGCTCGCTTATCTCGCGCTCACTCACGCGTACGACAACGCCGTCCAGATTGGCGATTGAATAGAGATCAAGCGCGGCGAGATCCTTGCCGCGCGCATAACGGTGGAAAGGACTGTCGAGATACGTGCCTGTGTTCGCCACCATCTCGATCTTGCCGATGTGAAACTCGGTCCCGGGCGCGTAACGGCCTCGCGAGTCTTCGCGGCTCAAAAAATCGCTGATGACTGGCGCGGGAAGCCCCTTGTACGTGATCATCCCGTGCTCAACGCTATGAGAAACATCAACCAGCTTAGACATGTCGCATTCGCTCCTGCACCAAAACTTGAAAACTCGACGCCATTCCGCCCGGCAGGATCATCTCACGCGCGCCGGCCGTTAGAGCCGCCTTCTCCGCGGCGCTCACGCTCGTCGTCATGAGATGCTCCATCTCTTCCAGCAGTCCTGCATGTAACAGAAACTTTTCCTGAGAAGCAAACTCGGCGACTTTCAGTCCGAGCCGCTCACCAACTCTCTTCACCTGTGTCCAGTTGACGCTTGACGTGATATCAACTTCGCCCGGCTGGGATAGCAAATCATCTACAAACGCATGCCGTGCAAACGCCCTCAAACTTCCCTGCGGACGCAGCACCGGATCGTAAAGCTCGTTTGCGTCAGCACCGTAATCGACCGTGATGACAAAACCTCTCTCGAGTTTCTCGGCAACGTGGGCCAACCAGTCGTCAAGCTCGAGATTGATCTCGACGATTTGACTGGGTGCCAGATCGAGCGAATAGATGCTACAGAACTCGGCGAGACGATGTGTCGATAATGGTCCGGTGGTCCACTCGAAACTGCCATCCGGCGCCATGCTTACGTAAAACTCCAGCAGTCCATCGTCGCTGTTGATTACACGGTGAACCGGAAATGCATCGAGCAACTCGTTCGAGAAGTAAATACCCGCTTGAACAAACGGAAGATCGGAACTGAACTGCACGCGGTGCCGGA
Source organism: Acidobacteriota bacterium (assembly GCA_046733535.1). Taxonomy (GTDB): domain Bacteria; phylum Acidobacteriota; class Blastocatellia; order Pyrinomonadales; family Pyrinomonadaceae; genus PSRF01. The sequence continues at coordinate 5,352 of JBKPPH010000326.1, forward strand.
ATTCAGTCAGCCGTTCCTCGGCGCGTCCCCGTGCATCATCGCTCAACTCATACATGACATACTGCGTTGCAACAAAGACCGCCGGAAATCGATGCGCGAGGGTGTGCAGAACCCCGGCCGCAAAGCGTCCATCGCCACCGCCGCACTCCACGATGGTCCAAGTCTCAGGCCGTTCAAGTTCGTCGTAGATCTTCGCAAAGTAACGCGCGAAGGTCGCGGCAAAGAGTTCGCTTCGCTCCGGACTCGTGCGATAGTCACCTGCCCTGCCCCACCGCTGTAGATCCGATCGCTGGTAATATCCGCCGGCGGGATCGTAAAGCGCCGCCTTCATCCAATCCCGAAAAGTGATTGGACCTTCATTTCGAATCCATTCTCGTAGTCGTTCGGTAAGTGAAACGGGCAAGTACAAATCCTGGGTAAGAGCAGCTATCGCTCTTTACGATCTTCTTTTTCGAGTAAGCGGGTCGTATTCTCAGTGACGCTGGGCGGGTTCGCCAACTCGGCCGTGGTTGGCCGTGGACGCCAACTGCCCGCGGGTCGAGCGGACGGAGGTGGTAACGCGTGGTTTGGCGCGGGCGGTACATACTGTTGCGGAGCGTACATCTGCTGCGCTGGTAGTCCATGAGAAGGGCGAAAAGGGTTGGGCGCCGGTTCTTCGAAGAGAGCCGCGTACAACATCCTCAATGGACCACCGACGAAACAGACAATCGCTGCCAGGGCCAACAGGATTTCAAGGAATGGCGCATTGATGTAGCTGGAAAACATTCCAAGAATCGGAACGATCAAAGCGCCTGAAAGCAGCAAGACGCCACCCTGTTTCACTCCCCTTCGCCGCGGCGAAATCGGTGCCGGTTCGTCCGAAGCACGGTACGTGGGAAGCATGCCGCCGTTCCCAAGCAACTGAATCACACCATCGAGCGGGAAACCGCAACGAGAGCAGAATCTGATTACTCCAGTAACTTGTTGCTGACCGCACTGCGGACAAAACATGGGCGTTAGTATACAGGATTTACACGATTATTTTAGATATTCGTTGGCCTTCGCGAGAGTCTCGTGCAGTAAATCGATAAGCAACCGCGGCTCGCCTGAGGGAACTGAAATGTACTTACTCAACGCATTGTCGTCGGCGATCGCACTGAACGCGCGTTGCCGCGCGGCATCCACTTCCGACAAATACTCGATTATCCGTTCTGAGTTCGAGAGCGTTTCCGGGAGCGTCCACTCGAAAGGATCGTCCCACAGGTTCGCGGTCAGGCCGCCGCAGGTCTGTTCGATCGCGGCGGCGCTGCGCAGAATGTTTTCGCCGATGCTAACCGCGGGTGGTTTGCGGTAAAGGAGATCGGGCGGAACAGATCGGACCAGGTCCTTGAGACTGTCAATCAGGCTGGCGAACTGCTCGTTAAGCTGGTCAACAACCTCACGACTCATAGAACCTTGACTCGGAAATTAAGCCGCAGATTTACGCAGAAAAAACGCAGATCAGAACTCTTTTTCTGATCGGCGTTTTTTCTGCGTAGATCTGCGGCTTAACTCTGACGACCTACCTGCCTCTCGACCGCCGATCGGTTTCTTCCATCACGGTTCCATAGCTGCGGCCGCCGAAGCTGAATCCGTTGCGCACGTAACCCTTCGCTCCGACGTGTGCGCCGCGAGATGGAATTCCGCGCCTGGTGGCGACCCACATCTTGCCGGTGCCGTCGTCAATCTCATAAGCCCCGATCCCTGCGGCGCCGTAACTGTCCGTTACCCTGCCCGCGATCCCAACTTCCTTGCCGGCATAACGTCCGGGGTCGGCATTAATTTTTGCGATGTTTGTCTGGCTGGGGCAGGCGGTGAGCAGCAATGTCCCGCCGATGAGAACAAAGAAAACAGCGACCTTTTTCAACACTAACATTGGCATCTCCTTAAATGTGGTGTTCATTTCGGGAGAGGTAGAAATGATAACACGTCAGGGCGTCATTTGTAGGGGTGACCCTCCGTGGCCACCCCTCGTGTGCCAACCTGAATCGATGGGTGGCAACGGAGGCCCACCCCTACAAACTATTTTCCGAACCAACCGATGGGCCGCCCTGACAGGTCGACCCAAACGCTTTTCACTTGCGTGTAAAGCTCGAGCGCGTGCCGGCCCATCTCACGCCCGTAGCCCGACTGTTTATAACCGCCGAAGGGAGACGCTGCATTGAACATGTTGTAAGTATTAATCCAAATGACGCCCGCCTTGATCTCTTTCGCAAAACGATGCGCGCGCGTGATGTCGCGCGTCCAAATACCGGCCGAGAGCCCGTAGATCGTGTCGTTCGCCTGCTTGATCAAATCGTCCTCGTCCTTGAAGCTGATGACTGAGACGACTGGACCAAAGATCTCTTCCTGGGCCACGCGCATACTGTTTTTAACTTCCGCGAAGATCGTGGGACTAAAGAAGTAGCCTTTTTGAAACGCGGCGTCGAGTTGCGGTGATTGGCCGCCCGCGACAACTGTCGCGCCTTCCTCGCGGGCGATGTCGACGTAACCCTTGATCCGATTCAGTTGCTCCTCGGAAACCTGCGGGCCCATCTGCGTGGCTTTGTTCATCGGATCGCCCACCGCGATCTTCCCCGCCTTATCGGAAAGCTTGCTGAGGAAGTCGTCTTTGATGGACTCTTCGACAAACAATCTCGAACCAGCGCAGCACACCTGACCCTGGTTGTAGAAGATCCCCATCATCGCGCCCGCGACTGCCTGCTCGATATCAGAATCGGCGAACACGATGTTAGGTGCTTTGCCACCAAGCTCAAGGGAAACTTTGGTCAAGTTGTCAGCCGCCGACTTCGCGATCATTTTGCCGACCTCAGTCGAACCAGTGAATGCGATCTTATCGATGCCGGGATGAGCGGCGAGCGCGGCGCCGGCAGTCTCGCCATATCCGGGAACGATGTTCACCACACCTTCGGGAAATCCCGCTTCCTGGATCAACTTCGCGAGTTCCATCGCACCGACTGGAGTTTGCTCAGCAGGTTTGAGCACCACCGTATTGCCCGCCGCCAACGCTGGCGCGAGTTTCCATGCGGCCATCAACAGCGGAAAGTTCCACGGAATAATCTGGCCGCAAACGCCGATCGGCTCGCGCAACGTGTAGTTGAACATCTTGCCAGGCACGGGAATCGTTTCGCCTTCGATCTTCGTGGACCACCCGGCGAAGTACTCGAAGTTCTCAACTACTTGCGGTATGTCGACGTAAAGCGATTCCTTGATCGGCTTGCCGTTGTCGGCAGTTTCCAGCGCCGCCAGTTCGGCTGCGTGTTGCTCGATCAGTTGCGAGAGCTTGTAGAGCATCCGGCCGCGGTCACGCGCGCTGAGTTTGGACCACTTTCCCTCGAACGCGCGGCGCGCGGCGGCGACTGCTTTGTCGATGTCAGCCTTGTCAGCCTCGGCGACTTCGGCAAGCGTCTCGCCAGTCGCGGGGTTCGGCGTGTTGAACGTCTTGCCCGATTCTGCATCAACCCACTGCCCATCGATGAACAGTTGATACTTACGTGGAGTAGTTTCAGCTAATTCTGCGGATGACATCATTTCTCCTTCAAGAATAATCCGTGGTTAAAACTCCGTCGTGCCTAAAAGTAGTTGGCGCAGCACGTACGGAAGAATCCCACCATGGTGGTAGTAATCGACTTCAATCGGCGTGTCGATCCTGAGCGTAACGGGTATCTCTTCAATCGCGCCACTTGCTCGGTGAATCACGAGCGTAATCTCCTCGCGAGGTTCGATGCCGTCTTCAATGCCCAGCAGATCAAACGTCTCGGTCCCATCGAGTCTAAGCGAAGCCGCACTCGTATCCTCTTTGAACTGGCACGGCAACACACCCATTCCGACGAGGTTGCTCCGATGAATGCGCTCGAAACTCTGCGCGATTACGGCTTTCACGCCGAGTAACCGCGTGCCTTTCGCCGCCCAGTCACGCGAACTTCCCGTACCGTACTCCTGACCCGCGATTATCACGAGCGGCACACCTTCAGACTGGTAACGCATCGCAGCGTCGTAGATGCTCATGCGTTCGCCACCGGGCTGATACATCGTGACACCGCCTTCGACTCCCGGCATCATCAGATTCTTGATGCGCACATTCGCGAACGTTCCACGGACCATCACTTCGTGATTGCCGCGGCGCGCGCCATAACTGTTGAAGTCTTTGATATCGACGCCGCGCTCCTGCAAGTACAAGCCGGCGGGCGATGAAGGCTTGATCGCGCCGGCAGGACTGATGTGATCGGTCGTCACTGAGTCGCCGAAGATCGCGAGTGGACGCGCGCCTTTTACCTCTGCAAGAGATTCGAGCGTGCTGTGAAAGTCTTCGAAATATGGAGGCTCGCGAATGTAAGTCGATTCCGGCTCCCATTCGTAAACGTTTCCGGTGGTGGATGGAATATCGTTCCAGAGCGGGTTCTGTTCGGCGAAGCTGCCGTACAGCCGGCGATAAGTTTCGGGATCAAATGCCTCGCGCATCAGCGCGTTGATCTCCTGCGTGGTGGGCCAAATGTCGCGCAGGTAAACGTCCTCGCCATCTTTTCCGGTGCCGATTGGATCAGACGACAAATCGAGATCCACACGACCGGCGAGCGCAAACGCAACCACGAGCGGCGGGCTCATCAGGAAATTCGCTTTGATACTCTGGTGCACACGCGCTTCGAAGTTGCGATTGCCGGAAAGGACGGAAGCGGCGATCACGTCGCGTTCGTTTACGATCTCTTCGATCGCGGGATCGAGTGGTCCAGAGTTTCCGATGCACGTGGTGCAGCCGTAGCCGACCAGATTAAAGCCCAACTCGTTCAGGTAAGGCTGAAGGCCGGTCCGTTCGAGATACTCGGTAACAACTCTCGATCCCGGCG
>JBKPPH010000327.1:0-40780 GCA_046733535.1 Acidobacteriota bacterium
ACTTCTCGCAGCGGCTTTGCCTCAAACTCCAAGATCATTCTGGGAGACAGTCAGTACAGGGAGCGGTAGCGACCTCGTCAACGATTGGAGTCAAAATCTTTAGGAAATACCGCTTGCTGATCACTGACCAGGTCGCTACCGCTCCCTGTACTGACCGTCTCCAAGCGTGACGTCCGACTTTTGAGGCGAGGCTACCGTGATGACATAAATTTTCCTGCGACTCATGGCGATTTTTGATTAAACTCCACCCCGGTGCGTCGCCAAAGCCAAATGATGAAGCGTTACACGAAGACGCTAACGATCTGCGTCGGAGCGCTTCTCATTACCCTCAGCCCTTGTCATCTCTGTGTGGCCCAAAGCAGATTTGTCAGCATTCGCGGTAAGGAGCTAATCGCGCCGAGTGGCAAACCGCTTTTCGTAAAGGGCATTAATATCGGTAACTGGCTCTTGCCCGAAGGCTATATGTTCAAGTTCAAGCACGCCAATTCTCCGAGATTGATTCAGGCCGTGATTAATGAACTCGTCGGCGAGGATGAAGCGAAACGCTTTTGGAAGTCTTATCGTGATAATTACATCACGCCTGAAGATATCAAATTCATCAGGGAGGCCGGCTTCAATACCATTCGCGTCCCCTTCAACTATCGGCTATTCGTAACCATCGACGATCCTTTAAGGCTGGAGGGAATCGGTTATGAACTCCTGGATCGTGTCGTCAATTGGGCCAGGCGGGAAGGGCTTTACGTTGTTTTAGACATGCATGCTGCGCCGGGTGGGCAAACCGGAGACAACATTGACGACAGTTGGGGATATCCGTTCCTTTTCGAGAGTGCGGAGAGCCAGGAGTTGACCGTCAGAATCTGGCAAAAGATTGCGGCTCATTACGCGAACGAGCCGGCCGTGCTCGGATATGATCTGCTGAACGAACCGATTGCGCATTTTTTTGACACGGCACAATTCAATCCAAAGCTCGAACCTCTTTATCGCAAGATCGTGACTGCAATCCGAGGCGTCGACAAAAATCACATCATCTTCCTCGGCGGAGCTCAGTGGGATAATAACTTCAAAGTTTTTGGTCCACCATTTGATGGTAAGTTAGCTTACACGTTTCACAAGTATTGGATGGACGTGAAGCAGGAAGCCATCCAGGAATATCTCGATTTCAGTAACAAGTATAAAGTTCCCATCTTGATGGGTGAGTCAGGTGAGAACAGCGACGAGTGGATTGCTTCGTTTAGAACTTTGCTTGAACAAAACGGAGTCGGGTGGTGCTTCTGGACATATAAAAGATTGGACGCCAGCGCGTGTGTGGCGTCAATTAAGAAGCCGGCGGATTGGGACGCGATCGTTACTTTTGCCGACCATCCGCGAACCAGTTTTGCCGACATTAGAACCAATCGCCCGTCGAAGGAAACGATACAGCATGCGCTCTCTGATTATCTCGAACAGATAAAATTTCGGAATTGCAAGATCAACCGAGGCTACCTCACCGCACTCGGATTAAGATGATATCGAGCACTGAAGTTGCGGACGATTCGTGGTTTCACGGAGGACGACAGAAGTTGCCGAAACATAGCTTTTGTCCATGCCATTCATCACTGGCTTTCATCTTGCTCATCCTCGTTTTCTTTCCCGCTGTTTCTCACGCACAACTGCTCGGCGATCCTGTAGACGTCAGCCAGGATTTTCAACGCATGGAGAACGTCTACTTCATCGGCAGTCGCGTCACTTCTTTCGACGCGGCAACCGGTCAAGGCACGCTGCAATGGGACCGTTACTGGCGCAACACAACCCTCTCGTTCAACAAGATCGACGCCACCTTTGTGCGTGGTCGCGCCACTGAATTTCCCGTTACCGAGTATGAGCAAGATCCCTCTTTACCGTTTGCTATCAGCTTCGTTAGTCCGCGCACAGTGCGTGTGCGTTTGTCTACCAGAGCAGTGCCGCTGAGTGACGGCCCGTCGCTCATGCTTGCGGGACCAGTTCCAAAGGACAGTTCGTGGCGTGTTGAGCAGAACGATCGTGAAATCGTTTACACCGGCGCTCATGGCCGCGTACGGATCATTAAACAGCCGTGGCACATTGAGATTTACGACGAGCGCGGACATTTGCTCACGCGTACCCAGAACATCGGCGATCCAGCGACTTTCATCACTCCGGTTCCGTTTTCCTTTGTGCGCCGGGCGAGCGATCTCTCGCGTCGCATCGCAGCTACTTTCGAACTGCAACACGACGAAAAGATCTTTGGCTGTGGCGAATCGTTTACTCGCTTCAACAAGCGTGGACAACGCGTGCTGCTCTCGACGCGTGACGGAATGGGAACGCAGAACGAGTACATGTACAAACCCATACCCTTCTTCCTGAGCAGCAACGGGTATGGCATGTTTGTGCACACCAGCGCGCCTTTGACATTTGACATCGGTAGATCCTACGACGCACATAACGTGATCTATTCGGGTGACGAGAACCTCGATCTGTTTATCTTCCTCGGCGAACCAAAAGACATTCTCGCGGAGTACACCGCGTTGACCGGCCGTAGTCCAGTGCCACCGCTCTGGTCCTTTGGGTTCTGGATGAGCCGAATCACGTACAACTCGGAGGAGCAGGTCCGCCAGGTGGCCCAGCAACTGAGATCACATCAGGTTCCGGCTGATGTAATTCATCTTGACACCGGCTGGTTCGAGACTGACTGGCGCAGCGATTACCGCTTTTCGACGAGCCGATTCCGCGATCCGGCAAAGATGATCGCGGATCTGAAGCAGCAGGGATTTCACATCAGTCTTTGGCAGTACACCTATTTCACGAGCAAGAACGATCTGTGGAAGGAGATGGTCGAAAAGGGATATCACGTAAAGAACGAAGGCGGCCAACTTCCGTTCGAGGATGCAACGCTCGATATGAGCAATCCCGAGGCGGTCAAGTGGTATCAAGGCAAGCTAATGGCGCTGCTGAAACTTGGTGTCGGCGCGATTAAAGTTGACTTCGGTGAAGGAGCCCCGCTAACCGGGCAATACCACTCAGGACTGAGCGGGTGGTACGAACACAATCTCTATCCGTTGCGGTACAACAAAGCAGTGGCTGACGTGACTAAGGTAGTCACCGGCGATAATGTGATCTGGGCCCGCAGCGCATGGGCCGGCAGCCAGCGTTATCCTTTGCATTGGGGTGGCGATGCTGAAAACACCAATTCAGCGATGGCGGCTGAGTTGCGAGGCGGACTCTCACTTGGTCTATCCGGCTTCACGTATTGGAGCCACGACGTTGGTGGTTTTGTGCAGCGTGCTCCGCGCGACCTTTACCGGCGCTGGTTGGCATGGGGAGTTTTGACGTCGCACACCCGCGCGCATGGTGCGCCACCAAGGGAGCCGTGGGAGTACGACGACGCGTTGACGGAGGATTTCCGGCGCGCGCTGGGATTGCGATATGCGTTGATGCCTTACATCTACGCTCAGGCAAAAGACTCATCGGCACGTGGTTTTCCGATCGTGCGTCCGCTGTTTTTTGAATATCCAAACGATCCCGGCTCATGGACGGTCGACGACGAGTACATGTTCGGATCGGATTTGCTGGTGGCGCCGCTGTTCGAGAGTGGCGAAGCGCGCAAAGTCTATCTACCGCCGGGCATCTGGATTGATTATCAAACCGGGCGGGTCTACGCGGGTGAAAAATGGCAGGAGATTCAGGCAGGTCAGGTTCCCGTGGTGCTGCTGGTCAGGAACCATGCCGTCTTGCCGCATATCAAAGTCGCTCAGAGCACGAAAGACATGGATTGGGACAACGTCGAGCTACGCGTCTTCAGCACTGATAGCGATCCGGTCAGTGGGTTGTTCACGAGACCGGGCGACGATCTACAAACTCTTTCTCTCGTGTCACGCGGAGGTAGCTTTGCACTGCGTCAAGATCCGCAGGGCGGAAGAGTGAAGTGGAACATCAGAGTCCAGCCTCTCGCGCGATAAATGTGTCTCGTGTGCGTTTTCGTGGCTATCGTAAAAAATCGGCGACGGCTTCGTTTAAGCGACGGGATTCACAAACCGTAGCGAGATGACCGCAATCCCCACCCAGATCGAGTAGCTTTGCGCCGAGCAGGGAAGCAAATTCGGTTGCTGGTCCAGGAGTCACAACGTGATCGAATTTTGACACCACGATAAACACCTTAGCTTTGACGGCCCGCGCGGCGCGCTCGAGCGATCCGCCGTACTCGCGAGAGACATCCAACTGCATCATCGCCTGCGCCTGACGAATCTTATTGTTTGCATCGGATCGGCCCCTTTCGTTTCGTGCCTCAGCAAGATCAGCAATTACCTGCTCGCGTGTTTTGCGCCGGTTGTAATCAGCGGGAGTAGTAAGGAGTAGTTCTCCGAAGGCGAAGTCCAGGGCGCGAGCGGGATTCGCTGAATAGTTGCCTCCCTTCCAATCGCGATCGCGCATGAGTGCTTCAATCTGTGCCTGCCAAAGCAATAAGTCGTAGGGCGCCAGGCGAGGTGAGCCGACGATGGGGATCGCTTTCTCCATGAAATCCGGATACGAGATGATCCACTGAAACACCTGCATACCGCCCATCGAGATGCCCACAATTGCCTTTACGTGATTGATGTTCAGCACCCTCGTCAAAAGTTCATGTTGGGATTCAACTGTGTCGCGCAACGTGAATTTCGGAAACCGCATGCGCGGTTGCAGCCGGCTGTTTGAAGGCGACGAGGAAACCCCATTGCCGAGCGCGTCGATGGCTACGACAAAATAGGAGCCGCTGTCGATCAGTTTTCCTGGTCCAATATTCGACTTGAGTTGTTCGGTCGTGCCGCCGGCCCAGGTAGGAAACACAACAACATTCGACTTGTCAGCGGCGAGTTTGCCGAAGGTTCGATACCCGAGGTGACAGTCGCGAATCACACCACCGTTTTGGAGTTTGAGGTCGCCGATATTCGCGAACTTTTGCTCCTGCGCTTGTCCGATAACAACAAAGAATTGGACGGCGAGGCAGAGTCGCAGGACCAGGTGAAGATTTTTCATTATCGAAAGACGGATTACCTACGAGCACACGCTCTTCTCTGTGCAACCTCTCTGTGCTCTGTGTCTCTATGGTTAATTATTATTCCGAAAAACAACTACAGAGACACAGAGACACAGAGGTTGCACAGAGAAGAACTCGAATACAGAGTTTTCGGGAACGCCAGTTGGAGTGGCTTTGCACGCCAACGCCGTACTCATGGGTAGTTCTGGGTGTAAAGCCTACTTTGGAGTGCGCCGGCGTCGCCCTACTTTTACCGCGACTCCAGCTAACCCGGTGCAGAGCAGCAACATCGTTGCTGGCTCAGGTACGATTTGGGTTCCGGTGACGACGATGTTGTCAAAGCGAATGTTCCCGGTCTCGCTGGTAGCGCCATTCAACGTGATTCGAACCGCGAAGGTTGGGTTGTTATTAAATAGTGAACCCGCACCGCTAGCGTCGTGTCCACCAAAGAAATTTGTCTGAATCGCGGCAAAGCTAAACCCCTGGAACGTCGTTCCATCGAAACTTTCCTGAATTATGTCGTCGTTGAATCCAGTATCCGACCGCTGCCAGGCCCACGATATGTGCACGTTTTCGAATCCCAGAGTGCTTACGTGGATTTCTATAAACGACCCGTTGTTCTGAAGATTTGGCCCGCCCGGAATAGTGAGAGCAAGGCCGGCCGGATCGCCCATTGATGCAAGAAACGTCGTGCCGCTCAAAAACGTGATGTTCGTGGCGGTTGTCGTCAGCGTTCCCTGTCCACGATCAACGATGAGATTCGAATCGTTGAAGTTCCAGACCGCAATTTCATCCGCTTTCACTGCCGGAGCAGAATAAAGACAGAATACAACAAGAGCCAGAGATGCAAGCGAGAGTCGTCGGCTGTACATATCCTTCCCTTCTGTGAAAGGCCGCCTTGACCGCACCAAAAGCGCCATTAACTAGAGTTCTAAACTTGGGGGTGGCGGAAATCCTATGCTAAACGATGTGAACGAGTCAATAATTTTGGGAGCACGGGCACAAGTTAATGAGGCGCCGTGCAAGGTTCTCTGACATAATCCGTGCGTGGTCATAGAGTGGATGTTTGAGTTGACATCGCGCCAGAGTTTTGCAGTGAGGCAGCGTAATGACGGAAGATGAAATTCAGAGGATGTTGCGAGGTATACCGGATAAAAACTTGAGATTCACATTCAGATTGGGCGAGCCGGTGCGCATCAAGTCTGGGCCATTTACATCTTTTACAGGCACGGTCGAGGGATTCAATCAGGCGAAGTCCCTTCTTAAAGTAAAGGTGAATATTTTCGGGCGCGCACAGCCAGTCAAGTTAAGAATTTTAGATGTCGAAAAGGTATAAACCCAGTTGGGGTTTTGCCTCAAAACTCCAAGATCATTCTTGAAGACAGTCAGTACAGGGAGCGGTAGCGACCCGGTCAAGGATTGGAGTCAAAACTCTTTAGGAAATATCGCATGCTGATCACTGACCAAGTCGCTACCGCTCCCCGTACTGACCGTCTCCAAGCCTGACGTCCGACTTTTGAGGCGAGGCTCCCAGTTGGAGCGCCAACTGTTTGTAAAGCACTGGTGACCGTCGCGAGTTTCATTGGAGCTCTTCCCATTGACCTGTTGCCGCCGAGCGAAATACCGCATCTATCACGGCCATGTTGTTTATCGCATCTTCGATCGGGATCTCCTGTTCACGGTTCTCCAGCAGTGCTTGTGAAAAAAGCGAGCCCTGGATCTCATATTGATCGCAAATCGGAAACTCGATCGTTTCCCCGTTGAGCAGAATCTGCGTCGGCCGATCGTTGGGCGCATTGAAGGGGATCAGGACCTCGATTTGTCCTTCAGTTCCGAAAAACATCATCCGCTGGTAAGGCGCAAGACGAGTGCTGCACGTGAACGTCGAATGACCTTGCGGAAAATCGAGAACTGCGGTCGTCAAAGCGTCAGTACCAAACACCGGATCGCGTTCGATAAGACCCAGCACCCGCCGCGGCTCTGTCTCAAATATAAATCTGGAGATCGTGATCGGATAACATCCGATGTCCAGCAAGGCTCCGCCGCCAAGCTCAGGTTTATTGCGAATATTCTCTGGATCTGCGTTGAAGTAACTGAAGAAGCCGGAGATGGATCGCAATGAGCCGATTCTGCCGGTGCGAATCAGATTCCTGGTTGCGAGCCACTGCGGGTGCGTCCGCACCATAAATGCTTCTTGTATTCGTACTCCCGTGCGATCGCGAACTTCGATAAGCGCTCTGGCTTCTGTTGCATTCAGCGCGATTGGCTTTTCACAGAGCACGTGCTTGCCGGCTTCAGCAGCTTTAATTGTCCACGGAACATGCAGATGATTTGGAAGCGGGATGTAAACTACCTCGACTGCCGGATCCGCGAGCAGTTCTTCGTAACTTCCGTACGCGTTCGGGATGTGTAGTTCACTCGCCACCTGTTTAGCTTTCGCGAGATCTCGTGAGGCGATCGCCGTGATCTCGCACCAGGGGCTAAGCTGCATCGCGGGGACTACTTTCGTCACCGCGATCTTTGCCGTGCTCAAAATTCCCCAACGTACTTTTTCACTCATGGTCAAACGCGTCGAACACAGAGCGAATTTGCAGCCGCTGTTTGAACTGCTCGAGCGATAGCGGCTTGCGCGAACGAAACTGCACTGTAACGTCTCTCCCCGGCGCGAGGTTAAAGAAGTTATCTGAAAAGAACCCGTCGTGTTCCGCGACAGACAGGTAGACAGCCTTCGCAAACTTATCAGTGGTTAATCTGACATTAAAACGGCCTTGTCCCGGAACCACTTCAGCACTGATCGATGGTCTGGAAAGTGTCAGCTCTTTGAACGGCGCGAAAAAGTAATCGTGATCGGAAACCGTTTTTCCATTCACCAACAGCTCACAATAAACAACCACATTCTTACTGTCCGTCCCCTCCAGCAGTTCCGGTAGCCGCAAATCGAAATACGAGCGACTCGTTAAAGGCGCGACATTCACGTCACGAACGAAGTTCTTCAAAGTAGCGCCGTCGAAGTTCATCAGTGTGACCCGGATCGTTGCCGGGAGGGCTTTCGGTCGATCGGAGACAACAAACAGTTTCATATAGCCATTTTGCACGCTCGGACTGATGAGTAGATCGCTGTAAAACTTGCGCGCGTAATATTGGAGCGCCTTCCATCTACCGAAGTAATCGATGCTGGACCACGACGCGACGGGCCAACAATCATTGATCTGCCAGTAGAGCGAACCCATATTGTGAGGCATGATGCGCCGCAGGTGCTCAGCCCCAATCCGTATCCCTTCCGCTTGTAACACCTGACTCACATACAAAAACGATTCGAAGTCTTTAGGCTGCGCATAATCTCGTAACATGTATTCGCGCACCAACTGATTGCCGCGTGGATGCCGTTGATGCGCAAGCATGATCGGTGACTCGATATCTCTCTCGGACGGAAGCGTGTAGGCTTTGACGGTTTCGATATTCGGAAAAGATTGAAACCCATATTCACTCATAAATCGCGGTGTTTGCTTTTCGTAATCGGTGAAGGGTTCGGCGGCATGCCAAACTCTCCAGAAATGTACGTCGCCACTGCGAATTGAGTCGGGATCGTCGTCGAGCCCTCCATGCGGTGAGCTGGGCCAGTAAGGTCGCGAGGGATCGAACGTCGCAGACACTTCCTGCAAAACACCCAGGAAAATTTTTTTGTAATCATCCCACAGCGATGCGGGCAGACTTTGCCGCCAGCCCCAGTTCATCCAGCCAGTTTCGATCTCGTTGTTACCGGCCCAGAGAACAAGACTCGGGTGGTTTCGCAGGCGCTTCACATTATCGATTGCCTCAGCGCGCACATTGTCGAGAAACTCCTGGCTTGCAGGATACATGCTGCAGGCAAACATGAAATCCTGCCAGACAAGAATTCCCATTTCATCACACAGGTCATAAAACTCGTCGGCTTCGTAAATGCCGCCGCCCCAGACCCGCAGCATATTCATGTTGCTGTCGCGTACAGACTCCACGAGAAAGCGGTATTTTTCTTTTGTGATGCGTGAAGGAAAACTGTCAGCCGGAATCCAATTGCCGCCTTTCGCGAAAACCGGAATGCCGTTGATGACGAACATGAAACTTTGTCCTGCTTCGTCACGAGTCTGTCTTAGCTCCAAAGTTCGCAGTCCGGTTCGCGTAATTTTCTCATCTGTGATTCGACCGTTTACGAGACTGCGTGCTCGGAAACTGTAGAGTGGTTGCGCGCCAAGTCCATTGGGCCACCACAGCGACGGGTGGGAGATGGTGAAATTGAATGAGACTCGATTGGTACCTTTTTCAAGTTTGACTTGCTGTTTACCAGCGACGAGTTTGTTAGTGAGATTCTCGAGCAGGATTGTCGCCGGGCGGGCGCCTCCTGCTTCGATTTCCACGTTGGCAGTCATTTCCGCGGCGTGCGCGGAAAGCTTGTTTACGACAACTTGCAGATCATTTACACGCGCGTGGTCCCAGGCTTCGAGAGAAACTGGACGCCAGATACCGCTGGTTACGAAACGTGGCCCCCAATCCCAGCCGTAGTGATACGGGGCTTTTCGGGTGTAAGGCGACGTCTTTTCTCCCTGGTCATTCGGTGCGGGAAGTTGGTAGCTCAACTTCGACATCAAGGGAAGAATCTCGTTGATGGGAGACCGGAAAACGATTCTTAAGCTGTTATCGCCGGCCTTGAGCGCAGGTTTGGCATCTACCCGCCAGGTGCGAAACATGTTGTCCGCTTTCAAAACTAACCGCTCGTTTAGATAAACGTCTGCGTAGGTATCAAGGCCGTCGAAGACCAGTTCTACGTGGTCGTGCTCCAGCGTTTGTGGGCCGACTTTGAAAGTGGTCCTATACTCCCAGTCTTTTCTACCGATCCATTGTTGTTTCCGCTCGTTGTCGCGATAAAAAGGGTCCTCGATTAGCTTGTTGGCAAGCAGATCCGTGTGCACGCAGCCGGGCACGGTCGCGCCATGCCAATCAGGTTTTCCGACTTCGTGGAACTGCCAGCCAGCCTCGATTGGCATAACGGTCTTACTGTTTACGGTAACTGTTGGCAGAAGAAGCAAGATCGGGCAAAGCCACCACAGGAATTTTGTGCTCACGGCTGAACTCTTCCAAAATTTTTGATTTCTGAATTCGCGCCTGATAAAAGAATGCGCGTGCTAGGACGCGACACGTACCGAAGTCTTTGTTGGCCCTGGCTATTTTGACTCATGTGTCAAACAACCGGCAAACACTATGAATCGAAAACTAAACGGCTGCATCGCGTTTTGCTTTCTCCTGCTTGCAACTTCAGTTTGCTTTGCTAATTCGCGCCCTGGAAAACGAGTTTCGTTCAACAACGATTGGCGCTTTCAGCTTGGTGACGTTAGCCGCGCTCAAGACGTCGATTTCAACGATTCACAATGGCGGCGACTCGATCTGCCGCACGACTGGAGTATCGAAGGCGAATTCAGCGAACAGAATCCTGCGGGAACGGGCGGCGGCGCATTGCCCGGCGGCCTGGGTTGGTATCGCAAGACTTTCACCGTGCCTTTAACGGCGAAAGGAAAGTTAATCTTTGTCGAGTTTGACGGTGTGTATCGCAACAGCGAGGTTTGGATTAACGGCCACTATCTCGGCAAGCGGCCATACGGTTACAGCACTTTTGAATACGAGTTGACCGAGGATTTGATCTATGGAGGTGGACCAAACGTCATCGCCGTCAAGGTCGACAACTCCCAACAGCCAAATTCACGCTGGTATTCAGGCTCGGGAATCTATCGAAACGTGTGGTTGACGACGCTCGATCCGGTCCACGTCGAACATTGGGGCACATACGTAACGACTCCCGAAGTCAACGCTCGGGAAGCGACAATCGTCGTCAACACGAAAGTGAACAACAGCTCGAAGAGCGCTGCTCCCGTTAACCTCACAACCATTATCCAGGATGCGAACGGCAGGGAAGTAGCACGGGCCGCTCAGAAAGCAGTTGCGGGAAAAGACTCGCACGCAGAAGTAAGTCAAACATTGAAACTCGCGTCGCCGATCCTTTGGTCCGACGAACAGCCATATCTTTACCGGGTTGTGTCGCAGTTAGTGCAGGGCGGGCGAATTGTTGACCGGTACGAAACGCCGCTGGGCGTGCGCACGTTCCGCTTTGATGTGGACAAAGGTTTCTTCCTGAACGGCAAACCGGTGAAGATACGCGGCGTATGCAATCATCACGACCTTGGTTCGTTGGGAACCGCAGTCAACACTCGTGCGATCGAGCGGCAGTTGGAGATGTTGAAGGCGATGGGTGTAAACGGCCTTCGTACTTCGCACAATCCGCCCGCGCCGGAACTGCTCGAGCTCGCCGACCACATGGGCTTCATCGTGATGGACGAAGCCTTCGACATGTGGAAGATTGCGAAAACGAAATACGACTACCACCTCGACTGGGACCGGTGGCACAAGCACGATCTCGAAGACATGGTGCTGCGCGATCGGAATCATCCGAGTGTCTTCATCTGGAGCATCGGCAACGAAGTGATGGAACAGTGGGACAAGAATTCGTCGGGCGGCACGATCAGCAGAGAGCTGGTTGGCATCGTTCGCAATCTCGATCGCACTCGTCCGATCACCTCCGCGTGCAATGGTGTGAGTCGCGACAACAAGGTGCTCACTGAAGGCGATCTCGATCTCGTCGGCACCAACTACGCGCACACGCACCTTTCCGAGTTCGCGAAAATGTTTCCGGGCCGCGCGATCGTCGGCACCGAAACGAATTCGTCTGTGCACACGCGCGGCAGCTACCGAATGCCTTCCGAGGAGATTCTGCGCTGGCCCCTGAAAGAGGAGGAGATTCTAAAGATCTCGCCGGTTTACGAGTGTTCCGCCTACGACAATTCGACTGCAAACTGGGGCTCGGCGCACGAAGAGACGTGGAAACTCGTGAAGAACCACGACTTCTTTTCCGGCATGTACATCTGGACCGGCTGGGACTACATCGGCGAGCCGACGCCGTTTCCGTGGCCTGCGGTCACTTCCTACTTTGGCATCATCGACCTCGCCGGCTTTCCGAAAGACCCGTACTATTTTTACCAAAGTGAATGGACCAACAAGCCCGTGTTGCACATCCTCCCGCACTGGAACTGGAAGCCGGGCGAGAAAGTTGACGTGGTCGCGTACTTCAACAATGCCGATGAGGTCGAGCTGTTTCTGAATGGTCGTTCGCAGGGTACAAAAAGAAAACAGGGCGACATGCATGTCTTTTGGCGAGTTGCGCACGAGCCGGGTGTGTTGAAGGCAGTATCGCGTAAGAATGGTCAGCTAGTGCTCACCAGGGAAATACGAACGGCCGCAGCACCAGCGAGAATCGTTCTGGTCCCGGATCGTCAGACCATCAAGGCTGACGGCACCGATCTTTCATTTGTCACTGTGAAGATAGTAGACCAGAATGGGACGGTTGTGCCGCAAGCTGACAACCTCATCAAGTTCGAGGTGACTGGCGAGGGAGCGATTGCAGGTGTCGATAACGGCCACCAGATCAGCCACGAATCGTTCAAGGGAAGACAGCGCAAAGCGTTTCACGGTATGGCGCTGGCAATCGTCCAGTCGAAACAAAAACCCGGCCGCATTGTTTTGAAAGCGACGTCTGACAATCTCGCGCCGGCTTCAGTTGTTATCAACGGACGCTGAATTGTAGCTACCGACCCCGACGAATTTTTTCCGACACAGGTAAGCTGGGACTCACAAACAAACTCACGCAGGAGGAACATCATGACGTTTCGTCGTTTCTTGCCGGCAACAATCACGTTCGCTTTTAGTTTGGTCATTCTCACCACAGGGTTAACGCAGGTACAGGAATTTCGTGTTACAGACGTCAGTCTAAAAGCGTCAGAGCCGAAGTCCGACGGGCCGTGCCCGGTAACTGTGCGCTTTAGCGGTTCCATCACTACGAATGGAGCTGGTACCGTAAAGTACACGTTCACTCGCAGCGACGGCGCAACGGCTCCGATCTCCACGCTCGAATTTAAAGGCGCCGGCACTCAACCCGTGAGCACTGACTGGACGCTCGGTAACGCGCAGACGCTTCCTGCTTTCGATGGCTGGCAGACGATCACGATTCTCTCTCCAAACCAATTGGAGTCGAGCCGCGAAACAGGCGCATTCAGCATCCGGTGCGGCCAGCCTTCACAACCGCCGCCCAATCGTGACGCTCCCGATCTCATGGGTGTCTTGGCTTCCGCTGGAGAGTTCAAAACGCTGCGCACGGGTCTACAGAACCTGAGGATGCAAGACCTGTTGCGCGGTAAATCCGCTTACACGTTCTTTGCGCCGACGGACCGGGCCTTTGAGAAAATGCCGAAAGAACGTCTCAATGCGTTGATGTCAGACGGCCGCTACTTCAAAGACTTCATCCTGCGTCATCTCGTCGCAGGCAAACACCCGAGCGTCGATCTCGCGTCCGGAAAGGTCCCACTGCTGACAAGTGTTGCCGGTCAGAGCATCAGCGTGGTTGTGAATCAGCAGGTGAAGCCCGCGCGGATCGTGCTCGATAGAGCCTCGACGATCGTCAACGCGGATCTTTTCGCCTCCAACAGCATCGTACACGCCATCGATGCGCCGTTCGTTTCATCGTCCGAACCCGTCGACATGATGCCGCGCTCCAGTTTCGACGGTAAATATCCGGGCCGTAGCGCGCGTGCGGCGGAGATCGTCGCACGCTATCGCGATCCCGGGGGACGCATCCGTCCGGATCTGTTGCAAAGAGGTATCGAGGCGGCACAGCGTCTGCCCGTGTTCGACGTGCGCGCTGCGTCATCAACACTCCAGGACGAAATATTCGTGAAAGCGAGTTACGCAATGCAGGCGGGTCAGTGGACCGAGATTGGTCCCAAGCCGCTGATCGAACGCAGCTCCGGCCGTGTCGACTCGGGTGAGGCGACGAGCATCGCGATCGATCCGCGCGGCACGCGCAATAGCATCATCTATCTCGCCACACATGCAGGCGGAATCTGGAAAACTACTGATGGCGGATTGTCGTGGGAGCCGAAGACGGACACGATGCCGTCGCTCTCCACCGGCGCGGTCGCACTCGATCGGGTGAACCCGAGTATCGTTTACGCCGGCACATGTAGTCCGTTCGACGGCGTCGGCATTACGTTCGCGAAATGCAGAGGCATCTATAAGTCAGTCACCGGCGGCGACACTTGGACCATTAAAGGCGCGTCTATCTTTGGCGCGCCGGCTGTAATGCCCGGTACTACACCGAGTCCCGGCGCGTCGATCTATCAGATGGCGTCACCTTCGGCTAACGTCCTGCTCGTCGCCACCAACCAGGGTCTTTATGGATCAATCGACGGCGGAGACAACTTCGGCGCGAACAGTCCCGGTTACAACGACGGTCAACCACTCGTGAACGGCACGTTCGTCGGCGTGGCTGTTGACACTGCCGATCCCCGGGTCGTGTATGCGATGCAGTCTGGCACCGGCATCCTCAAGTCTACCGATGGTGGAATGACCTTCTCCGAAAACCTGTTCGTGAATCCCGACGGCACTCCCAAGCCGAACGCGCCGATTCCCGGACAGCACGGTTACATCTCCTTTTCACAGTCGACACGACCAAACAATCAGACGCTCTATGCCAGCGTCGACAACGGTGGTGGAGTTTTTCTCGACTTGTTCAAATCCACCGACGGCGGGGCCACCTGGACCAGGCCATCGACGAACGCGCGCACGTTCGCGATGTGCATGTATTGCTACTTCGGAGCTTACGGAAACGTTGTCGCCGTCGATCCGCGTGATGCAAATCGCGTCTTTCTCGGATTCGTCAACATTCATTACTCGACAGACGGCGGCATGAACTTCGGCCCCGCGTCACCCTGGTCAGAGATTCATCCGGATCATCGCGCGATCGTATTCAGTCCGATGTCACACACGGACAACGGTCAGAACAATCCTCCTGCAACCGATGTCCTGGTCGGAAACGACGGCGGGATTTACGGCGGCAGCCTGCGCGGGCTGTCTTACTGGCGCAGTCTGAATGCGAAGATCGGGACAAATCTGATCACACAGGTCGGAATGGGAAACAATGTAGAGGGTAAACCAGCGTATGCCGGACTATGGGACCATGGTGCGGCAAGCAATGAGACGAGACCACTGTTCGTCGGCGCCTCTACCACCACGTGGGTGCAGTACCAGCTCGGCGACGGCGGCGCGGTCGCAGTCGATCCCGACGATCCGTACAACTGTTTTCAGTTGGGAAATTTCGGTCTGATTAGAACGGCCGACGGAGGACGAACAATGGCGGCGCTGCCCATCACGTTTCCAGCGAACATAGGCCGTTTGGGGATCGCGGGCACGCGGAGTTTTCCCGGTCGCGATCCTGACTCGAGGGTCGTCATTGCGGGCCACATTTATACCTCACCGGGCGCGCAGCTCTATCAGGACGAGACCCTTCTCAACACGTTCTCGAATAGCGTATTTCAGATCGCCGCCGCGAGTCCGCCGCGCCTGTGGGTTAGCTTGTGGGACAACGGCGTTGCTACAACCGGGAACGTTTTGACGATGAACAGTGCGGGAGCCTTCACGGATTTCGGTGTGCTCGGTAGCGCGGGGGTAAACGGGGGTAAGTTTGCGCACATCGCTGTGGATCCGAATAATCAGGATACGGTGTGTGTTGCTTATGATGGATTCACTTTGCGCGGTGCGCCAGGTTCCAGCGAGCACATATTCCTGACGACGAATAACGGCGGCATCTGGACGGACATCAGCGGCGACTTTCCGGACGTGCCGATCCATGACGTCATCTTCGATCCGAATACGAGGCCGCGTTCGATCATCATCGCCACTGCGGCGGGAGTGTTTCGGACGTCGAATCCGGGGCCCGGCGCGAACTGGCAGATTCTCGCGCGAGGCTTACCGCCCGTTGACTGTATCTCGCTCGCGCTCTTCTCGGACACGAGACAGACACGGCTGCGAGTAGGAACGTGGGGCCGTAGTGTTTGGGAATTAGTCTATGCGCATTAGAGGACGCTTACACATTAAACTTTCAACTGCGGGGTCTCGATGAGCGAACACAACAAACGCGACCGGCGGGAGTTATTAAACACGGCGAGCGAACTCGCGAACGAATTTCTCGATGGCGTGGCTGAACGATCAGTCGCGCATTCCGTTGACTTCGCGAAATTACTTGCTGAACTGAATGGAGCTGGTCTGCAACCTGAGGGCGACGCTCCAAGTCGCATCATTGCTCAACTCGCTGGGTTAGCCGAACACGCGATTGTCGCAACTGCCGGCCCGCGATATTTTGGTTTCGTAGTGGGCGGTTCGCTTCCGGTCGCTCTGGCAGCTGACTGGTTAACGAGTGCGTGGGATCAGAATGGTGCTTTCTATGCTCATTCGCCGCTTGCGGCGGCCGTGGAACAGATCGCCGGCGAGTGGCTTATCGATCTGTTTGGACTATCGAAAGACTCGAGCGTCGGCTTTGTCACCGGTGGGACAATGGCCAACTTCACCGGTCTCGCGGCGGGACGACATGCGTTGCTGCAAAAGCTTGGCTGGGACGTTGAAAGGCAAGGACTCATTGGCGCCCCGAAGGTCACGGTTGTTACGAGTGACGAATCACACGTCTCGGTGTTCGCTTGCCTGCAAATGTTGGGTCTCGGAAGTGAGCAAGTCGTGAGAGTTCCAGCCGACGAGCAGGGCCGGATGAGACCAGATCAACTGCGATCGACGATCGCGAGTATTGAAACTCCGATACTCGTTTGCGCGCAGGCAGGGAACGTCAACACCGGCGCTTTCGATCCGATTCCGGAAATTGTTTCAGCAATTAGTGGCCGTCCGAGCTGGTTGCATGTCGATGGTGCGTTTGGGTTATGGGCCGCCGCATCCTCGGCGCAACGAGCTTTAGTCGACGGAATTGAATTGGCCGACTCAGTTTCCGTCGATTGTCACAAATGGCTGAACGTGCCATATGACTGCGGGATTGCGTTTGTGCGCGACGCCGCAGCGCATCGTGCCGCGATGACGTTGCATGCGTCGTATTATGTGACCGCTCATAGTGCTGAACGCGACAACTGTGATTGGGTTCCGGAAGCGTCGCGCCGCGCGCGCGGCTTCACGGTTTATGCGGCGTTGCGGTTCCTCGGTCGGAAGGGAATTGAAGACCTGATCGATCGTTGTTGCCTGCTTGCGCAGCGAATGGCTGAGCGTTTAGCGAAGGATCCCGCAGTCAGCATCCTGAATGACGTAGTGCTCAATCAGGTTCTGGTGCGTTTTTCAGATCCGTCCGGAGGTGACAGTGACGAGTTTACCGCGGAGGTGATCCGCCGCGTACAGGAAGATGGAACGTGCTGGTTGGGCGGTACGACCTGGCACGGGATGCGTGCGATGCGAATCTCGATTTCGAATTGGTCTACGACTGAAGGGGACATAGACGTTTCAGCAGATGCAATCCTGCGATGCGCGCGCTGATGTCGGTATCCGTTGATATTTTGAAGACCAGTAACAAGATCACGGCTCGTAGCGGCGCGCCGGGATGGTGAACAAGAACGAGGGTACTCGTCGTCAGCCTCTTTGATGTGGTTCTTCAGTTTGCTCTTATCATGCAGCGTTATTTTCGACTCGCGCTGACGGTGCGTAATTTTGAAATGCCGTGCTATTATGTCGCTCCAATTTGCCCGCACCGGCCGAATTAAATCGGTTTGTAGGCTTTTTGAAAACCTGCGACTTTAGGCGCGTAGCTCAGGGGTAGAGCACTACCTTGACACGGTAGGGGTCTGCGGTTCAAATCCGCACGCGCCTACCAATTTCCTCAGTAAATTCGCACTTCAAATAACGAGAAAGATCTCGGACAAATCAGAGTAGGTACCGGCGCGAGTATTAAAACGGAGGCCTAACGGAGCCGCGTTTTTCGGGAACGTTTCAGTTATATCGACCCGACACTTGATTCAGCAACGAGAACTGCGCAGGTGCGTATTTCTTCTTCGCGCGGAATGGCTGAAGTTTCATCCTGGTCAGTGATTAGGAGGACTAGCTGGCGCTGCTAATAAACGTCATAATTGGTGTCAACGCAACTTCAGGTCGTCGAATCCAAATCAATCATCCAAGGACAGAACGTTCGGATCAACATTTAGGACTGATGTAACCAATAACTACAGCATGTCATATCAGGGGAACTTCGACGATGGGTTTAGAATTATGATGGCACGTGGCCGCATACATTGCTATATAAGTCCATCCCGCGCTCCGGTTGCAAAAAGTCCAAACTAGAATTGATTACATCGCGTCGAAAATTCATTCGCTCAATAGGCTCTGTCGGTGCGACGCTGGCCATCCGTCCAAGCTCAATCGCCATCGCTCTCGATAGAGGTCGGATCACCGACGTAACAACCGCATCTGTTATCCAACTAACTGCTGCAATTCGCCGACGCGAGATTTCATCGGTGGAAGTTGTTGAAAGCTTCCTCCGTCGGATTGAAGCCGTCAATCCCAAACTGAATGCAGTGGTCCAGCTTGACGCAGACACTGCGCTCACAGCGGCACGCGCGGCGGACATGCTGCGACGTCGCGAGAGGTTAGGAGCACTTCACGGCGTCCCAATGACCGTGAAGGATTCATTTGATACTGCCGGAGTGATTTCAACTGCGGGCACACTCGGTCGTAAGTCATTTATTCCCACGCACGATGCTACAGCCGTTGCACGACTGCGAAAGGCTGGGGCAATACTGCTCGGCAAAACAAATTGCGCGGAGATCACGCTGTCTTACGAGACGGACAATTTGGTTTATGGTCGGACCAGTAATCCGTACGATCTACATCGTACTTCGGGCGGGAGTTCCGGCGGTTCAGCGGCGATACTTGCTGCGAATGGAAGTCCACTCGATCTAGGAAGCGACACCGGAGGCAGCATTCGTGTGCCAAGTCATTTTTGTGGCACTGTGGGTCTTAAACCCACCTCCGGTCGAGTACCGCGCACAGGTCACATCATCTCCTCGGAAGGGGTGTTTCAGTTCTTCACTCAAGTTGGACCGATGGCGCGATATGTGGAAGACCTCGATCTCGTGTTACCGATTCTTGCTGGTGCCGATTGGCGCGATCCTTTTATCGTGTCCGCGCCAATTCGAAAGAGCGTTGCGGTCGGTCTCCGCAATCTTCGTGTTGCTGTCTATGCGAATAATGGCATCTTTTCACCGACCAAAGATATTGTAAAAGTCACATCCGATGCTGCCAATGTACTCCGAAATATTGGCTGTTCGGTTCATGAAGAGCGTCCAGAAGAGTTGGCGCATACGTATGCACTTGGCAACCGACTGTGGCGCGTGGCAGGTGCGCAAACGGTGCAGCGGTTGTTGGCAAGGGCAGGTACCAGTGAAGTCTCACCGCCGTTACGGCCTTGGCTGAACGCGCCCACGTCACCGCCAAAAGAGGAATGGACAGATCTCCTTGAACAGTTAGACCGCAGCCGCTCAAAGATGATCGCGTTCTTTGAAACTCATGATGCAATCCTGTGTCCGCCATGTGCTTTTCCGGCACCGAACCATGGCGCGACGAATAGAGAAGATCTAGATGCGGCATTTAGTTACAGCGAAGTTTTTAATTATCTGGGCTGGCCTGCTGTCGTAGTTCGCGCAGGTACATCGGCCGAGGGCCTTCCTCTCGGAGTTCAGATTGTAGCTCCGCCTTGGCGGGAGGATCTTGCGTTGGCGTTGGCGTATCAGTTGGAGAGAGAGTTAGGCGGTTGGGCCCGTCCACTCTAGTTTAGAAGGCCGTCTTGAACGCTTACTTCACGCCATGAGTCAGAAGCGCAACTTCACCGTTGGCTATAACAAGCGATCCGCGATCAAGAAATTTAGATTCCACGCAGGGGGCTGCGGTTCAAATCCGCACGCGCCTACCAATCCTTTCAGGAACTTACACAGATTACCTTCATTGTCCGTCATACCAGATTGCTCCATTCGGGAAGCGGAAGCGCTCATAACAGATGGGGCCAGTCAAAATCACTGGCTACCCTGACCCGATGTTCGATCCTTATAAGCAGTTGCAGGTAGAAACCAAATCATTACGGCCGTCACGCAACCGCAGGCAAAAGTGCCGATCCAAACCGCGTCGGAACCATGATGTTCGAGGATTTGTGTTCCCAACCATGGCCCAATTGCGACAGCCACACTAAAGCCCATCGTATATAGTCCCATGTACGCACCTGCTAGTTGGCTTGGGGCGATATCTGAGACGAAGGCAGAACTGGCGGGCAGCAGAATCATCTCTCCAAACGTCCAGATCACGATGGTAACGGCGACCGCCGAAACGCTATTGACGAAAATCAAGGCACCGAAACCGGCACCGACCAAAAGAGCGCCGAGCGCAATTGCATAGCGATGGGTCCAGTCTGCCATTGCTGCATTCAAAGCAACTTCCACCAGAATGATGATGACCGTATTGATCGCCAGCAATGCGCCGAAGCCAGATTCGGTGATGTGAAGATCGCGAACCAGAAATAACGGCATTGCTGCCAGAGGTTGAAAAAAGACTAATTCGATCGGGATCATTGCCAGCAGGAAATATATAAACAGCCGATCGCGTAGGACGTCGGAATACCGATGTCGGGGAATGATGTCGTCATCGGTCTTTTCAATAAGGTCTTTTTCCAATGACTGGGGACTAATCTCGCGCCACGGCAAAGTCGCGATCAGGACACCGGCAATAAGGGAAGTTGCACCATCGACATAAAACAACAATTTGAAGGAATGCATTGCCAGGAAACCACCGACCACTGGTCCAATGCTCATTCCCATGTTTATCGCTAAACGGGTGAGAGCGAACGCAGCCTTTCGCTGCTGTGGTCCTGCCAGCTCACCGATGATGGCCATACTTGGAGGACGAAAAGCTTCGCCGGCGATGGCCCAAACTGCAGTGACTGCGAAGATTCCGGGCAGGGAATCGACAAGCGAAAAAATCAGCAATACGAGACCGGATAGGACCAACGACGTTTTCATGACCCGCAGTCCACCCAGACGATCGGACAAACGTCCAGACAATGGTGCAATGACGATCGCGCTAATTCCATAGATAGTGATAGCGAGCCCAGCGGTAGATACAGGAAGACGTCTATCGACCGTCAGATAAAGCGTGAGAAAAGGCAGGACCATAGTTCCTGCCCGATTTACAAAGATGGCCAGACAAAGGAACCAGATTTCCCGGCGTAACGATCCTAATCCGCGCCAGGGGTTCAACAACAGGTGGCCTGCCGTTTCGGTTGAGCGTGCGCTTTGCTATCGATTTCGTAAATGGAGAAGCGATTATGATTTTGATTTTTGACCATCGTAGCCGTTTGCCTGAAGGAATACTTGATCGTCTTCAGCTCTGTCGTGTGAAACAGATCTAGTCAGAACTACTTTGTTCGATCAAAGCTGATTGTAATATTGAGTACCCTTGTACGCCCATCGATGGAATCTGGTCCTTCAGTGCGAGCGCGACGAAACAGCTCGCTAAACTGCGCTTTTGCAGTTTGCAGTGCCAGGGTTGACTCTGCCGTTTCGCGCGTGATTGAGTGTTCTTTTTGGATCGTGGCATAGTTCTTCACCTCGCCGACCAGTCTGACTAGATTCACTATATGGGCAAAAACCCGTGAGTCAACTTGAAGTCGAAAGTAGGTTGCTCTTTCTCAGTTCCTCACCGAATTGCTCGTAATTCGCCGAAAGGAAAGTTGGCCCAGAAAATGGACGCTGAAACTCTGGACAGCTCGAAGTCGATGCTCTTACATTGAAGTTCTGCTAATCACCCAAACGCGAGGGTAGAGTATGAGAATAGGCGGTCAGGATGTGGGTTATGGAATTCGTCTTCTCTTCAAAAATCCATCTTTCACGTTAGCGGCTGTGATCGCAATGGCGTTGGGCATTGCGACCAGCACGATGATCTTCAGCATGGTCAACGCGGTGTTGCTGCGGCCGCTGCCTTACGCCAATCCCAACGAGATAATGATCGTTTGGGCCAGATTCGAGGCACGGGACGCAAAAGACGTTTGGCTTTCGCCACCCGAAGTAAAGGATTTCCAGCAACAAAAAGGCACCGTCTTTAAGGACTTCGCCGCACTCGCCGATCTGACTTTGAACATGACAGGCAACGGCGATCCCGAACAACTCCAAGCCATCGGCGCGTCGAGAAATCTCTTTCCGCTGCTCGGCGTGAACATGGCGAAAGGACGTGCATTTCTACCCGAGGAGGACCAGAAGGGCGCGAGAAAAGTCGCGATTCTCACGCATGGGTTTTGGCAACGACGCTTTGGCGCGAATGAAGGAATCATCAACCAGTCGCTGACTTTGGAAGGAGAACCATACGTCGTAGTCGGTGTGCTGCCGGCTGACTTCACGATCCCGCCGCCGAGCAGTGTGTTCCCCGATCGAATCGACGTCTTCGTGCCGTTCGATAGCGTCGTGCCCACCGCGGGAACGACCAACCGCGACTTGCGGCATGTACACGTTCTCACGCGCACTCAACCCGGCGTCACGCCTGAGCAAGCGCAATCGCAGCTGAACACGATTGCGCAGACGTTCCAGCAGCAATATGCGGACGCCTATCCACAGGACAGCCGGTTTCGTCTGAGTGTTGTTCCCTTTCACAACTACGTAGTGAAGCCGATAAGGCCCTCGCTGCTCATACTCTTTATCGCCTCGGTCCTGGTGCTGCTGATTGCCTGCGTCAACATAGCGAATCTGTTGCTTGCGCGTGCCGCGGCGCGCGAAAAGGAGTTTGGTATTCGCGTCTCGCTCGGCGCTGGCCCAGTGAAGATCGTTCGCCAACTACTTATCGAGAGTCTGCTGCTCTCCGCAGCGGGCGGCTCACTCGGAGTGGTGCTGGCGCTTATCGGACTGCGCGTCCTGCTCAAACTCAGTCCAGCCCAGTTGCCGCTGTTGCAGGAGTCGCGCATCGATGTCTGGACGCTCTTGTTCACTGTCGTGCTCGTGATCCTATCCGCGGTTGCTTTTGGACTGACACCTGCGTGGCATGCGACCAGATTCGATCTTAGTCGCCTGCTCAACGACAGCTCGAAATCGGTATCGATGGGACGTGGCCGCCATCGTTTCAGTGCCGGGCTCGTCATCGGCCAAATCGCGGTCCTGCTCGTGCTGCTAATCGGCGTAGGATTGCTGATCAAGAGTTTTCTCAACGTGCAAAGACAAGAACTGGGGTTCGTTCCGGCGAACGTCTTGACGATGCGTTTGCAGTTGAGTCCATCATACTATCCGCAGCCTACGGACCGCGTGGCTTTTCTTCAACGGATCGAGAAACAGTTGGAGACGCTTCCCGGAGTGCAGGGTGCCGGCGGCGTGACGCAACTCCCCTTGAGTGGCGCGCTGTTGAGTAGTGGTTTCACTCCGGTTGACGATTCGCCGAGGCGCGACCAGCCGCCTGAGTCGACAGACTTGCGCGGAGTGACGCCGGGCTACTTCAAAGCGCTCGGTATTCCTCTGGTCCAAGGCCGAACCTTCACTGACTCAGACACTGCGGACGCGCCACGCCGCGCCGTGATCGATCAGACGCTGGCCCGGCGCTTCTGGCCCAACCAGAATGTGGTTGGCAAACGAATTCAGTGGATCAGAGCCGACGAGCCAGTGGAAGTCATCGGCGTCGTGGGAGCGATAAAGCACGTCGCGTTAGATCAGCCGGAACGGCCGACCGTCTACTTTCCCGTCACGCAATATGGCCGCTCACCGTCGGTCTTCTTTGCAGTCAGGACGAACGCGGATCCGAGTTCGCTGGCAGGCGCCGTCCGCAATCAGGTGTGGGCTCTGGACCGCAATCAACCACTCGCAGACGTTCAACCGATGCAGGACATCGTTTGGAAGTCGATCGCTCGCCAACGGCTGAATCTGTTTCTCTTGAGTGTGTTTGCCGGCGTAGCGCTCGTGCTCGCTGCAGTCGGCATGTACGGCATGATGTCGTACGCCGTGACGCAACGAAATCGGGAGATCGGTATTCGCCTGGCGCTCGGCGCGCAGCAACGGAGTATCTTCCGGCTGATACTGACGCGGGCGCTCTTCATGGCAAGCATCGGCATCGGGGCCGGGTTGCTGCTGTCGTTGGTGTTAACGCGATCGATGTCCAGCATCCTGTTTGGCGTGAGCACGGTTGATCCGTGGATCTTCCTTTCACTTGCACTGTTCTTGATGGGAGTTATTTTGATTGCGAGTTTCATTCCGGCGCGGAGGGCCACGAAGGTAGACCCCCTCGTTTCACTTCGCAACGAGTAGTAGCCTCGTCCGTAGGCAGAGTGCAGTCGGCGCCGGCGCGCGAAGTGCCGGGACTCGTTGAGCACTTAGGTTACGACGGCGGCATTAACCTCTACGGTTATGTGGCGAATAACGCAGTAAACTTTTCGGATGTGCTCGGTCTCGACCCGGATGAGCTTGTGCTCCCAAAGGATCCCTCTGGATTACCCTCAGGATGGAGCCACGCTCCTTCACACAAGGACCCAAATGGCGAGAGATGGAAAGGCCCGGGCGGTGACTACCTGGACTTCCATAAAGGTCGGCCAGGCCTGCCAGGATGGCGCGGAAAAGATCATTGGCATCATAATGGCAAAAAGGACCACTACAGCCCGGGAGACGACATCCAAATTGGTCCCGACTCATGCCCTGACCCTACCACAGATCCCAAGCGAATGCGGCGTACCCTTCAACCAGGAGCGGATGAATTGCGTATGCAAGAGATATCAAATCGAGAGATGGAAATATTTTGGACTAAGATTCTTGTCGGCAGTGCAATCGGTGGCGCAGTTTACTTGGCAGGTCCAGCTAGCATTCCACCCGCGTTACGATTGGGATTGAGATGGGCATGGGCTTACTGAAAAATTCAGAGTAGGAAACACACGATATGACTATAGAAGAGATCGATCTGTCACTTCCCAATGGGTTCCACGACTCTGTGATTACCGGGGTGCACATAAATTATGTACAACGCACGGCTCAGATAGAGATGCAGATTTCGTTTTCAGGTCCTGATGAACCAGATAAAGAGATATATCGGCCCGCCACGTTATTCATCTCTGACCTGCTTTACTTCGTGATTGAGCCACCAGACTCTCCATACACATCGCACGCCGAACCATCGTTAGTAGATGGCGGTTCATCGGAACTGGAACGGTCGGCATATCGCCTGCCCAAACCGTTACCTACCGGTGCATTCGCTTACTGGTTTTTCGTCAACAATTGGAATGCTTTCTTCCATGTAGCAGCCTTGAGTGCTGAGATAGCGATCAATTAGCTCCATGTGATCTCCTGTTTCACATCAAGCGCTTAGAATCGAGATGATTGGCCAGAGCGTTGAGCCTCAAAATACTCTGGCTCACCACGCATGGCTCTTGACTAGGAGCGCGGGAAACATTAATGATCTTCCCCTCCTATTGAGGCACTCAATCCTCAATCCCGACGTTTGGCCCACGTACAAACTGACATACTGAGGTGTTTTATGACGTCATCCTACACTACTCAGGCCGGACTCATTTTCAATAGCCGCGGAGCGTTTATTGTTCCGCCTAATGATCTCAACGAGCTACGCCCGCTCGAGGACGCGCGTGTTCCCGGCGTGCTCGAGATTTTCACTCACTTCCATTCGCTCGCAGATGCCAATCAAGCGTACGAAACCGCTCGCCAAACACGAGCCGCGTCTCTCCCGACGCTGTCCCAATTGATGGCAGAGATGGTGGGGCGAGGGGCAGCCTTGCTGCTCGTACGGCAGAAGGTTTTTGTTTGTGCTCCCGAGTCACTCGAGCAAGCTTATAGATTAATGATCGATCCTGAGTCATCACCGCAGGCGATCGCAAAAACACCGGGGATTCGCGACTTGACCTCGATGAGTAAAAACATGCCGTTCGTCGCTGCCGCGCTCCAGTCGCACTTTCATATCGGTGAAGGAGAGTACTCGCCGATGACGCTGGAGGAATTTGGAAAGCTGGCTGAGCGGCTCACTAATGAGAGTCTTCTGACAGTTCCGATCGGAGCCATCGACTTCGGCGACTTCAAACGACAACAACCGTTTTGTCCGCAGTTTGGAAATCTACGAGGCAGTCCCGTCGACCGATATTACCTGGAGAAGTTCATCCAAGAGATTCGCAGTGAAGTGAAGGGAATCACACTCGAAATCGGAGGCAACGAGGCCAATCAGGAACAGTATAAATTCACCAACGTAAAATTCTACTTGACGATGGACCTCCAGGGTGAGGACTTGGATATCGTCGGCGATGCACACGATCCGGGAGCGGTTGATGAAGCATCGCTGGACACGGTCGTGCTTTTCAATGTCCTCGAGCATTGCGAGCGGCCGTGGCAAGTCGTGGATAATATTTACCGCTGGCTCAAGCCCGACGGCCAGGTGTTTTGTATGGTGCCGAACGCACAGCGCGTGCATCGTGTGCCGCAGGACTACTGGCGAATTTTTCCCGACGCCTTGGATTCGCTCTTCGCGCGTTTCCCACGCCGTAAACTTTACGTGTACGGGAATCCGCTGACTACGCTCGCTGCTTACTACGGAATTGCGGTCGAGGAGTTGAGTCGCGAAGAGTTGGACTACTATCATGAGAACTATCCGGTCGCAAACTGCATTCACGCGCAGAAGTCAGGTTGATGCCGGCCTGCCGGGCGTGTTGACATATCGCGGCCAATAACCACAGATTTTACGCGGATGAAACACGCGGATCTGGATCACCAACTCGACTACTGGAACACTGAAGGGCCACAAAAACCGTTCGCTCATCCGTTGAATTTGCAGCGACTGGGCCAGTGGTTGTCTTCAGACAGTCGCATACTCGACTTCGGTTGCGGGTACGGACGTTCTTTGGGAGAGTTATCAAAAGCAGGTTATCGCAATTTGATCGGCTTCGACTTCTCGCCGGCGATGATCGCTGCGGCACGCGCGCGCTTTCCGGAGATCACATTCCACGAGACCCAATCGTCAAACATTCCGTTGCCAGACGCATCCGTCGATGGCGCGCTCTTGTTCAGCGTTCTGACGTGTGTGCCGACCGATGATGGACAACGTGCGATCGTAAGAGAACTGCGTCGCGTGCTGCGGCCGCGCGGGCTCTTTTACATCAGCGACCTGTGGCTGCAACACGACGAACGAAACCGGACGCGGTATGCTCATGATGAACCGAAGTATGGAACGTACGGCGTGTTCGATTTACCTGAAGGCGTCACAGTCCGACATCACGAGCCGAGGTGGATCGAAACGCTCACGAGCGACTTTGAAACAGTTGCTCTCGATGACATCGAAGTGCTTACAATGAACGGCAATCGCGCGAAAGCGTTCCAGTGGTTTGGATTGAAACCCGCATAGCGTATGTCTGCCCCAGTAGACCTTCGAGATACAATCTTTGACGCGTGGAGAACTAATAATCGCGTCACAGTCTTCCTGATTGAACATTTGCCGGACGAAGTGTTGGACGCCGCCATACCTGGAGCACCACGCCGCACCGTCCGAATGGTTGCTGGTCACATCCATAACGCGCGCTGTATGTGGATTAAGACGCTTGGCAAAGAACACGGTGTCGCAGTGCCGCGAAGCGTGGACCGGCACAAGGTGAAGCCCAAAGATCTTGTTCCAGCGTTGGAGCGTAGCAGCAAAGGCATCTTGAGTCTTTTGCAGTTGGGATGTGAGCGGGGAGGAAGTATCCCCGGGTCGTCCGCGTATGTTTGGCGCAACCTGCCACTCGACGTCGGTCATGTGCTTGGCTATTTCATCGCGCACGAAGGCCATCACCGCGGACAGATCGTGATGGTTGCTCGCCAGTTGGGATGTCGCTTGCCGGCAGAGGTCACCGGTGGTCTTTGGCACTGGTCCAAGCGTTCACGCGAAGTGTAGCCGCGGATGAACACGGATCAGAATGACTTTCTGATCGGTGTTCATCCGCGTTCATCCGCGGCCTAGCTTTTACGGCGGATCGAATAAAGCCGGTGTTCAGTCCTTATCAACAAGCGCTCACCGACGAGTGCCGGCGATGCCTGCGTCATGTCGTCGAGTTCGTTCACATGCGACAACTGAAACTGCTCACCGGTCGTGACGACGAACGTCTGCCCCTCTTCACTCAAGCAAAACAGTTTGCCATTGTACGCCCACGGCGAGGTTGTGAAATTCGTCGCTGCCGGATCGATGCGTGTTTTGTAAGTTTGCTTTCCGGTCTTGGCATCAAAGCGATTCAGGATTCCGGTCTCGGTCAACGTGTACACCGCCCCTTGATAAGCAACGGACGACGGCAAATAAGTTCCACCACGCGCTTGCGACCAAACCACATACTCGTTTGAACTCTCGCCTTCCTTCAGAGAAATGTCGCCGGCAGCACCGGGACGAATCGCGAACAACGGACGACCTCGACCGCCATTGATATAAAGTAATCCTTCGTAAGCGAAGGGCGTTGGGATCGGCGTCGTCGCCATTCCCTTCATACGCCACAACTCTTTGCCTGCCAGGTCATAACTGACTACTTCGTCTGGTCCAAGAGCTATGATCTCGGTGCGCAGCGCATGCTTCCAAATGAATGGCGTGGACCAGCCGGAAAGCTGCGTTGGCGGTGCTTTGTTGCCGAGGTTCCGATTCGTGCGCCAGACTTGCTTGCCCGTTTGCTTGTCAAACCCGGCGATGTATTGCTGTTTCTGATTATCACTCAGGATGACCAGCAGGTTGCCGGCGAGCGCCGGCGAACTTCCTGTTCCCAAATCGAGGTAAATCGGATTCGCTTCAAGCGGCGTGGTCCAAGCGACGTTGCCTTTCAGGTCGAATGCCCATACTCCGAGATTCGCGACATACACGTAGACGAACTTGCCGTCGGTGACTGGCGTCTCTGAGACGAAGCTGTTTTTGCGATGACGCCCGCCCGGCGGATGTCCTGTATGAAACTCCTTCGTCCATTCCACCTTCCCGTTCTTCAGATTCAGGCAGTAGAGCAAATAGTGCAGCGTGACTTCGTTCGGCAGCTCGATATCGCGCTCCGTCACGCGCTTCAGTATTTCTTCGATCGGCAGTCCCTGTTTCTGTAGTTCGGCGACGTACTCGTTGCTGTATTCAGTGCCGGTTTGTGGTGGCTTCGATTTGCCCTCGGTCGTGACGGTGGTTACGTACACCTTGCCGCCAGTCACGATCGGCGACGACCAACCGCGACCCGGGATGTCCAGCGCCCACTCGACGTTCTCGGTCTTGGACCAGCGTTCGGCGAGTCGCGCATGGGTTCCGACAGGATTTGATTCCGGTCCACGAAACTGTGGCCACGCCATGTCCTGCCCGTGAACCGTGAATGCCATTAAGAGCAGCGCGCAAGCGAAAGCCGCTCGAAGCGAAAGAATGTAGAGTCTGCGATTGTTTTGTTGGTTGGGGGATCTTTTGATCATGTGTTTTGCCTGCTCGGCCGGATTGTCGCATAACTACGCGACTCAAACGAGATTTGTTTCTGATCGACGTAAATCATTCCCGACCCGTGGCATGCGGTGAAGAGAAGACGCGACGAAGATCCAATTTTTTGCACGCTCACCCCACGTTTCGGAAATTCAAGCAATCCGAAATTTTAGATTCATCTCACTGAGATTCTGAATAAATCGTTTTGCGCTCCGGCCACTCGATCGAACATCTCAGTCAATCCTCTCTCCGACTGCTTCGACTCTGATCGGAATCGCAATTGCTTATCGTTACAACACGCGCTTTCAACGTTTCTTTCCGAAATCGCAGCTCATACGAAATTGTGGACGGCCAACCCTTTTCACATATCTCCTAGGAGGACTCTATGAAAATCCGAGTCGTGCTTGTTTTATTCGCGCTTCTCATGTTCGTGCCGGCGGCACTCGGTCAAACGAGCCGCGGCACAGTTACCGGAACGGTAACCGATCCCAACGGCGCCGTGATCGCCGGTGCACAAGTAACACTCACCAGTGCACAAACCAAACTCAGTCGTGTAACGACGTCGAATGGCGAAGGGATTTACCGGTTCGAAGCCGTCGACCCCGGAACCTATTCCATAAAAATCAGCGCTACCGGCTTCGGTGACGTCGAGAGCACCGGTGTCGAAGTCATGGCCAATCAAACTGCAGATATCCCGGCGCAATTAGCGCCTTCCGGACAGCACGCGACGGTGGACGTTACTACTGATGCCGGACAACTGGTTCAGAATGAGGCCCCGGTGCGCGGTGGCAACATCGATAAAGTCAGAATCACCGAACTTCCGTTCGCGGGTCGCAACCCGGTTGCGCTCGCGCTGACGTTGCCCGGCGTTTCCACCAACCGTTTTGGTTTCGGTGTGGGAACGTTCTCCGTCAACGGTTCACGCGGACGCTCCAACAACTTCCTGATCGACGGCACTGAAAACAACGACATCTCCGTTGCCGGCCAGGGCTTTCAGATCACCAACCCTGACGCTGTGCAGGAAGTCTCCGTGCAAACGTCGAATTACGATGCGGAGTTTGGGCGCGCGGGCGGCGCCGTTGTAAACACGATTACAAAATCAGGCACTGACGATTTTCATGGCAGTCTCGCATATCTTTTAGACGTTACCCGCGACGACGCCATCACGAATACGCAGTCGCTGATTGCATCCATTCGTGACCGGGGACATCCGCCGCGCGGCACCGAGCAGTACTACGCCGGCACACTCGGTGGCCCAGTACTCTTTCCGCATTTCGGAGAAGGTGATTCACCATTTTCCTACAATGGACGTCGACGCACCTTTTTCTTTGTTGCGTGGCAGGAGCAGTTCCGCAGTTCTTCGACGTCGGCCAATCGTACGGTATTGACGCCTGCCGGACGTGCCCAGTTAAGAAATCTTTTTGCGCCGGGAGTTAACTCGAGAGTGGATCTTCTTTTGGACGTCACGAAGAACGTTGTCGGTGAGTCGTCGTTCCAGAATATCGACATCGGTGCTCGTCCAGGTTGTCCTGCGCCGTGCAACATTCAGTTTGGCACCGGTGCATTGTTTGTTCCGCAAACTTATCGCGAGCGCCAGGCCCAATTCCGCATCGACCACATGATCGGACAAAACGATCAGTTCTCGGGTCGATACCTGTTTGACGATCAGAAAGATCCGCTGGGTGGCGGTATCACCTTCCCAGGTTTCGGAACGGCAAATAACAACACCTATCAGAACCTGCTCTTCACTGAAACCCATACTTTTTCATCGAGTTGGACCAATGAAGCGCGACTCGCGTACAACCGTATCCTGATTGATTTCCCACTTAATCCTACCGACACCCTCGGTCTGACGCTGCCGCGTTTCGATATTTCGACGCTCAGCCAGTTTGGTATAGCGACGAACCTTCCGCAGGGACGCGTGGCCAACAACTACGTGCTTCAGGACACGGTGAGCCATATCAGGGGTAACCACACTTTCCGATTTGGACTGGATATTCTGAAACAGCGGTCGCGCCAGTTCGCACCAATCGTCGAGCGCGGCCTCCTCACTTTCCGCTCAGGCGGTGGTTTTACTGCCCTGGGTAATTTCATTGACAACTTCGCCGGATCCGGGGGTGGCACGCAGAGAGATTTCGGCAGCCCGCGTTACTATCCTTTCCTAACGCGGCAAGCGTACTTCGCCCAGGACCGCTGGCACGTCACTAGCGCGCTGACGCTCACGCTCGGCCTGCGTTACGAGAACTTTGGAGACGCGATCAATTCACTCCGAACCGCGGTTTTCACAGGACTCTTCAACATCGATCCGGTAACGTTGACCGGTCCTTTCAGTGAGCCGAACAAAGTGGAGAGCGACAACAATAACTTCGCTCCGACTTTCGGCCTCGCTTATGCGCCGTCGTTCGAGAATGGTTTGATGAGAAGGGTGTTTGGCGAGCGCGACACGGTATTCCGCATGGGCTACCAGATCGGTTACGACTCGTTCTTTAACAACATCGCTTCGAACGCTGCGACCTCGTCTCCGAATGTGGTGGCGACAGCCATCCCTTCAGTGATCAGCGCAACTGCGCCCAGAGGCCTGACCAATGTGACTGGTGCACTGCCCACCACAGCCCGCCCACTCTCGCCTCTGGATTCGCAGGTGCTCGTGGTCCACAACCTCGTTAACCCGTATTACCAGAAATGGTCGGCGGGTTTTCAACGCGCGATCCAAAACTTTGTGATTGACGCTTCTTATGTCGGGTCAAAGGGAACGAAGCTTTACGTGAACGAGGATCTAAATCCGAGCGTCCCGGCGGTAGCGAATGCCTTCAATCCCGGCATTCAACGCATCACGCCGGCAGGCTTTACCGGATCGACGACTTGCACGCCAAATACCACCGGCTGCTTCATCTCGGGTCGCCTGGACAACCTGCAGGGCTCGCGCTTGATTCGTACGAACGGAGGCTCGTCTATTTATCACTCGGCACAGCTCCTCGTTACGCGCCGGTTCGTCAACAACTTTTCGCTCACCGGCGCCTACACATGGTCCAAGCTGATTGATAATGCCAGCGAGGTCTTCGGAGTTGCGGATACCAACTTGCCGCAGCAGGCGGCGTTTCCATCCATCTTTGGCGGACAACCGCTTGAACGCGCGGTTTCGCTCTTCGACCGCCCACATCGGTTCTCACTCACCTACGTGTATGCTCTTCCGTTTATGAGAGAGCAGCGCGGATTCGTTGGTCACGTGCTTGGTGGCTTCGAGATCTCCGGCGTTACGACTTTCGAAAGCGGCGTGCCGTTAACGGTAATAAATGGTCAGGATGCTGATTCGATCGGCGGAGCCCTGGACCGTCCGGATTTCAATCCGAATGGACAGACTGGAGTTCGAGCAGTTCCAGCCGTTGCTACTGCAACGCTGAATCCGTGCGGAGTGACAGTTGGATCGATCTTTTACAGGAATCCTGAAGCCAACAACGCGTGTATCAATCCGGCCGACGCACAGTACATCGGAATTCTTGCGGGCACTGGGCGGCGCGGTAACCTCGGCCGTAACACGTTACGAACTAGCGGCACGAATAACTGGAACTTCAACGTCCTGAAGCGAGTCATGGTTGGTGAGGGCAAATACTTTGAACTCCGTACAGAGTTCTACAATATCTTCAACCATCCACAATACGGTCAAGGAAGTGTGAGCCCGTTTTCACCGGGCAGCACGGGCGTACCGGCCAACGTTTTCACTTCGGCGGCAGGACAGTTTCTGCATCCGGAGTTTTCCGACGGCGGCGGGCGCGTGATTCGTTACCAGTTGAAGTTCGCCTTCTAAGCAGGCGCGAACATTGGCACAGAAGCCCGGCGGCATCAACACCGCCGGGCTTACTTTTGCCACTGATGACACGGATGAAGTTGTATTTATCCGTGTCATCCGTGGGGTATTTAACATACTACTGTGGGTTGACGTACGGTCGGAATACGAAGTCCGAGTCTGGCTGGCTTGTATGGCATCCCTGGCAGTTTCCGAGTTTCCCAATCGCCTCGACTTGTGTGCCGTTAGCGGCTACAACCGAGAATTCCCAATCGCCCACTCCCGGGTTATAGCCCCGCTCACGCTTTCTCATCAGCGTGTACAGAAGCGGCTTACGACCTTCGGAATAGGTGCCTATCTTTTGTTTGACGATGACAGAACCTTCAGGAAACCGCTGGAACTTTTTTGAAAACATCGCAGCCCGGCCGAGGTTGTTGACGTAAACCGTGATGGAGGTTCCTGCATGAGGATTTGTTTTCCTTTCGCTCTCGTAGTCGGCGGATGTGGGGGCGCGACAAAGAGCATCGACGGAAGCCGAAATGTAATAAGGGTCTTTGTTAACCTGGGTCCACAGTGACGTGTCCTTGAGTTTTGCAGCGTCGAACCGCAAGTTGTCTGTGGCGCTTTGTGTCCGAGGTCCCACCAACGCGAACACTGCCACTCCGATCGCGATTAACAGGTACGTTCTACTTTTGTTGACCATGCGCGTTCTCCTTTTGGTCGAAACGGCGAGTAACCTGGGGGTTTGATGAGGCGAGATTGGCTTAGGCTGCCGGGAATACTACGATGCGTAGCGGCTTTGCGCCTTGGCCATCTTCGCGTAAAAGGTGGTTTTCATGCAACCCAGTTGAAGATCAGAGTGGCCGGAGGACTAAACGAATGCTATTCATGGTGATTGAGCGTTTCAAGAATCGCGACGCGGCGGCTGTTTATCGACGATTCGGGGAGCATGGTCGAATGGCGCCCGACGGCTTGAAGTACATAGACAGCTGGGTCGAGACAAACTTCGACCGGTGTTTCCAGTTGATGGAATGCGAGGACCAAGAGCTGTTTCAGGAGTGGATGGCCCATTGGGAAGATCTCGTGGAATTCGAGATCGTCGAAGTCAACACATCCCAGCAGGCGAGAGAACTAATCACACAACCATGACTTCTCTAAACGCGGTCAAGAACTGCTTCATCTCTGAACTCGTTCCAATCGTGACGCGCATGAAAGTTGGCAGGGCAGGGAAGAGACGACCGACTTCCACGCTGCGAGTGCGCAATGCGTCGATGATTGGTCTCACTTCGCGACGAAGCTCGATCATCATAAAGTTTGCATGTGAGGGAATATAGCGATAACCGAGTGTGTCGAGTTCTGCACAGACACTCTTTTTCACTTCGGCGTTTAGTTTGCGGCCGCGAGCAACCTGCTCAGGATCCTTCACACTCGCGAGCGCTGCGACGAGCGCCATGATATTCACGCTGTCCCACGTTTGATGGGTCTTCAATTGGCCGATGTTTGCGCGTTGCGTTACGCAGTAACCGCAGCGCAGACCAGCCATGCCGTAAATTTTGGAGAACGTGCGCGTAACAATCAGGTTTGGATACTGCTTCACGAGCGGGATCACGCTTTCGTAGTCTTTACTCTCGACGTAGTGGTGATAGGCCTCGTCAATCAACACCATCGTCGTGGGTGACAGCTTCGCGAGGAAGTCTGACATCTCGTTCTTCGGAGTGATGCTGGCAGTTGGATTATTTGGATTGCAGATGTAAACAAGACCCGCTCCGCTCGCCGCCGCGAGCATCTTCTTCAGATCGTGACTATAGTCCGGCGTGAGATCGATCTTCACGACTTCAGCACCGGCGACACCGGCGTGACGGCCTATCGCTTCAAAAGTCGGATTAGCGATAACGATCTTCTTGTCCCTACCGGTAAACGCAGCCGCGCACAGTTTCAGAACCTCTCCGGAGCCATCGCCAAGCAGTACCTCGTCCACCGTAACGCTGTGCATTCGCGCCAATTCATCAGCCAACACCTGGGCATGCTCGTCCGGATAGCGCCATGCGAGAGTGAAACCGTCCGTCATTGCTTTCAAAGCCGAGGCCGACGGCCCATAAGGGTTTTCATTCGAGCTGAGCCGCACGACGTTCGCTCCCGGCGAACTCGCCACGGTCTCGAACGCCCTTGGTCCCAGCGCCGCATACGCCGCACTGAGACCCATTAACTTCGAAAACCCGCGACGGGACAGTCTTGAATTATTCATGATTGCGCTCCTCAGTAGTGGTGAGAATAGTTTCGACCGATTCTGTGGTCAATAAGATCTGCGAGTCTTTTGGCATTTTTTGTGGCTTACTTCTGCAGTTCGCGATACCACTCCTGCATGACGAAAAACGCCTTCTTCTTCTCACCGCGGTTCGAGATCAATCCTTTTCGATTCCAGTAGTCCTGAATCTTCGGCAATGGTCGACGCGGCGAACGGAAGTCCATCAGGATCCACGGCGCGGTGCCGCGTAGAAAGGGAATGCGTTTCAGCATCTTGAGTTGGTGCTGATAAATACTTTCCTGGTACTCCTCGGTCCATCTCGTTAACGCATCACCATGATTGCCGAATAAAGCGTCGCCGCCAAATTCAGTCATCACCAGCGGTTTCTGATACTTCGTCTTCCACTCCAGTCGATCGGCTTTCTCCGGCAGCCCGTCGTACCACCCCACGTACTCGTTACACCCGAGCACGTCAAGATATTCGCCGAGCGGGTCGTCGATCATCTGCGTCGTCGCATCGGCGTAGTGACGTTCCATTGCGGCCGATAGCAGTCGAGTAGGATCGAGACTCCTCGCATACGAGATCAAAGTTTTCAGAAACGAGAGCCGCGAGTCGCTGAGTGGCGTCTCATTCGCGACGGACCAGATAATAACCGCAGCCCTGTTCTTATCGCGCGCGATCATCTCACTCAACTGATTACGAGCGTTATCGAGTGTGGCCGGATTATCCCACAGGATGGTCCAGTA
Organism: Acidobacteriota bacterium; assembly: GCA_046733535.1. Classification (GTDB taxonomy): domain Bacteria; phylum Acidobacteriota; class Blastocatellia; order Pyrinomonadales; family Pyrinomonadaceae; genus PSRF01. The sequence continues at coordinate 36,129 of JBKPPH010000327.1, forward strand.
AACGGGGATCTCCGACCAGACCATGATTCCCAACCGATCGGCCTCTCTGACGATGAATTCGTTGTGCGGGTAGTGGGCGAGCCTCACAAAATTCGCTCCCATCTCTTTGGCCCACCCGAGCAGGGTTAGCGCATCCTCGCGGCTGTTGGCACGTCCGCCGCGAAAAGGCGCTTCTTCATGGATGCAGATACCGCGCAGGAAAAACGGCCGCCCATTCAGCAGGATGTTGGCGCCTCTCGTTTCGATGGTGCGAAAGCCGATCTGATCGCGCACTCGATCGCTTTCCGTTTCAATCGCTACATCGTAGAGCCTGGGATCTTCCGGCGACCACAACTTCAAATCGGCCTTGAAATCAATGACCGCCAATCCACTGGCATCGGTCGTAAACGACTTACGGATCCCCGCTTCAGGAATGCTAACTGTTACTCTTTGACTAAGCTTGTCACCAGCCAGCTTCACCCAGCCGCTGATCCGTTCTCGCGAACCTTTCTGAAGCTGGATCACGTAATCGTGAATGAAGCTCGTGGGAGTTTCGACAAGCTTTACGTTGCGAGTGAGTCCGCCATAGTTCCACCAATCGGTCATCAATGTTGGAACAGCATCGCGCCGCCGTTTGTTGTCGACTTTGACGATCAGAAAATTACCGGTGTCACGAACGAGCTTCGAGATTTCGAAATTGAACGGCGTGAAGCCGCCTTCATGTTGCCCGATCTTTTCACCGTTGAGATAGACGTCTGCGAAGTAATTTGCTGCTCCGAAGTAGACGAAGAGCCGGGTGTTTGGCTTACGCTGGTAATCAAAAGATTTTTTGTACCAGACTGTGCCTTCGTAAAAGAACAACTGATCCGATTGCGTGTTCCAGTCGCCGGGCACCTTCAACGTTCCTGAGCTGTCGAAGTCGTATTCGATCAGATCGCTCTTCGTCGCAGGCTTGGCGTTCTTGAAATACCCGTTGTCGCTTGGCTGGTAACGATAGTCGTAGAAACCCGACTCGTAAGGATCGACGATGGCTTGCCATTGGCCGTCGAGGCTGATTGTTTTGCGGCCGTCAGTGTTTTGGATTAGACCGATTTGCTGCGCTCGCGCAGATGAAACAAGCGCGAGCATAGCGAGGAGAAGTAGCAGCGGTTTCATCGCAGATGCTTAGCCGGGACAAACTCAATCGTGTTGGCTACTCGTTTCGGTTCGGCGAATCCCTCCACCCATTTTCGCGAGCCCTTCGTGTTGTACTTCTCCGCGAATGCCGCCGTTACTGCCTCGCGAATTCGCTCGCTACGGACCAGTTTGGCACGAACGGGAATTTCGAGATCGCCGGCCTGGATCGTCCCACTCGGTTGCTTCCGAAAAGCGCGAAACCATCCGGTTGGCTTGTCGTTCCACGAACGTGCAAAGACTCTTCCTTCGACGACGACAACCCAAATACCCGTGTAGCGGTGTTCAGTTCCGGCGCGCACACCCAAAATCTTCGCGCGGGTCAGAGCCTCGACAATATCGTCAGCAAACGCGGTCTGTTTCGACATGTTTGAGTTACAAGATTACGGTCAAGTAATTTAACATAACCGACCCAATGGCAAAGCGTCGCGTCGAAGTCAACGATCTAATGCAGTCGGGCTACGTGTACTTCTGCACCGAACCAGCCGGCAAGAACTTCGATCCCGATTTTCAACCTGAGCTGACACCGCAAGAGATGTTGGAGTTGGGAGTGTTCGGTGGGAAGTACATGACCGACTGCAAAAAAGAATTTCCCGCTTCGTGGTTTCGCAAAGCGAAGTTGTCTCCCACGCGCCGAGACGCGAAGCTCAACTATTTCCGCGTCAATGCATCCGTTCCGCTTTCCGTCTGGCGAAAGAACGGCTGGATCTATCACGAAGATCCGCGTGGCTGGTTTCAATGGTATTGCCGCTACTACATGGGCCGCCGTTGTCCCGACGACGAACGACAAATCAAACGCTGGCGCGCAATGCGTCGTCACATCGCACAGATCCGGAAGCACTGTCCGCAAGGCGAAGTCGAGTGTCGACCTAAACAGCGACAAGCGTTGTTACACTGGGCCTATGATTCACGAAAGATCTAGAGGAAAGCATTGCGGGCCAGAGATTATACGATTACGATCTGTTGCCACTGACAGATTTCAGCCCAGAGGAACGAAGATGAAAAGTGTATTAACTTTCGCAGTCATAGCGACGTTGTTCGTGGTTGCCGGCTGTAATGCCGCGAGGAAACCGGCCCGCAGCCCGGAGACGGACGCCTTGTTCCACGCCGCAACCGAGGGAGATGCAGACACCGTCAAGGCACTGTTAGCTTCTCCGAACGTTGACATCAACGCGCTTGACGACAACTGGAACACGCCATTGATGCAAGCAGCGAGATTCGGACACGATGAAGTAGTGACCGCGTTACTCGTCGCCAGGGCCAACGTCAACGCGAGGAACAGGGACGGCAAGACCGCGTTGTCGTTAGCGGCTGAAGGCGGACACGATGAAACAGTGAGAGTTCTCACGAACGCAGGCGCGCCGAAATGAGTGCCTGGGTCAAAGTTGCGCTCGTTATTCTTATCCTGCCGGCTTGCGTGTTTGCTCAGGATGACGAGTGGCCTTCGCTCAGCTACCTACGGAGCGATTACAAAGCCGTTGCTGTCGTGGCTCACATCCGCATCCAGCAAGCTGAAATGACAAACCGCGTCGGTGGATATGAGAACTGGAAGATCAGCGCGGTCGTGCTCGAGCCGTTCAAGGGCAGGTTCAAGAAAGGCGATGTGATCGAATATTTTCACGGAGCGGAAGCAGGGTTCAAACAAGAGTATTTCACTGGAGAGAAGATCGTTTTCCTGCTGGCTGAACGTGATCGCGATCGGGAGCTTCGTTATGCCGTCCTGGAAAATTCGACACTGCCGTTCACCAAAGAGCGCGTTAGGAAACTGCGGCTGATTAGAAGGAGCAGGCGCTAGTCCTGCTCACTTCGATCGCGGATCCATCTTCACCAGTAGTGGCTGAGTGTAGCTCTTCCCACCAACAGAAAGCTTAACCGTATACATTCCCGGCAAGACAAGCGGAGCACCGCCGCGTCCGCCGAAACCGCCGCCGCCCGTGCCGGTTGGCCGAGCAGGTGGCGTCGGCCGTAAATCCCAAATCCATCGATGCATGCCCGCCGATGTGGAAAGCGGCTCAGGCGTGCGCACCCAGTAAGCGGGAATGTTAAGCGTGTCGAGATTTACCGCAGCAGGTTTGTCGTCACTGGAATACTTGCGGACCACTTCGCCGGCTGGATCGAAAATCTCGAGCATTAACGGACCACTCGCGTTCGCCTTCAAGTAATAATCGATCATCGCACCGTACGGAGGATTCTCGGCTATTGGTTCATCGCGTGGCATCGGCGTGCCGTTGTCACTCCCGGCGATCAGCAGAATTGCCTCGGCGGGTTGAAATAGATATGCGTTTGCCCGGGCAACGTCATCACTGATCTGGCGCAACGCCGAGATGTTGTCGATCACCCAGAAACCGCGCCCGTGCGTCGCCACGATCAAATCGTCGTCATGAATCGCCAGATCGCGCATCGACACTGCCGGCAGATTTTGTTGTAACGACTGCCAGTGATCTCCATCGTCAAACGAAACGAAAACAGAACGCTCGGTGCCGCTGAATAACAACCCACGGCGAGCCGGATCTTCCTTCACCGTTTGCACGTAAACGCCCGCGGGCAGTCCTTTTGTTATCTCGCTCCACGTTTTGCCAGAGTCAAGCGTGCGATAGATGTGCGGATCGTAGTCCGACAGTTGATGCCGCTCGACCGCAGCGTAAGCTTCGTTGACGTTGAAGTGTGATGCCTCGATCATCACCACTTTACTCCACGACGTTAGGGCCGGCGGCGTGACACTCTGCCACGTCTTGCCGTCATCCTTAGTAAGGTGAATTAGGCCATCGTCGGTACCAACCCAGATCGTCGACGCGCTCAAGGGCGAAGGCGCAATCGTGTAGACCACGCCTCTGCGCTTGTCGACGGGCGCGTCCGCGGCAGCAGCCTCATTCAGGTTTGGCGGCACTCCCGGATCTTCACGCGTTAAGTCCTGACTAATCTGTGTCCAACTCTCACCGCCATTCGTCGTCTTGTAGAGAAATTGATTTGCGTAATAGAGCGCGTGTGGATCCGCTTGCGAAAAGACGAGCGGCTGCGTCCAGGCGTGACGGTACTGTCCCGGCGTCGCGCCACGTTCAGGAGAAACGTTTTTCGTCTCACCCGTAAGGACGTTACAACGCTGGACGGTACCGCCGAAGAGAAGTTCCGGATGCAGCGGATCAGGCGCTGTGTATCCCGCTTCACCGCCAGCGCACAAACCTTCCCAGTCGCGATTCGAAATGTCTGAATGACGACTGCGCGAAGGAGTGCCGACAGCGCCGCTGTCTTGTTGCGCGCCGGTGACCCAGTAAGGAAAACGATAGTCGGCGGCGACGTGATAGATCTGCGCGGTCGGTTGGTTGTACCACGAGCTCCAGGTGACGGCGCCGTCCAGCGTGACAATCGCGCCCTGGTCGCTCGCGAGGATCATGCGTTTCGGATCGTCCGGGTTAATCCAGAGTTGGTGATAGTCGTCACCGCCCGGCGCGCCTTTGATCGGCGTCCATGTTTTGCCGGCGTCGGTGGACCGGTACGTCGAC